>PKVY01000125.1 GCA_003131625.1 Acidobacterium sp. | reverse complement strand
GCGCAGGCAGGGTGGGGTAGTTCCCCTCACCACCAACAGAAAGGCCCGGCTTCACGCCGGGCTTTTCTATCTTTTATCCTATCCACAACCACAGCTTTATCTGCGCGGTGGTTGGACTGAGGTAATAAATGGCCTTGTCGGAGCAAGAAGAAGAGAGGCTCTTTGAAAACGAAGTCCGAAGGATTGCAAGAGAGCTCTGGCCCGACGCGGAGTTCGATGGAGCCCAGATTGTCGACGGGCGTGAACGCGATGGGGTGTTCGAAACCGAGGACTGTGTCCACCTGATCGAATGTACTGTTTCGAGATCTAAACAAAAGGCCGAGGACGATTCCAAAAAGCTCGTTGCGCTCGCCAAGAAACACCAGCGCCGCGATTCGCAAAAGGCGATGAAATGTTGGTTCGTCACCAAAGAAGAGCCAACCGCTGATCAGAGGTCTCTCATCCGCGACAAGTATGGCTCCGTCACGGCGCTAGGGTTCGCGCAGTTTCAGAGCAAGCTAATAGACGCCTCGTTGTACCTCACTTTGCGCGACAAATATCCGTTCGGAAGCGTTCGCGATCCGGCAACAGGCAGCACCAATGCCGAGATCGAATACGTCACCCTCGACCTTGCCCAGCGTGCGAGCGAAAAAGTCTGGAGCATCTCCGATATCGAATCGTCCGTGCTTCGCGGGAGCCGCTTCATCATTTTCGGAGACTACGGCTCCGGCAAAAGCATGACCTTGCGTGAGATATTTCGCGGGCTCCGAGGAGCTTACCTGAAGGCGAAAACCGTCAAGTTCCCGATTTACCTGAACCTACGCGATCACTTTGGACAAACGAACCCAGCGGAAGTACTAGAGAGACATGCACGCAACGTTGGGTTCCCAAACCCGTCGCACCTCGTCCGGGCGTGGCGCGCCGGATACGTCGTCCTGCTGATTGACGGATTTGACGAGCTCACAACGCTTGGAATTCAAGGGTTGTGGAAGCGCCTCCACGAGGTCCGCTACCGTGCGATGGAGGTAGTGCGACAGTTCATTAGAGAACAACCACCTGACGCTGGCCTGATTTTAGCCGGACGAGAGCATTTCTTCGATAGCGAGAGGGAAAGGAAGAACGCTCTGGATACGCAGAACTCGCTTACTGAGCTGGCACTGAACGAGTTCACCGACGAGCAGATTCAGCGTTATCTTGCAAAAAGGGGACTCGCTGGTCATGTCCCAAACTGGATGCCGTCGCGTCCCTTGTTGGTGGGCTATCTCGCAGCCTCCGGCGTGCTTGAACAAGCGTTTTCCTCAGGCAGTCCCCAAAGAGAATCGCTGGCGGGAGACCCCGCGAAAGGATGGGATTTCATCTTAGAGCGGGTCTGTGCCCGCGAGGCAGAGATCGAGGCCGGAATCGACGGGCTCACCGTCAGGAGAATACTTGAGCGCCTCGCGACGATGGCAAGGCAGAGCCAAAGCGGGCTCGGCCCCCTCTCGCCTGAGAAGCTTTCCTCTGCGTTTGTCGAAATCTGTGGATATCAACCGGACGAAAAGGGTTTCGTGCTCCTACAGCGCCTTCCGGGGCTCGGGACCGACCGTGCCGAAGAGGGTACAAGAACCTTCCTCGACGAGGACTTTGCCGATATCTGCAGGGCAGGAGACATAGCGCTTTATTTATCCGACCCCTTTGGGACCACGGCAAACCTGTTCAGGGGGGCGGACCGAGGATTGGGCGATCTCGGCGTAAATTTAATACTCGTCAGAGCTCAAGCCACCGGCTTGTCAGGCGGCAAGCTCGTGCCGGCACTGCGAAAGGCACTTGAAGCTGAGGAATCATCGGCACTGGTGATGGATTTGGTGCGTGTCGCTATCGAATATGGCTGCACCATAGAGGTACCAGTCCGCCTAACCGGTATCTACGTGCCTTCACTTGAGCTGTACGAGAACATCGCCGATTGCTCGAAGCTGAAATTCACAAACTGCCTCTTTTCTCGACTCGCCCTCGACCATAATGTCAAATCAGCAAACCTCCCACGGTTCGAAAACTGCTATATAGACGACCTCGACGGCCGCTCATCCGCCAAAGACCTTCCGACCGGCGTCTTCGACAACGCGTGCGAATTTGAGCGCTTTTCTGAAGCCCCCGAAACAACATCGGCGATCGGAGGAATGGACCTACCTCTCGGCGCTAGGGTTTTGCTTACCGTCCTGAAAAAAATCTATCTGCAAAGCGGCTCAGGTCGAAAGGAGAACGCGCTCCAGCGCGGACTTGACCATCACAGCCGAAGATTCGTCAGCCCCGTGCTGCGCCTGCTACAAACAGAGGGCATTGTTTTACCCTATCGCCGAGCCGGTCTGGACATGACAATCTGGGTCCCGGACAGATCGAAAACAGCGCGAGTCCAGCGGCTAATCACCTCTCCGAGGACATGCGGCGATACTCTGATTGAGAAAGCCTCCAACTTAACCTAGTTGGCTTGCCCCGCATCTCGCTGTGAAGACCCGGGAGAGCGCGAAGCGCCCGCCTTTCGCGCCCGTCACACGCCACTTGTGCCCAGCGCGAAACGAAGCTCATCCCATCCCTCGCGAAGCGAGGGACCCGGAGAAAGCGCCAGGTTTCAACCCGGCGAAACCCCGCCCCCAAAACCAGGGGCTTCAGCCCCGGCGCACTCCCCGCACCAGAGAACGAATCTGAAGAGAGCGCACCACACCCGCTTTTTGTATCAGGGCACGGCTTCAGAGTAATGTCACCCTCGAGGTGAGCCCAGCGAGCCGAAGGGCTGCCCTGAGCAAGCACTGAGCCAAGCGAGGAGCGCGTCGAATGGGTGCCGAAAAAGAGTCGCGCCGCAGGCGCTTCCTTGCTGCCGCAGGCTGTCGGCGGAAGCGCGAAGCGCCTGGAGCCGACTCGCGTTACTTTCGTATTTCCGCTCTACGTCTTCCCAGGTCCGATTTTTGCACCGTCCCGGAGCGCCTCGCCAAGTGAGCAGGGGCAGAAGCGCCGCGTTCTAACCCGCCGAAACCCACCCCAAAACCGGGGGCTTCAGCCCCGGCTCGGGCCGAAAATTCGCGCTCCGAGCCCGATGAGCTTTTTTTGTCAACCCCCGCACCTCTTCACCAAAGTAATGGCCCCTCATTCCACACCACTTCCACCACAATGCGCTCAATCATATTTGGCGGTTTTTATAGCTGGACTTGGTATCCTGATAATAGGGGGCAAAGAAGAAAAATCCCCCGATTCGATCCTCAACCGAAGGCCGCCAATGGGCGGCCTTTTTCCATTCCCGGAGGCCAGTCCATGCAGCGGCTCTTCCATCGCGCTCCACCGGCCACCCCGGTCACCCCCCGGGGGGCCCCCTGCCAAAACGCCCCTGCAAAGGGCTTTAGTTGCAATAGCTTGCCACAGTCCAAAAGAGCCCTCCGCGAACCCCCGCGGATGCAACCACTTGCCACAGTCCCAACCCCAGGGGGGCCCCCCCTCCGCGCCCAATGAGGTACTTCTCATGCGCACGAATGCATCATTTCAAGAGATTCATTCATGCGCGTCTCGTAACTGACCCATTTTCAATTACTTAATCCAGGAGGCAGTCCCGAACCCACCTGGTTTCACACACTTAGCAAGAGCGTAAGGTGTAGGGGTACCGCTCCGGTGCTGGCTGTGCCGCCAGTCCCGGTACGCCTTCTTATCCGCGCCTGGATGTGCGCCCAAAAAGGCCAGGTCGCTCCCCTTTTCGCCGCCTCCTCTTTCGTCGCGGCGCCGCGCAAAACCTGTCCAATCAACCCGGTTTCGCGGTACTATCGCTGCATCCCTCTCCAGCTACTCGCCTCGCGCAGACTAACCACCCAGAAGGGAATCTTTGATGAGTCGGAAGCCGACTTGTTTCTTCGTCATTTTCGTTGGACTCTCTCTATCGATCAACGCCTTGGCTCAGCAGCTCGACCGAGCCAACGCCAAAGAGATGCTGGACAAGCTCGGTCACGCCTCCGCCACCGCGGAGTTCGTCCTCACGACCGATCAGGACCAGCGTCTCCACGCCCTCAGCAAGGATCTGCTCGATACTCTCGCCATCCAGAGCGAGAGCCCGTGCCTGCTGAATGGCCGCGATCCACGCGTCCACTCGCACGAGTTCGTCGTGTGCAACGGCCTTTTTCCTCCCGGCCTGAACCCGCAGCAGCCCGCAGTCGACCTCAAGCTCGGAAAGACCTTCCCGTGGCACATCCTTTCCCTCAACTTTCCTGACGAAGCCAGCGACAATCCTCAGGAACAAGAAGTGACGTATACATGGGAATATGAATTCTCCGGCCTCCCGCCGCAGGTCCAGGAGATTCTCAAAGGAACGCCTCACCCAGGCCGTTCCCTTTTTCGCTTCGACGGCGGCGCCTGGCACTGGGTCGCCTATCAATAGGAAAGGGCGCCATCTCCCAAAAGCCGAAGGGGCGAGTTCCCTTGCGGGTTCTCGCCCCTTCTTCCGATTTATCGAAGATCTGGCTTCGGCTACCTGATCACGCCCTGTTGCTGCCGACTTCACCCGAGCCTGCGAGCTTGCGCCCGCGCTCCCGAATGCTTCCGTCAACCCATCATGCGCGTGAGCATCTTCACCGCCGTCCTGAAGCTTGCCGGTTGCCCGGCTGCCTCCTGCAACCCCCGGTTTCCCGTGAGCTGCCTGAGCCGCGTTGCCGCTTCTCCTGACCGCTGCGTTCTGCTCTCTTCTTCGGGAGGATTGCTCCTCCGTTGAATGAATCATCGCACAAAATCTCGACGCTGCAAGACCCCGCAAGTCCTTTATTTCTGTGCAAATCGCGTACTTTCTGTGCAAATTTCCGGCCTGGAATCCCTTTTGCACCGGCCGTGGGGCAAATGCTGCTCCCATCCCGTTCGTTCCGCTCCTGTTTCCTAATCTATGGCCGATTTGTAACTGTGCTCATTACATATTCGCCCCGCATTCACTGCTTCGTCTCCAGCGGATGCTTCGCGTCCTCGTAGAACTGGTTCTGCAGCTTCAGGCTCTCGTCGTCCGCCTTCACCGCCCGAATCGCCGCCACCAGATCGCTGACCCAGGCCTTCATGTCATATTCGCCCAGCGCCACCGTGGCTTTGCTGCCGTCGCCCGAGTAGTGATTCGGAAACCGCGCATACCACCAGATCCCCGTATAGACGTCCTCCGGCAAATGCAGTCGCGCCTGATCAGCGCCCGACTCCTGCCCTGACCGATCCTGATGCACAAGGTCCGGCCGCGTCACCAGCATGTGCGACGTCTCCGACTCGCCCGCATGCATATCCACAGTCGTCTCCTGCTTCGGCCGCCCCTCGCCGCCGCGCCGATCCCACCAGTACACATACACCACGTAATCGTGCGGTTCCTGCAGCTCTGTCTGCGCGAAATACGGCAGCAGCGACAGATTCCCACCATGCCCATTCACAATCAGAATCTTCTTGCACCCGTTGCGCGCCATCTCATCCGTCGTCTCCTGCAGCAGATCCAGCTGCATGTGCCGGCTGTACGCCAACGTCCCCGGTTCATGTCGCGCCTCGTCGATCTGCCCAAAGTAGTACGCCGGAAACACCACCGCATACTCCTCTGCCGCGCCGTGCAGCGCGACCCATCGGGCATTGATCAAGTCCGTTCCCAGCGGCATATGCGGCCCATGCTTCTCCAGAATCCCGAACGGCAACAGACACACCCCCTGCGCCTGGTGAATCGCCGTTACAAAATCCGCCGCCGTCAGCTCCTCCCACTGCGCCGATAACTTCGACGTGTCCTGCGCCCCCGCCCCGCACACTCCCGCCAACAGCACCAGAGCCGCCAGCCATTGCCTTTTCCGCATAACACCTCCCTCCACCGAGCACTCTATACCCGCGGCGCTGTGCGAGGGCAAACTCGAAACCGTGCTCCCATGCCACTTCCTCGGGAAAAGGGGTTTGGAAGGTCCTGATCAATCGGTTTGCGACCACGAAATCCCTGGGCAAAAGCCGCACCCGCTCTCCCCCGAGCGCATACAATGTTCCTTCGTCTTTCGTCGCATTTCATTCGTCTGGAACCGAGGCGCATCTGCATGGCAATCGATCAACTGTCTTACATGAATCTGCCCGGCTGCATCAAGCTCTCCAACGGAACCGTCGACCTCATCGTCACCACCGCGGTGGGCCCCCGCATTCTCTTTTATGGCCGCACCAGTGGGCAGAACCATCTCGGCCAATTTCCCGACAATTCCGTCAAGACCGCGCTCGGGGTCTGGAAGCCCTACGGCGGTCACCGCCTCTGGGTCTGGCCCGAGCTTTTCCCTGCTACCTATGCGCCCGACAACGCACCCATCCAGCATCACGCGCACGGCGACCTCAGTCTCACCCTGCATCAGCCCACTGACGGCGCCGCGATCGAGAAGCAGCTCCGCATCACCCTCGCGCCCTCCGGCTCCAGAGTCTCCCTCGAGCACACCATCGTCAGCCACAACCTCTGGCCTATCGACATCGCCGTCTGGGCCATCACCGTCATGCAGTCCGGAACCGCGATCATCCCCCGCGTTCCCTTCCAGACCCACGACCACTACGCGCCCGTCACCCAGCCCCTCGCCCTCTGCGCCTTCACCGATCTTGAAGACCCGCGCTTCACCCTCGGTCTCAAATACATCCTTCTCCGCGCCGACCCCGCTCGCGCCAACCCCCAGAAGATCGGCCTGCGCAATAAAGAAGGATGGTGCGCCCATCTCCTCGGCGATGAGCTCTTCGTCAAGCGCTTCGCGCACGAAAACCGTGCCGCCTATCCCGACTACGGCGTCAACACCGAGGTCTACGTCGAAGGCGCCTTCCAGGAAGTCGAGCTGCTCGGTCCCCGAACCGTTGTCTGGCCCGGCGAGTCGCTCACGCTCAGCGAAGAGTGGCACCTCTTCCCCGGCATCAAAGTCGACCCTGGTGCCCCCGACCTCGACCAACTCGACAAGGCCATCACTCCGGCCGTCCAGACTGTTCTGAGCCAGTAAAAACTCGTTGCTCTCACAGCTGTCCCGCGGTAAGCTCCGGCCATCGGTGTGTCGAACCCTGGAGAAACCGGCCCATGCGATTGCAAGCCATCGCTGTTCTGAGCCTCCTTCTGTCCGCCTCGATTCCCCTGCACGCCCAATCGCCCACGACCCCTCCCGCGCCGGCCGCTTCCGACGAATTGCCCGCCCCGGCTCAACAAAAGCTCGCCGGCCTCCAGGCCAGGCTGGCAGCCGCGCAAGCAGCAAAGAGTCTCCGCCGCCAGGCCGACGCCCTCAATCAAATCGGCGACTTTTACATGGGCGTTTCCCGCTATCAAAGGGCGCTCGACTCTTACACCCAGGCCCTCCAACTCGCCCGCGCCGCAAACGACGAGAAACAACAAGCCGCCCTCCTCAACGGTCAGGCCACCGCATGGCGTCGACTCGCCCAGAACGATAAGTCCCTCGCCGCTTCCCACCAGGCGCTCGATCTGGCCACGCACTCCGGCGACCTCCTCGACCAGGCCATCGCCCTCACCGGCGTTGCCTCCGCCGACTTTATCGCCGGCCGCAACCAAAAAGCCCTCGACGTTCTCAACCAGGCTTTGCCCATCGCCCAAAAGAGCGGCGACCAGAAGACCGAAGCCATCGTCCTGCGCAGCATCGGCGTCGTCGATATGGGTTTGAGCCAGTCGCAGCCCGCTATCGACTATCTCAATCGTGCCCTGGCCATCTTTCTCCGCATCGATGACGGTCACGACCAGGCCGTCACCCTCAACAATCTCGGAAACCTCTACAGGAGCATGAGCAACTGGAAGCAGGCTCTGGACGACTTCAACCAGGCTCTGCCTCTCTTCCACGACGCGGGCGATCTGGATGGCGAGGCCAACATCCTCGCCAATACCGCTACGGTTTACAGGCACCTCGGCCAGCCGCAAAAAGCCATCGATCTCTGCAACCAGGCCTTGCCCGTTTATCGCCGCTTCGGCGATCTCGATGGCGAGTCCGCCATCCTCAACAACCTCGGCAACGTCTATCTCGGCCTGGGTGAGTCGCAGAAGGCGCTCGACTCCTATAACCTGGCACTGCCCATCGATCGCCAGCTCGGCGACCGCTTCGCCGAAGCCCAGGTACTCACCAACATCGGTCTGGTCTACGAGGCGACCGGCAACCCTCAAAAGTCTCTCGATGTTCTTGAGCAGGCCCTGACGATTTTTCGCCAGGTGGGTAATCCGGCCGCCGAAGCCGGAGTCCTCAACAGCATCGGCATCGCTTACGAAGATCTCAGTCAGCCGCAGAAAGCTCTCGACACCTATAACCAGGTGCTCACCGTCGCCCGGCAACTGCACAACCGCAATCTCGAAGCTCTCTCCCTGAACAATCTTGGCGTCCTCTACAAGAGGCTCGGCGATCCGCAAAAAGCGCTCGACTATGACAACCAGGCTCTCGCCGTTAATCGCGAGATCGGCGAACTCGGCAACCAGGCCTCCAACCTCGCCAATATCGGCGAAAACTACGAAGATCTCGGCGACCCGCAAAAGGCGCTGGATTACGATAACCAGGCGCTGCTCCTCAGCCGCCAGGTCGGCGATCGGCACGGCGAAGCCCTCGTCCTGGTGAATATCGGCAATATCTACGGCAAGCTCGGCCAGCCACAGAAGGCGCTCGACTACTTCAACCAGGCCCTGCCCGTCCAGCACCAGATCGCCGCGCGGGATGAGGAAGGCCGCACTCTGAATAACATCGGCCTCGCGTATTCCGATCTCGGAGACAAACAAAAGACCCTGGACTACTACGGCCAGGCTCTCGACCTCTATCGACAGGTAGGCGATCCGGATGGTCAGGCTGACGTGCTCAACGACCGCGGCTTCGCCTTGACCGGCCTGGGCGACCCGCGGAAAGCCCTCGATGACCTCAATCAGGCTCTCGTCCTGTATCGCCAGGCCGGTGACCGCTCCGGCGAAGCCAATACCCTCGCCGATACCGGCGTCGCTTACTCAAAGCTGGGCGAAAAACAAAAGTCTCTGGATAACTACGGCCAGGCCCTTCCCCTTGCCGGAGAAATCTCTGATCCCTTTCTTGAAGCCCTCGTTTGTTACTACATCATGGACGCGCACTCCGCCGCCGAACCCGCACTCGCCATTTTCTTTGGCAAGCAGGCGATTAACTACCTTCAGAAGGTGCGCGGCAACCTGCAGGGCATGGATTCCAGTCTCGAAAAGAGTTTCCTTACTTACAAAGACAGTTACTATCACGACCTCGCCAAACTCCTCATCGATCAGGGCCGCCTGCCCGAAGCCCAGCAGGTCCTCGATCTCCTCAAGCAGCAGGAATATTCCGAATACGTGCGCGGTGCCGGAACCGATTCCCTCAGTCCCCTCTCCCTCACTCCAGATGAACTGAAGGCCCAGCAGGATTACGACAAGTCGACGGCGCAGCTGGTCGCCGCCGGCGAGCAGTGGGCCGAGCTGAAAAACCTCACCACCCGCACCCCGGCCCAGGAGCAGCAGCTCAAAGAACTTTCCGATCGTGTGAACGCCGCCAATCAGGCCCTCGACGACTACTACGGCCGCCTCTACACCCTCTTCGGCAAAGACAGCACTGCGGCCAATGACCGTCTGAAGAACGTGAAGGGCAACGTAAGCGCCCTGCAGGATCAGATCGCCGAGTCCCCCCACACCGTCGCGCTCTACACCATGGTCACCGCCAACCACTACAGCGTGATTGTCATTACTCCCAACGCCACCGTTGCGCACGACTACACCATCGCCGCCGCCGACCTCAACAAGAAGGTCGCCGATTTTCAGCAGGTCCTCCACAACCCCGCCAGCGATCCAAAGCCCCTCGCCCAGGACCTGTACAACATCCTCATCGGCCCCGTGCAGGCCGACCTCGATAACGCCAAAGCCGAGACCCTCGTCTGGTCCCTCGACGGAGTGTTGCGCTACATCCCCATCGCCGCTCTCTACGACGGAAAACAATATGTCGTGCAGAAGTACAACACCGTCACCATCACCCCCGCCAGCATCGACCACCTCGAAGACAAGCCCGACGTCAGCAAACTCAGCGTTGCGGCCATGGGCATCGCCCGCAAGTACGAAGAGAATCTGCCCCCTCTGCCCGCCGTCGCCACCGAGCTCGACGACGTCGTCAAAGACGCGCAGGTGCAGGGCGCGAACGGAGTCCTCCCCGGAACCCTCCTTCTCGATGGCCAGTTCACCGAGAAGGCCATGGAAGACCAGCTCAACTCAAGGCCCGGAGTGGTGCACATCGCCAGTCACTTCGTCTTCAGTCCCGGCGACGACAGCCAGAGTTATCTCCTCCTCTCGGGCAAAGATGCACCAGGCACAGGTTTCCACCTGACCGTCGCGGAGTTTCACTCCAACCCGAATCTCTCCCTCCGCCACACCGACCTGCTCACCCTCTCCGCCTGCGAAACCGGCATGAGCGGCAGCGCCAGCGATGGCCGCGAAGTCGATGGCCTCGGCACAACCGCGCAGCTCAAAGGCGCGAAGGCTGTCATCTCCTCGCTTTGGCCCGTCAACGACGCCAGCACCGGCCAGCTCATGAGCGACTTCTACAAACGCTGGGCCGACGGCGCCGGCAAGGTCACCAAAGTCGAGGCGCTGCGCAAGGCCCAGCTCGATCTGCTTCTCGGCCAAGTCAAACCCCAGATCACGCCCCAGTCCGGCGCAACCGGACGCGGCGTCGTCGTCGAGAACGACGCTCCCGGCACTCCCTCGGGCTACGCTCACCCCTATTACTGGGCGCCCTTTGTCCTCATGGGCAATTGGCGATGAGCTCCATCGCGAGCACTACCAGCGTTTGCCCGCAGCAACTAGCTCAGCCCTAATGGCGCGATCGATGGCCCGGTCACAGCCCCGCAAAACCCTCTGGGAACCGGCCAGGGTCACCCCACTGCGCGATCGATAGCCCGCTCACAGCCCCCCAAAACCCTCCGGGGACCGGCCAGGTTCACCACACAGCCCCAATGGCGCGATCGATGGCCCGCTCACAGCCCCCCCAAACTTTCCGGGGGCCGGCCAGGTTCACGCCACAGCAAGAAGCTGATACCCCCGGCCTCGGATTTTCAAGGGATTTGACTCTGCGTTCCGTTCCCAAAGTACCGTCTTTCGTTATTGCGTGACCCATTTTGGGAAAGCCACCGTCCTCGAGGCCGCGCCGTTCTCCACATCCCTTCTCAGTTCGTGTCCAGGTAAAACATCTGCCGCCGATGTGGACCGTTGGCCCAACATGGTCGTCGCGCGCTCCAACCCACCCGGCTTCGAGATATTCAACCGCCCATTCAGGAAAGTCCCGTAACCAGCTCATCCAAGCGCTCTACTCCATCCGCAAAGCCTGCATCGGTTCCACCAGCATCGCCCGCCGCGCCGGAATGTAGCAAGCCACCATGGCGATCGCCGCCAGCGCCGTCGACACGCCCAGGCACGGGACCAGGTCGCCTCGGCTCACCGCCATCATGCTGTGCAGCAGACGCACCAGGCCATAGCTCGCGCCCAGCCCCAGCACCAGGCCGATGCCCACAATCCACATGCCCTGCCGGTAGACAATCTTCAGGATGTCGCCGCGTGCCGCGCCCAGCGCCATCCGCACGCCGATTTCCCGCGTCCTCTGGCTCACCACATACGACAGCACGCCGTACACGCCCACAATCGCCAGCACCAGCCCCAGCGTTCCGATAATGCCCGCCAGCGACGCGACCACCTCGAAGAGCAGCAGCCCGTTCGGCGAATACAGCGCCTGATGCAGCGTCTTCACCTCAAAAACCGGCAGGTTTGGACTCACATCGCGGATCGCCCGCTCCACCTCCGGAATCATCCCCGCCGGATCGCTCCCTGTGCGCAATTCCAGCGCCAGCAGAGAATTCTGTGCGTAGTGTTGCGGGAACGGTACGTAGAAGTAGGGCCCGATCGCTCCGCGGAGACCGTGATACCGCGCGTCTTTGGCCACCCCCACCACCTGCAGCGGATGCCCCGCATCGCTGCTCATCGTGAACTGCCGCCCGACCGGGTCCTGATTCGCCCAGAACTTCTTCGCCATCGCCTCGCTCACGATCGCCACATAGAGACTCTTTTCGTCGTCGGCATCGGTAAAGCTGCGGCCTCTCTCCAGCGGGATCCCCAGCGTCGGAAAATAGTCGGTCCCGATCACGTTGTAGTCCACCGTCGGCAGGCTCTGTCCCGGCGGCTGTTGGTACCCGCTGATTGTCACCGTGTCCGTTCCCTGATCCAGCAGCCCCATCGGAATCGACACCGCCGTCGTCGCCGACTCCACCCCCGGAATCGCGCGCATGCGCGGCAAAAGGTCCCGGTAAAAATCCCGTGCCCGCGGATCGTTATAGCCAATCTCACCCGGGTCCATCATCATGGTCAGCACCCGCGTCGAGTCGAACCCCAGATCGGCGTGCTCGCTCTCTACCAGGCGCCGCGTGAACAGTCCGGCGATGATCAGCAGCACCAGCGCGCTGCCTACCTGAATCGTCACCAGCGCATCGCGGAACTTGTGCCCGCCGCCCGCGACTCCGCGCCCCCCTTCCCGCAATACCAGATTCATATTCGCGCGCGCCAGCCGCAGCGCCGGCACGATCCCCACCAGCGCGCCCGCCACCACCGCCACCGCCGACGAAAAGGCGAACACGTGCCAGTCGAATCCGAAATTGAAGCTCAGCGGCAAATCCGTCTGCAGGTTCGCCGAACCCAGCAGATCGCTCCCCCACACCCCCAGCCCAATCCCCGCGGCGCCGCCGCATAGCGCCAGCAAAATGCTCTCTGTCAGCATCTGCCGGATCAGGCGGAATCGCGCCGCGCCCAGCGCCGAGCGAATCACCATCTCCCGCTCCCGCACCGTCGCCCGCACCAGCAGCAGATTCGCGACATTCACGCACGCCAGCAGCAGTACCAGCCCGGCCAGCCCCAGAAACAGCGCCGCCACCGTCCCCGTCGTATTGTCAGGATCGAAACCCGCATTCCTTCCCGCATAGATTGGAAACGGCTGCAGCTCCGTATCTTTTTCCGCCCGCGGCTGCTCCGTCGCCAAGCGTCGCGCCAGCACCGCCAGCCTGGCGCTCGCCTGTTTCTCCGTTACCCCCGGCTTCAGCCGTGCGTACACGCGCATCCCGCGGGCGTCCTCCTTGTCCCAGTCCGCCACCGGCTGGCTTTCAATCGACACGATCATTGCCAGTGGCACAAAAGCCTGCACCGCCAGCGCCGTGTTCAGTCCTCGATAACCTTGCGGCGTCACTCCGATAATCGTCATCGGATTGCTATCCAGCATCACGCGCCGGCCGATCACCGCCGGATCGCCCGCGAAATGCTCCTTCCAGTATCCGTAGCTCAGCACCATCACCGGATCGGCGCCCGGCGTCATCCCCTCCGTCGAAGTGAAGACGCGTCCCAGCAGCGGCTGCACTCCCAGCCCCTCGAAATAATTCCCCGACACATAATCGGTAAAAGTCCGGGCCGGTTTCGCTCCCTCCATGCTCAGGCCATCCAGCCCGTATTGATCCGCGACCACGTCGGAAAACACATCGCCCGTCTGGCTTTCGAGCGCCCGGAACTCGGGGAGCGAAAGCGTTGGTTGCCACGAGAGTCCCTTCTGCCGCCAGCCGACCTCGATCACCCGGCTCTCCTGCCGGATGTGCAGAGAGCTGAAGAGCAGCCCATTCGCCACGCTGAAGATCGCCGTGTTCACCCCAATGCCCAGCGCCAGTGTCACAATCGCGATCGCCGCAAACCCAGGACTGTGCTTCAGCTGCCGGAACGCATAGCGAATATCCCGCCCCAGATCTTCCACCGATACAAAGCTGTTCATCTTCCAGATCTCCTCGCGGATGATGGTTGGATTGCCAAGCTTCATGTACGCCCGCCGCCTCGCCTCTTCCGGCGTCATGCCCCGCGCCACGTTATCGTCCGTTTCCTGGGCAAGGTGCGCTTCCAGTTCCCGCACTCGTTCCTCATCCCACTGGCGACGGCGAAAATAGCGGCGCAGGCTCATCGTCTTCTCATTCCCGAATCAGTCTTCGGCCCGCCGCGCATTCGTCAGTACCCGCCCAATCGCCCCCACCATCTCGCTCCAGCGATGCGTCTCAACCTTCAGCTGCTTCCGCCCCGCCGCCGTGAGCTTGTAGAACCGCGCCTTGCGGTTGTTTTCGCTCGCGCCCCAGTACGATGAAACCCACCCACGATCCTCCAGCCGATGCAGCGCCGGATACAGCGACCNNGGATCAGCATGTCCAGCGTCCCCAGCAAAAGTTCCTGTTCCTTCTTCGACCGACCCAAGCTCTCCTCCAATAGAACGTCTTCCCGACGCCCCCAAGAACTTCTATGGGAAACAACACTACACCAATAGAGCTTCTATGGGAAGCCCCCATCGCCACGACGCCCACGTCCCGGGAAAAAACCCAATGCCCCCGCCAGGTTCACCCCACAGCAAGAAGCGGACGCCTCTGGCTCCCCATCGTCAATAGAAACCACTCTGTGCTCTCACCCGAAGTACCGGCGTTAGACCGCATTTGACCCATTTTGGGAAAGAGCAGCCTTCAACTCCCGCTCGGCGCCTTTTTCCACAGGGCTTTTTCCGTCGCTCTCCTCGTTTCGTGGTCCTCACCCGACCGCTTTTCTCCCCACGTTCCAAAGACACACCCAATCCGAACCGCACACTTCCCTCGCATGTCCCCGCTCCTATTGACATTCGATACGACCCATAGCACACTCGTATAGCGAATCGATAGGAGCCCCATGCAAAGCCAGACCAACCTCCTCCAGGGAACCCTCGACCTCCTCATCCTCAAAGCCCTCGGCGCAGGCGAGCTCCACGGCCTCGGCATCTCCCGCCGCATCGAGCAGATCACCCACGGCACCTTCCTCGTCAAACCCGGCTCCCTCTTCCCCGCCCTCCATCGCATGGAAGATGCCGGCTGGCTCGCCTCCGACTGGGGCGAATCCGAAAACAACCGCCGCGCCCGTTTCTACCGCCTCACCAAAGCAGGCCGCCGCCAGCTCGGCGCAGAAACCGAGCAGTGGACCAAAGTCGCCCTCGCCATGGCCAACGCCCTCAAAGCCACTTAAGGAGAAGCGGAATGACCCACCGACCCCGGTTCCGATCCTGGCTCCGCGCCGCACTCCGCAACCTGCTCCACAAGCAGCAGGTCGAGCACCGCCTCGACGCCGAAGTCCGCGCCTACGTCGACCTCCTCACCGACGAACGCATCGCCGCCGGCATGAACCCCGCCGAAGCCCGCCGCACCGCCCTACGCGACTGCGGCGGCATCGAGCAGGTCAAGCAGGCCGTCCGCGACCGCCGCGCCGGAGCCGCCCTCGAAGCCTTCGCGCAGGATCTCCGCTACGCCTTCCGCCAGCTCCGCCGCAGCCCAGCCTTCGCCGCGCTCGCGATCCTCACGCTCGCCATCGGCATCGGTGCCAACACCGCCATCTTCAGCTTCGTCAATTCCGTCCTCCTGCGCCCACTCCCGTATCCCAGCGCCAATCGCCTCACCATCCTCTATTCCGGCCTCGGCTACTCCAACCGCGCACCCTTCTCCAGCTTCGAGCTCTACCACTTCCGCCAGCGCACCAAACAATTCGATCAGGTCGCCGGAATCTGGGTCACCAACGGCCCCCTCCCCGGCGAAGGTGACGCCGAGCAGGTCAAAGTCGCCGA
>PKVY01000106.1 GCA_003131625.1 Acidobacterium sp. | reverse complement strand
GTGCCGACCATCTCCGCCAGGGTTTCCTGCGATATCTTCGGGATCAGGGTTTCCGGTTGGCCCGGTTTGCCGAACTGCGCCATCAGAAGGAGAATCCGGGCCAGGCGCTTTTCGCTGGAGTTGAAGAGCTGGTCTACAAGGTCGGCTTGAATGCGCATGCTGCGTGCCAGCAGAAATGACAGGAACCGCTCGGAGAAGGCAGGCTCATCGTGCATCACGCGAATCATCTCCCCCCTCTCGATCCTGAGCGCCGTACACAGAGTGATGGCAGTAGCCGTTGCCATGCGCGGCCCCGCCACTGCAGCGAGGCACTCCTCTCCGACGAAGTCGCCGGTGGCGAGAAGCGTGATGGTCGCTTCTTTGCCGTTAGCTGAAAAGACGGTGAGCTTGGCGCGGCCATCCTGAAGATAGAAAATCGAGTCGGCGGGATCTCCCTGGGAAAAGAAGGCCTGCTTCGCCTGCATCTGCACGATTTTTCGCCCCAGGCCGGCATTCGCCAGAAAGGCCTCGGCGTCAAACGGGATTTTCTGAAGGTTAATCATGCGACGTCTTCTTCCCGGATGCGGCGGCGCCTGCGGACTGGAACGAGGGAGCAGGCGCGCATCCCGTTCAAGGGGAACGCGGGGGAACTTCTTACCATTGTAAATTCAATGACGGGCCCGAGCAGCGCTGCCAGTTCGGGTTTTTGCGCAGGGCATTGCAAGCGTAGTTCAGTCAATCGATTGCGCCGTAGCCGCGCGGCGAGCTTTTCCATCCGGACGCGGCTCCAGGTGTATTCGCGAAAGCATTTGCATCGCCGCCTGCGAGGGATTGCCTGCACGAACGGGATTCCTGAGCCGTTCGGCCCGGGTCTGCACTGCCGACAGCGCCGCCCCCTGCAACCCGCGAGCGTAGGCTTCCAGCGCAAAGCGGTTCGGGATGATAAGGGTCGAGCCGAACCCGTCGATCAGTTGCCGCTGTCTGAGATCGGCCATGGCGCGACTCACCGTTTCGCGGGTGGCGCCGATGCATTCCCCCATCTCTTCATGGGTCAGTGAGACGCTGACGCAGGTTCCCTCGTGGATCATGCGGCCGCCCGCGGACCACTCCAGCAGAAGCCTGGCCAGTTTCACTGCGGCCGACGATGAAAGGCCGAGGATCCGCATTTGTTCGCACGCGCGGCTCATCTCCAGGCTCAACTCGCGTGCCATACTCTGATAAACAGCGGGATGACGTATCAGGAAATCCAGGAACGCCTGGCGGGAAATCGATGCGATCCTGCACGGGTGCAGCGTCTCCGCCGTCACTTCATGGGCACTGCCGGACAGCACAGAAGTGAGACCGAGCACCTCGGGCGGTCTTGCGATCCACAGGATCAGCCGCCTGCCATCGCTGGAGTTCACGGAAATTTTGGCATAGCCTTCCAGAAGGATGAGAATGCCGGTGGACGCCTGCTGCTCCTGAAACATCACGGCTTTTGCCGGGTAACAAACGGGCTGCACGATGGCCTGGAACTCCCTGGCGGCAGCGGGAGCCAGCGAATTGAAGAATTCGCCCACCCGGAATGGCGGAGGAGCCTCGGCCCGAACTGTTTCCTGCATGGGTCGCATGGGAAGGAACCTCTCACGCCACGTCGATGATCGCCTGCTGGGGAAATTATCCGCCCGCGTTCACCGGCATACTGTGCAATATTGCTCACTCTCGGCTCACCCGGAATCGACGTTGCACTGGGCAGAGGCACCAATTCTCGCTCTCTAAGAAATGCCGAGACGAGCAAAGACGGGGATCTTGATCACGTCCAGTGCCAGTCCAAAGAGGACAGCCGCCCCAAATTCACAAGCGACAACCGTAAGAGGTAAGGGCGCCATCGCAAACCCGCGAAGGGCCAGTGTCGAAATAATCAGGATGTCGGCAATCGAGGACATCACAAGCCATATCGTCGGCCGCAGGCCCCATAAGTGGCGACGTTCCCGAATGGCGTAAATAGTAGCCTGGCCGCCAAATACGATCGCTACAACAGAAAGAGTTTGCAGGGCGGCTGTTCCAAGTCGCAGTTCGAATTTGCCTGCAGCCAGCACCGCGGTAGCAAACACCAGAAAACAAAGTCCCAGAATCACGCCCGCGCCCGTGATCCGCCCAATTTGCCACGAGTTCGGCTTTTCGGATGGGCGCACGCGGTCCGTGGTGAGCGACATGGCCAGAAAGTCTCCGGTGATCATCACGATGACCATCAGCATGGGCGTCAGCACAGCATGGCCGGTCATGACCAGCCCGACGGCCAGAAGAAGCACCTGCACGATCTTCTTGAGCACGGAGTTCAGCGTGTAAGTGAGAATGCGCTGGAACGTGACCCTGCCTTCTTTCACGGCAGTGACAATCCCGCCGAGTCCGGCTTCGGTAAGAACAACGCCGGCTGCCGATTTGGCCACGTCGGTCGCTGTCGATACCGCAATGCCCATCTGTGCCTGGCGGAGTGCAGGCGCATCGTTGGCGCCATCGCCACACATCCCGACCGCATGCCCATTCTTCTGGAAGGCCTTGACCAGGTCGAATTTTCCTTCCGGAAGAATGCTCGCGAAGACCGCGAAATCCTCTGGCTTGACGCCGGCGGGGAGAGGGCCCGGAGGGCAAACAGCGCCGTTCAGCCCGACCGCGTGAGCGACGATCGCCGCTGTCGCCGCGGCATCGCCGGTCACCATGACGGTGTGTACCCCCAGGGTCTTCAGCTCCGAGATGAGGGAGCTCGAGTCGGTCCGGGGCGGATCGCTCAGAGCGATAAAGCCAATCAACTGCATGGACGCTGGAGCACCGGCAGCCACTGCCAGAACCCTGAAGCCTTGTTTTTCGAGTTCATCGGCAATTGCAGCTGCAGCGGGGGCCGGTGCGGTAATGCCTGCAACCGTAGTAAAGGCTCCTTTGACGATGCGCTGCTCGCCGCCCTTCGCATCGGTCGTCATGGCCTCAGAGATCTTCTTTCCCGGATCGAATGGAACGAAGTTCGTTAGTTTTGGCAGGTCGGACACAGGCTTATGCGCGGCGGTGGATCGGATGGCTGCATCGACTGAGTCCTGGCCACCATCGGAGCTTGCCAGCGCTGCCATGCCGAGGACGTGGGCTTCATCGAAGCCGGGCATGGGACGGACGCTGGTGACTGAAAGCTGGTTGCAGGTCAGGGTTCCCGTCTTGTCCGAGCACAGGACATCGATGGTTGCCGCTTCGTCGACAGCGGTGAGTCGAGTAGGAAGTACGCCCAGCTTGGCGAGAGCGCGAGCCCCCAGCGCCGCCGCCAGTGTGAAAGTTGCTGGCAATGCCACGGGAACTGACGCAAGAACCGAAGTCAGCAGCAGCGGAATGATCTCGCTCCACGGCATCGCATGAAACCAGGCATACGCCCCGATGAGAAGAATGACTCCGCCATTGAAGATGGCAAGATTCCGCACGATCCGCAGCACGGCTTTCTGCTGCGAACTGACAACATGGGCTGTGCGGACAAGTTCTGCCGTACGCCCGAATTTAGTGTGAACGCCGGTAGCTGTTACTTCGGCCGTGGCCTCGCCACGCCGCACCAGCGCTCCGGCATAGGTATCCACTCCGGCGCCAGCTTCGATGGGCAGAGATTCGCCAGTAAGCATCGATTGATCGAGCAGAACAGATCCATCGACGAGGTGCACATCGGCGGCAACTACGCCACCGAGCGAGAGCTTCACCACGTCGCCACGGACCAGCTCGCCAGCGGGCAGAGTCTTCCAGACTCCGTCGCGGCGAACCGACGCATTGAGGGCGAGACGCGATTTCAGGGCAGCGAGGGTAGCCTGGGCGCGACCTTCCTGGAACCAGGCGAGAGCCGCGTTGAAGACCAGCAGGCCTGCAATCACCGCAGCCTCGAGGTCTTTGTGCAGCACCACCTGCAGCGCAATCGCGGCTTCGAGCAGCCAGGGAACAGGCGCCCAGAACTTGGTCAGCGCGTTGCGAAGCGGATGAGCAGACGTATCCGGCATCGCATTGGGTCCGTCCTTTTCAAGACGGTTCTTTGCCTCAACGCTGGTGAGTCCCATCGGGGCGACATTCTGAGCCTTCGTCGAGCCTGTGACGGGTGATGCAGATGCGACAGCACTATCCGCGGCCATCATTCACCATGTGGATCGCAGTCTCCATCCTCGATCCTCCAGGAGCCGAGCCTTGATTGTTGCTCGCCAGTACACCCCTTACTGTATCGAATTGCACAGCAGTTAACACTCGGGGGAGATGGTTCGCCGGCCGGTTTCGTTCAGTCGAAAGACGTTTCTTCAACCTTTGAGCAAAAGTGACCATGTTTGTGATCGTCACTCTGACAAACTGGTTTTCAGGAATAAACGGGGGGAATTCGGTATGAACCTTCGCCTTATCATCTTCCCGTTATTCGTCAGTGTGAGCTTCGGAGCGCTCTCCCCGCTGGCAAAGGCGCAGTCGTCTCTCAATGCCGGTGGCTCTTCCGGCACAGTCGTAAGCAAAAACTCGGCGCCATCAGACCTGACCTACAGTCGTCCAACGGAAATGACGAAGGTTCGTAACTATTCCTTCGACGCGTTCGGTCCGCTTCCCATCGGCGTCGCCGCAGTGGAGGCCGGCATTGATCAGGAGGATAATTCGCCTTCGGAATGGAAGCAGGGCGCGGAGGGTTACAGCAAGCGATTCGGGTCCGACCTTGCCGTCGAAGCGATAAGCACGACGACACGTTACGCGCTGTCGGAAGCCTTCAGAGAAGACGCGCTCTATTACCGCTGCGACTGCAGAGGTGTGCTTCCGCGGCTCGGGCATGCGGCAATTTCAACCCTGACCGCGCGCCGCGGCGAAGATGGTCACCGCGTTTTTTCGCTTCCCGCGCTCATCGCGCCTTATGCGGGTTCAATGACGGCGGTTGCCGGATGGTACCCCACTCGCTACGAAGCTAAGGATGCATTCCGGATGGGGAACTACACGATGCTGGGATATGTGGGCGCCAACATCGGTCTGGAGTTTTTCTACAGCGGGCCCCACTCCCTGCTTGGCCGCATGCATTTGAACAATGCGCACGGCGCTCCGGATTCAGGGTGGAATCAGTGATCAGTGTTGAATGCGCGCCCATGGCAAGCACCTGGGCAACTTTCATCCGGGATAAGAGGGTATTGAAATGAGAAAAAGCAATTCATTGTCAGCCTTGGTCTTTGTCGTCGTTGCCGGTCTCGGCGCGGCGCTTGCCTACACCACTCATCGAGCGGGAGCCGACGCGGCCGGCATAGCGATCTTCTGCGCTGCGATTGTCGTTGCGTTCATCATCTCGTCCGCCATTCAGGTCGCGGATCAGTGGAATAAGGCTGTTGTTCTGCGGCTGGGCAAGTTCCGTTCCCTGGAGGGACCAGGACTCTTCTTCATCATTCCGTTGATTGAAAATATTCCCTACTGGCTCGACACGCGCGTCCTCACCAGCTCTTTCAAAGCGGAGAAGACGCTGACAAAAGATACTGTCCCTGTGGATGTGGATGCCGTGCTGTTCTGGAAGATTATCGACCCCAAAAAGGCAGCGCTCGATGTAGCGGACTACCAGACCGCGATCAGCTGGGCCTCGCAAACAGCCCTGCGCGACGTCATCGGCAAGACAATGCTTTGCGATATGCTCGAAGGCCGCGACAAGATCAGCAGTGTGCTGCGCGAGATTATCGATGAGCGTACCGAGCCGTGGGGCATCAACGTGATCTCGGTTGAGGTGAAGGATGTATTGATTCCACCGGCACTGGAAAATGCCATGTCGATGCAGGCCCAGGCGGAGAGAGAGCGTCAGGCCCGTGTCATTCTTGGGGATTCGGAGCGTCAGGTTGCGGAGAAGTTTGCCGAAGCTGCCAAAACCTATACCAACGATCCGGTCGCTCTGCATCTGAGAGCGATGAACATGCTGTACGAAGGGTTGAAGCAGAACTCCACCATCGTCATTGTCCCCAGTTCCGCCATTGAGACGATGCAACTGGGCGGCCTTGCCGGAATGACCGCCCTGACCATGGGTATCGGTCAGGAACGCGCTAACAAAGCCGCGGCGGGCGAACGCAACGGGCACAGTAGCTCCACCCCCGCTCCCGAAGAAGAATTGCGGGGAGCATGACCGACCCCGGAGAGACACACTCTCATCATGAGGAAGGGCCGCATCCGAGCCACGACCAGCAGGCCCGCCCGTACTGGATGCGCGCGCACCGTGACTGGCGCTTTTGGGTGGGCGTCGTTTGCCTCGCTGCGGCCCTCTTCATTTACATCACGAGCGTCGACTTATCGCTGGTGCCAGGCAGGCACCAGCAGCGGCATCAGACCGTCCCCGTCGGACAATAGCGTTCACGCTGAACCGTGGAAAGTGAATGAAGAAGCTCATCGTTTTCGATCTGGACGGAACACTCGCCAGGAGTAAGTCCTCTCTCGATGACGAAATGTCGGCGCTGCTCTGCAATCTCCTTGGGATTGTCAAAGTGGCCGTGATCTCCGGAGGCAATTGGCCGCAGTTCGAAGAACAACTGCTCTCCCATCTGCCCCACGACCAGCGGCTGGTCAATCTATCCATTCTTCCCACCTGCGGAACGAAGTTCTTTCGCTACGCAGGCGGCTGGGAAAAGATCTATTCGGAAGACTTCACTGCGGGTGAAAAAGAGACGATCGTGAGCTCGCTTGCGAAAGCATTCGCAACAGCAGGCTTCAACGTCGAGAAGGCGTGGGGAGACGTAATTGAAGATCGGGGAAGTCAGATCACGCTGTCGGCCTTAGGCCAGCACGCCCCCTTGGCAGAGAAAGAACGATGGGATCCGGATTTTGCGAAGCGGAAAAAGATCAAAGCCATCCTTGATCTCTTGATTCGAGGTTTTTCCGTTCGGCTGGGCGGCGCAACATCCATCGATGTCACGAAGCCCGGCATCGACAAAGCTTACGGAATTCGTAAGCTGCGAGATATCCTTGGGCTTTCGCTGAAAGAGATGATTTATATTGGCGATGCCTTGTTTGTTGGCGGGAACGATTACGCGGTGAAACAAGCAGGTGTGACCTCTGTCTCCGTGCGCGGGCCCGAGGACACGAAGCGCGTCATCGAAGCCATCATCGCTTGCTTAGGTGGCGACGATCGGGCGAACGAGGTGCGGCCACAGGTCGCGGTCGCACCCCATCGCGCCTACATCGAGATGCTGACCGCAATGCCGACGCCCGGGTAGCTCCGGTTGTAGAGATAATAGCCGTTGTCGACATAAGCGACATAGACCTGGTCGTTGTCGTACCAGTCGCTGTCCCAGTCTGCCGGCCATGGGTCGACGACGCTCAGCCAGTAGCCGTCGTATTCGAAGCGCGGAAATCCGCCAACCACCATGAACGGCAGACCCTCGATGCGGAATCCATGCTCCGGACCGAAGTAGCCGCGGAAGCGGGTGTCCGGAATGCGGTAGCCGTTATAGCCACCGCGCTGCTGCCAGGTACGGTGGTCCGACTGCCAGTTCCCTGCCCGATGCTGCTGCCAGGCAGCTTGTTGAACATGTTGCTGGGCCTGGGTCTGGTGCGCGGGGGCAGAGGTCCGCTGTTGTAGCGTGTGTTCCTGCTCCCTGCTGACGGTCGGGCGCTGCTGTTGCGGAGCTTGCCG
>PKVY01000043.1 GCA_003131625.1 Acidobacterium sp. | reverse complement strand
GAAGCGCTTGCGGCCCATGCGCGCCATCAACCAGCCGGAAATGGGCAGAATGACGGCGCTGGAAACCAGGTAGCTCGTGAGCACCCAGGTGGCTTCTTCCTGGCTTGCGCCCAGGGTGCCCGCCATATGCGGCAGGGCGACGTTGGCGATGGAAGTGTCCAGCACCTCCATGAACGTCGCCAAGGTGACGGTGAGCGCCACCAGCCACGGATTATGGCTCGGCTTCCAGTTGGCCTCGTCGTAATGCAGTTCCGCCAAGCGATCGTCCGTGTCGTGCCGTGATGTTTCGCCGCTCATCCCGGGCGCGGCGCCGCGATCCCCGAGTCTTCACCGCATGCGGCCGCAGCGCCACGAAGGCAGGGGGAATGAAATTGCTGAATGGGACAGTGTTTAGATTAGCAGCAGGGCAAAGGGATTCCAGACCTTCAGGCGGGGCGGCGTGCCTGCCGCCGCGGAGATCTGTCTGCCACTGCTCATCGATGGCTCGATTATTTCTTGTCGGCCGCGGTTTTCTGCTCGACAAACGCGATTTGCCGTTTGATCAGTTCCGCGTCGGGTCCGGCGGGGGTATAGGTCAGGCTGTTGCGCAGATGGTCCAGCGCTGCTGAATAATCTCCCTTGGCGATGAGGGTGAGTGCGAGAACGTCTTCCGCATTCTGGACGTTGTGCTCCGGATCCATGGCCAGGGCGTGCTCAGCGCTGGTGCGCGCGGCTTCGTTCTTGCCCAGCCGGTAATCGGCCACCGCGTTTTGGTACCAAATGCGCGGGGTTCCTGTGGGATTGAGTTCCAGCGCGCGGGATGCCCACTGACTCGCTTCCTGCCAGTTCCGCTGCTGAATCGCGATCGTAGCAAGCCAGACGCAGGGCAAAACAAACCGCGGATCCGCAGCCTGCGCCTGCTGGAGCGACGCGGTCCCTGTTTTCAGATCGGTTGGGGCCTGCAGGCGGCCCAGCAGATACCAGGCCTCTGCGAACTTCGGATCGATTTTGACCACCTCTTCGAGGCTGCTCTTTGCGGCATCGGTGTTGCGATGCATCCACTCCTCGTGCGCCTTCTCGAAGTTTTTCTGCGCCTCCGGCGATGGGGGGCCGGTGACCAGGCTGATATCGGTTCCCGGCGCATCTTCCACCGGGCTGAGAGTGATGTCCTGAAGAAACGGCTTGTCCCGCAGTACACCCTCGGTGATCGTATCGGTCGTCGAACGATATCCGGCTAGTTCGGCGCGAACCGTGCACCCCTCATAATGCCGTTCCATCTGACTGCGCACATCCCCGTCCACCGTATAGGCGGTGGGGAGATTCACCCTGGTGATCGCGAACCTGCCGTCGGGACCCGCACCCGTGGTCAGGTCGGTCTTTCCCGTCGCACAGGAGACCGTGACCATGATCGGCTCCCATAGAAGCGGATTGCCCTCTATGACCAGCTTGCCCCAAAGTCCGGCACCCGCGGCCACCCCGGCGGGAGAATTTGCCATGTAGCCCATGTAACCGAGGTCCTGGATGGAATCAGGCCTGGTTTCGGTGCCGGCACCACCCCCGGTGGGAATACCCTGCCCCAGAGCGGCGTCGGTAAGGAATACCAGGAAGGAGAAAAGCAGAAGGAGGGAGAGAGCAGATTTTGTTTTCATGACCAGCCCCGCAACCCTCCATTATCGCGCAATCGTCGTGGCGATTCCAGGCTATTCTGGGGGCGATGCGCGCTGGTTTGGTCTCTCTGGTACTGCTGCTCTGTGCGACGATGTTCGGGCAGGACACCTCTCCCGACCAGCTTTTAGGCCGCGCGATCGAGGAGCAGCAAAAGGGCGATTTTGCGGCCGCCATTCGCGATTATCGGGCGCTCCTGACGGTGCGACCCGAGACCCTGGCGGCGCGGGTCAACCTCGGCGCCGCCCTGGCCCACACCGGACAGCTGGACGCCGCTATCACCCAATATCAGGAGGCGCTAAAGCTGGCTCCTCAGCTCGGCTCGGTGCATCTCGATCTGGGCCTTGCGTACTCGCGCAAAGGCGACTTGCCGGATGCGCTGGACCAGTACGAGGCGGCTCATCGCGCCGACCCGCGTAATGTCCGGGTTGCGATCCTGCTGGGCGACGCACAGGCTCGATCAGGCAAAGCCGCCACCGCGATCGCTATGCTGACTCCCCTCGAAGCGGACAACGCCGGCAATCCGGACTTTGAGTATGCGCTGGGAGAGGCCCTGATCCGGGGCGGCCACCCCCGGGACGGCGCCGCTCGCGTCGAGAAATCCGCCGCGATGACCAACGCCGCCGATTCCTGGATGCTGGCCGGCTCCACGCTCCTCGATCTGAACGAATTCGCGCAGGCCCGCCGCGACCTCGATAACGCCATGCGCCTCGATCCCTCGCTGCCCGGGCTGTGCACCCTCGTCGGCACCGCGCGCGACAAGGACGGCGACGCCAAGGCCGCGGAACCCGCGTTTCGCGAGGCTCTGCAGCGTAACCCCGACGACTTCGATGCCAACCTGTATCTCGGCGCGATCCTCTACCAGCAGCGCAACATGGAGGAAGCGAAGAAGTTTCTGGACAAGGCGCTGCAGCTGAAGCCGGATTCGACGATGGCCCGCTATGAGTCGGCGATGTGGAAGAGCACGTCGGGCGATTATCAGGCCGCCGTCGACCAGCTGGAGAAGCTGGTGGCCGACGATCCGCAGTGGCTGGAACCTCATGTGGAGCTGGCAACGCTTTACTACCGCCTGCATCGCCCCGCCGATGGGGCGCGGGAGCGGCAGATTGTCGACAAATTGACCGCGCAGCAGCAACAGCAGGGTCCGGGCAAGTAGCGCTTTAGTTCGCGCCGGGCGATTTGGCCGGCTTCTGATCCCTGGCCGCACTCGGCTCCGTCACTTTCAGCACCTGATCGGCCTGCACATTGCTCAGGGTCTGCACAGCGCCCGAGGGCCAGTGGATTTCCACCGTCTGCGCCTTTGCGTCGGGCCCCAGCCCAAAATGCACCGGCCCGTCGCTCGACGAGGCATAGCACAAGCTGGTGGTCATGTGGTTATATTGCGCGCCCACGGTCGCGCTGACCACCTTGATGCGCGCGCCAATCCCGTCTCGATTGCTCCGGACTCCCCGCAGAGCGATATCCAGCCAGTGGCCAGTGTGCTCGCTCCGGTTCATCCAGATCTCCGCGGGAGCGGACAGCGCCGCCGCCACCACGTCCACGCGGCCGTCACCGTCGAAATCCCCCAGCGCGCAGCCGCGATGCCGCGCCTTCGGCGCAGCATCCAGCCCGGCTTCCTCGGTGAGAGCAGCCCATTTCCCGCTCGCTCCCAGATTGCGAAAGACGGTGTTGTGCTGGGCAATCTCGGTTCCTGGCAACGGCTGCGACTCCACGTGGCCGCGCGTAACAAACAGATCCTTCCATCCGTCATTGTCGAAGTCATACAAAGCCGCGCCGAAGCCGGACATCTTCATGGTCAGGTCGCGCAACCCGCTGGGCGTCGTCACCTCGCGGAAATCGCCCTTGCCGGTGTTCTGAAACAGCGGAAAGGTCTGGTTATTGAGCGCCACAAAGGCTATATCCGGGTATCCGTCGTTATTGAAATCGCGAAAATCCAGCCCCATGCCTGAGATAAACTGCCCACCCTCGGGCAACGCCACACCGGCGTCGAACGCGACCTCCTCGAACTTGTTGCCGAGATTGTGAAACAGAAAGTTGTATTCGGCGTCGTTCGTCACAAAGAGGTCCTGTTTGCCGTCGAGGTCATAGTCGGCCATGCCCACGCCCATCCCTTTCCCGACCTGATCGCGAATCCCCCACTCCTTCGAGACGTCGCGAAAGGTGCCGTCGCCGTTGTTGAGGAAGAGCCGGTTCGGCTGGCCCTTGTAATAGCGCGGGTGGCAGTAATCGGCGATGTCGCCGAAGTGGCAGAGCGGCTGCGCGCCATAGCTCCACTGCATGTAGTCGATGATGAAGAGATCCAGCAGACCGTCGTTGTTGACGTCGACCCAAACGGCGCCTTCCGCCCATAGGGGTCCGTACTGCGGATCATTGGAATCCGCCAGACCCGCTTTCTGGGTCACGTCCGTGAAGGTCCCGTTGCAGTTGTTGTGGTAGAGCGTGTTGCGGTACACGCCAGCGACAAAGATGTCCGGGCACCCGTCGTTGTCGTAATCGCCCACCGCGACGCCGATGTCGTATCCCGACCCGGCGAGCCCCGCGGCATCCGTCACGTCGGTGAAGGTTCCGTCGCCGTTATTGCGGAAGAGGCGGTTGCGATACTTCGGATCGTCCTTCTTCAGGATCGCGATGTTGGCGCCGTTGGCGAAGAAAATGTCCGGCCAGCCATCGCTGTTGTAATCGAAGACGGCGACTCCGCCCGCCATGCTTTCGGGCGCGTTCCTCGCCGGCGTCTCATCGTTCTCCAGTTGAAACGGAATCCTTTCCAGCTCAAAGCGGATAGGGCTGGGAGCGGGGGCGGCGTGGAGCAGGAGAAACGTGGCGGCAGCCAAACACACAACCAGCGCGGCAGGCCGCAGAAATCCGGAAAAGAACATGCTGCTGCAAACTATATAAAGAAGGGGTGGCTTGCGCCACCCCTTCCGGTAAGGACTCCACCGTCTCTTAGAAGTAGTACTTCGCGGAGAATGTCATCAGTCGCTGTCCGGTCGTGAACAACGGCTTGCCGCTGGTGGAAACGTTCACAGGAGGCGCTCCCAGGCAGGCAGCTGTGCAGCCACCGCTGCTGGGCTCGAAGTTGATCTGGTCGTCGCTGTTGCTGCCGTTCAGGTTGAACTGCGGCAACGGATGGTTGATGAAGTTCTGGCCCTGGACACGAAGCTCGAGTCTTTGACTTTCCCTCGTCGGGAAGCTCTTGAAGATCGAGAGATCGTTCGTATAGTAGGCCGGCAACCTCATGTACGGCCAGTGCAGCGGTCCTTCCACGCCAATCGTGCTCGGCGCTGCGAAGCAGTTCGCGTTGTAGTAGAAGCCCGACTTCCTTCCGGAATCCGGGTTGCAGGTGAGCAGCGGCATCAGGTTATTCACCGAAGCCGAACCCAGCCAGCTGGATGCGTTCATGCCGCCCGCAGGCAGACCGTTGGGCATGGTGAAGAGCGTTCCGCCGGATGCTGCCGAGGGATAGTTTGCGTTCAGAGTAGGAAGATTCGCCTGGAGGTACGAACCGCTTTGATACTGGTTCCAGCCGGAGAGCTTCCAGTCGTTGATGGCCGTCGCCAGAAGCCGATTGCCATGGATCGGGCGGGGCAGGTTGTAGATGTACCAGATGTTGAAGATGTTGGTGTGATCGTAATCCAGAGGCCCGTAGTTGGGCGCAATGGCGTACGGCCATACCGTCGATCCGTTGCCGAAGCCGTTGGAAGTGTCACCGTCCCAGATACCCATCACCTTGCTGAAGGTGTAGTTCGCCTGGAAGTTGAGCAGTGCTCCGTTCTTCCTCCACGACGCCTGGAGCGAGTTGTACTTCTCGTAGCTCTGGTGGGTCAGCAGGTAGACGTTGCCGTAGTTGTGCATCGGGCGGAAGTCGACCTCGTTGCAACCCGCGGTCGCGCTCGAAGGAGCGGACGGCGAACAGTAGGTACCGGTAATCGGATCCTTCTGCCAGTACGCACCCAGCGGGAGATTGTTCAGGTTGTTGATGTTTCCGTTGCCGCCATTGAATTCCTCGCCGGTGGTCTTGTCTCCGACATAGGAGACTTCGACCAGCGACTGCCACGGCACGGCCTGATCGATGGACACGTTCCAGTCCCCGGTGAACGGGACCCGGTCGTCGCCCAGCAGATCGGCGCCGATCGTGGTATTGCTCAGCCATCCAGATTGACTCACCGAGGTCGCCGGGGTGCCTCCATTGGCGACATTCGCATACCCCGCAAACGCTTTCGGGCTTGTGTAGTTGACGATGCCCTTCGGCCCGTCACCGACGTTGTTGCTGGTCGCTTCGTTGACGGAAATCTGATAACGATACGCTCCGTAGCCGGCACGCAACAGCGTTTTGCCGGTGCCACGGATGTCGTAAATCAGGCCGACGCGTGGATCGTAGTAGAACAGCGGTGATACGAATCCGGAGAGTGGAACGTTCTTGTCGATCGCATTCCACGCCAGACCGGTATTCGCCGGTGCCGTTTGCGAGTCGACGTAACTCGACTGCACCCAGACCTGGTTACCGGCCGGTTCGCCGTACCACTGGCCCTCATGATCGGCACGCAGACCCAGGTTCAGAGTCAGCCGCCGGTTGGCTTTCCACGAGTCCTGCGCCCAGATCGACCACTGGTTCATCTGGAAGTTATCCAGAGGAACGCCGCTCTGTTGCTCATAGCTAGCGACGCGTCCCAGTTCGAAGTCCGAAACCACGTTGTTGGTGCCGTAGTTTGCCGGCCATCCCATGTTGAACTGGCCCTGGTCTTCCCCGCCGCTGTCGCTGCCGCTGGACTGGCTGTTATACGGCTGTGACCAGTAGAAGCCGGCCTTCGCGGTGTGGGTTCCGATCACCTTGCTGACCGTCTCATAGAACTGCGGCACCTGCTTCAGCGCGCCAAACGATCCGCCATCGAAGGGGCCATCCATCGGCTCCTGATCGATATTGGACAGCGCACCTTCCCAGGGGCCGACGATGTTCGGCATCTGGGTCGAGGTGTGACCGAACAGTCCGGGAACTCCGCTCATCCCCACCGTGCTCCGGTTGGCGGCGTTGTTGCCGAGTTTGTTGGGGTTGATGTAGCGCGACAGCGTAAACACTGTCTCGCTCGTGGTGGTCGCGCCAAACTGATGGGTGAAGTTGCCGAGGATAACCTGCGAGTTCGTCGCAGCCGTCACCGGCGCCGGATAGGGCAGGGTGTTCGGCGGCGCCCACCAGATGGTGATCGGGTGCTGATCGACTTCGTTCTGGTACGCGTAGGTTCCACTCAGCTTCGTGTTCTCGGTGATGGCGTAGTCCAGCTTACCGGTCGCTTCCCAGCGGTTCTGCGGAACGTTGGGCGCGTAGGCGTAGTTGCTCCAGCCGTTGCCGGCGGTCGGAGTGGTGTTGGGCAGCGGGTACAGCTTCAGCGCACCCGTGATGTTCTGATCGTAATCAGTGGTCGGGATGTGAAGGTTGCCGCTGGAGTCCTTCGTCCAGTTGGCGTCCGCCGCCAGGCCGCTGCAGGTCTGGCAGGGCACCATGTAGGCGTAGCTGTAGTTGCCGTTGTTGGAAGACGGGTTCGCCGCCGCGTCGAAAATACCGTTCTGCTGATCCTGGGTCGGCTCGTTGTAGTCCAGAATAGCGTTCGTGGGGTGCTGGATCATGTACTCATAGCCGCCCCAGAAGTNNCTGGCGCATATTTTCGTAGGCGGCGTAGAAGAACAGCTTGTCGTGGTTGCGGTTGAAGTGCGGGAAAATCACCGGTCCGCCCACGTTTCCGCCGATGTAGTAGAAATACTCGTACGGATAGAGACTCGATGCAAGCTGCGCCCCGCTCACTGTGTTGGTGGGGTTCGCCAGCGTGCCCAGGTATTGCGACTTGGCGTACGATTCCCACGAGTTCAGCGACGAGTTGCGGGCGTACGTGTAGCCTTCACCGTGGAAGTTCTTGCCGCCCGACTTGCTGAAGGCTTCGAAGATCACCGGGCCGTAGGCGTATTCCGCGCCGTAACTGCCGGTCAGCGTCTTGACTTCCTGCACCATGTCCGTGTTGATGTTCGCAATCTGGGTTCCGGCGTTGCCCGGATCCACCAGGTTCGCGCCATCCAGCATGTAGGCCATTGTGCCGTAGGGCGAGAAGCCGTTGATCGCGTAATCGCCCACCGGGCCGCTGTTCGAACCCGTGGTCTTGGGGTTAAAGTTCGATCCGGTGCCTATGCCATTGGCCAGAGCCGTGCCCGGCATCATTTTTAGCAATTCACCGGCGTCGCGGCCCTCCAGAGACAGATCTTCGATCTGCTCCGCGTTCATCGTGTCGCTGATTTCAGGCGTATCGACAGGCACTTCCACGTTTTTGTCAGCCACGACTTCAACAGTCGTGTTGCTGGCGCCCGCCTTCAGTGCGATGTTCGGCACCGTTTTGGTATCGCCCAGGTTCATCACGATGCCGGTCAGTTCCCACGTGGTGAAGCCCTTTGCGCTCACCGAAATGCTGTAGTTGGCCGGCTGCACCGCGGTAAACGTGAAGTACCCCGAACCGTCCGAAACGGTGCGGCGAACGTCGCCGCTGTCGGAGTTCTTCAGGGTAATGGTTGCCCCGGGAACGACTGCGCCGGACGAGTCATAAACCGTCGCGCTTATCGTTCCGGTCAGCTGCTGAGCATGGCTGGGAACGGCGGTGAACATCACCATCCCCAGAATCAGCAGTCCTGAAAGGATAACCAGCGAGCCTGGCAAGTGCGAACACACTGCGGCCAGCCGTTTGATGGAATTCATACGTGGTGCCTCCTGTGAATCGTGCATGGACCTTGCAATCGCTGTTGTTTTTATTAAGCCGGATTCTTCCCCGGTTTTTCCGTACTCGAGCGCTCAAAACTAAACTTCACACCTGCGTGTCAAGGCGCAGACTGCGGTTAAACGGTTTAGCCCGATGCTGACCCGAGTTTGTACGCCCCGACAACAATGATTGTCAAGAGAATTTTAGGTTCTCCCTTAACTCGCCGGGAACCGGTTTGTTAGCCCTGTTAACCAATCGCTAAACTGTTCAAAATCAGGGGCTTTTCGCTGTCTGGAGCCGGGTGGGCCGAGCGCTGCCGCCCTATGCTACGATCACGCAGCAACCGCCTTTTTTGAAGCGTCGGATCTCGTCAAAAAGGAGGCAGTCCGGAGGTGTTGTCAGTGGCCCGCGCCGTCATCGGTCGGCGAAGCCGAAATCGTCATCGAGCTCTCGCGATCGTCCTCGCCACTCTGGCCCTCGCGGCTTCGGTCGCCGCAACCGCCACAGCGCAACCATCCCCCCAGGCTTCAACCTTTGAACAGCTCAAAACCGATGCGGACGCCGCTCGCCAGGCTGGCGACGTCTCGCGTGCCTCCGATCTCTATGCGCAGGCCCTGCGCGTCAACCCGTCATGGCCGGACGGCTGGTGGTACCTCGGCCAGCTGCGTTACAGCGCCGACGACTACGCGCAGGCCAAAGACGCCTTCACCCATTATCTCAGTCTCGTGCCCGATGCCGCGCCCGCCACGGCTCTGCGCGGGCTCTGCGAATTTGAGCTCGGCCAGTATGAACCGTCGCTTGTCGATGTGCAGCGCGCCCTCTCCCTGGGAGCCGCGGACGATTCCCGCAACACGCAGATCCTCCGCTACCACGAAGGACAGCTGCTGACGAAGCTGGGGAGATTCGAAGAAGCTCTCACTGCTTACGGCTATTTCGCGCGCCTGCACCTCTCCAACGACGAGCTGCTGGTGGCCGTCGGACTCGCGACGCTGCGCATTCCGCAATTCCCGAAAGACGCCGACCCCGCGCAACGCGATATGATCGCTCTCGCGGGCAACGCGACCTTCCTTCTTCTCTCCGGCGATCAACAGGCCGCTGCCCAGGCCTTCCAAACCTTCTTCCAGCGCTATCCCGCAGCCGCCAATGTTCACTACACCTGGGGCTACCTCCTCTATCCCACCGATCAGGACGCCGCAGTCTTGGAATTCCGGCGCGAGCTGGCCGTCGATCCCGCCAACGCCGTGGACCACACCATGCTTGCGTGGGCTCTCCTGATGGAGAGCAGTCCCGCTGAAGCGCTGCCCGAAGCGAAGAAGGCTGCCGAAGAAGCGCCGACGCTGCCCATGGCGCAGCTTTCTCTGGGGCGCGCTTTGCTGGAGACGGGCGATATTCAATCCGCGACGCACATTCTGGAGAGTGCGCTCGCCCTCGACCCGCAGAACCTCGAGATTCACATCGCGCTCGCCCGCGCCTATTCGGAATCGGGACGCGAAGACGATGCTCGCCGCGAGCGTCTCGCCTGCCTGCAACTCACCGAGACGTCCAGCAAACCCGCCCCTGCCATGGGCCAACAGGGGGCGCCGCCTGCGCAATAACACATCACTAATTCTGCGATTCCTGCGTCGCGCATTTCTTCCTGCGCTCGCATTCGTCTGCGCCGGCGCCCTGGCCCAGAGTCACTCCAGCGGGACAAGCTGCGGCGGCTGTCATCGCGGTCAGGCGATGCAGCCGGAAACTCCCATGGCCCACGCGGTCGAGCTGCCTGGCGCCAACTCTGTTCTCGCCGGCCATCCTCTCCTCAGCTTTCACATGGGTGCTTACACCTGGACCCTTGAAACCCACGACGGCCAGAGCGTCTACAAAGTGACCGACGGCGCCAGCACCATTTCCATGCCCATTCACTGGAGCTTCGGCGCCCAGGCGCAAACGTGGGTCTTCGAACAGGACGGCAAGTTCTACGAGAGCATCGTCAGCTTCTATCCCTCCGCGAACGGACTGGGCGTCACCACAGGCGATGAGCGCCTGACTCCGCAGACGCTGCAGGAAGCCATGGGTCGTGAGCTCACCACGATGGACACGAAGCTCTGCTTCGGTTGCCATGCCAGCAATGCCGTGACCTCGCACAAGCTGACGTTGAACACCATCCACCCCGGCGTCAGCTGCGCGCATTGTCACGAGGGCGCGCTCGACCACGCGGAGGACGCCGCTGCGGGCGACTTCAGCACGACTCCCCCTCGCCTGCAGGACATGACCTCGGAATCGCTCTCCAACTTCTGCGGCCAGTGTCATCGCTCCTGGGAAACCGTGGTGCGCAACGGCTGGCGCGGATTGCCCGACGTCCGCTTTCAGCCCTACCGTCTCGCCAACAGCCGCTGCTTCAACGGCACAGACCCGCGCATCAGCTGCATCGCCTGCCACGATCCCCACAAAGATCTCATCCGCAACGACGCTTCTTACGATTCCAAATGCCTCGCCTGCCACGCAGCGTCCGCGCGGCCGACAAGCACCGCCAAAGCGAAGACCTGTCCGACCGCAACTTCAAATTGCGTCAGCTGCCACATGCCGAAAGTCACCCTGCCGGGCGGCTATCTCCACTTCACCGATCACCAGATTCGCATCGTGAAGGCCGGCGAATCGTTCCCCAACTAACCGGAATCCCCTTGCCCCTGCGCCTTTCGGTTGAGTATCGTTGCTTCTGGAGATCCTCGAAAATCCCTCGCGCGATGTTTGCCTCCCGCAATTTCTCCCCGGCTCGCCCCACAACCTTCAGCCGCCGAACATCAATCCTGCTGATCGGCTTTCTGGCGTGGACGATCCGCGACGGACTCTGCGCGCCTGCACCCGCGCCCTGCACCAAACCGTCGGCCATCGCCAGCCGGCTCCGGGCGCATCCTGACGCGCAAACCTGGACCGAGCTGGGCAACTGGTTCGGCGACCGCAAGCAGTTCGCGTGCGCGCAGCAGGCTTTTCGCTCAGGTCTCCGCCTCGATCCCCACTCCGCCCAGATCAGTTACCTCCTCGGCCTCAGCCTTTACGAGTCCCAGGATTTCAAGGACGCCGTCGCACCCCTCCAGCATTCCATCCACACGGACCCCACCGTCCTCAAGCCGCATCTCCTCCTGGCTTCGATCTTCACCCGGCTCACCGAGCCCGAGGAGGCCGAACCCGAATGGCGCGCGGCTCTTGGCATCGATCCCACTTCGAGCATGGCCCTCCACGGCCTCAGCCAGGCGTTGCTCGCCAGGCAGAATTTCGCAGGCGAAATCGCGCTCCTGCACAACGCAAAGCTGGACGAAGATCTTGCCATCGATCTCGCCGTCGCTTATGCGCGGGACGGACAATTGGCAGATGCGGTCAGCGCCATCGCAAACACGATGGAATCCTTCCCCAACTCCGTCAAGCTCTCCAACGCACTCGTCGCGCTTTACGTCAAAGTTTCCCGCACCCTCGACGCGGAGCACCTCGCACAGAAGACTTACCAGGCCCATCCCGAAGACGTTAGCGCGCAAACTTCGTACCTGCGCACTCTCGTGATCAATGGCGACTGGGGCCCTGCGAAGCCCGTTGGAGACAAGCTTCTCGCCGAAGCTCCGCATGCGTACGACACCCTCTACCTCAACGGAGTGATGGAGCGCCAGGCCGGTAACTTTGCCGCCGCCCGCGATCACCTCACCGAGGCGCTCGCCATCCATCCCGGCCAGCAGAGCGTCGAAGCCAATCTCGGCATCGCACTGTCGCGCCTGCACGACCCCGCGGATGCAAAGGCCCATCTGGAGAAGGCTCTCGATCTGGGCAACACCGAGCCCGAGACTCACTTCGAGTTAGCCAGCGCCCTCCGCGCTCTCGGCCAGACCGATGAAGCGAAGCAGGAGATGCTGCGCTATCAGCAGGCGGTGAAAGACAGAGACAACACCACGCTCGCCGTCAGCAAGGCCGCCGAGGCAGCGCAGGCGCTCGCCAAAGGCGACACCCAACACGCCGTCGATCTATATAAGGAAGCCTTTGCCGCCGCGCCTCAAAATGCACTGATCGGCTATCGCCTGGCGACAGCGCTGGACCAGGCGGGCGACACCGATGGCGAGCAATCGGTGCTTGAAAAAGTGGTGGCCATCGATCCCTCCATCGCCCTCGCGCAAAACCAGCTTGGCTATCTTGAATCGCGCCGCGGCGATTACACGTCCGCTGAATCGCACTTCCGCCAGGCCGTTGCCTCCGCTCCCGCATTCACGCAGGCCTGGATCAGCCTCGCCGCCACGCTGGGTATGGAATCGAAGTTCTCTGAGGCCGAGCAGGCGGTCGCCAGTGCTCTCCGTCTCGATCCACAAAACAGCGAAGCGCAGCAGCTCCGCCACGACTTGGCTGCCGCGCAGAGCCAGCAACCGCACAACTGAAAACATTCACCCAATTCGCGACCCGATGATGAGCTCCTGGACAAGACGACGCCTGCTCCGCACCCTGCCCGCGGCTCTTGCCCCCGCGCTCCTGCCCCGCGGCATGCGCGCCGCGCCTGCATCCGCTGCGCCCTTTTCCCGCTTCGTTGACGTGGGCTCTGCGGCCGGACTCACCCATCCCACCTTCTACGGTGAGGACGACAAATCCGCCTACATCCTCGAAGTCATGGGCGCCGGCTGCGCGTTCATCGACTACGACAGCGATGGATGGATGGATATCTTCCTGCTCACGGGACGCCACCTCGACGCCGTTCCTGCCGGGGCCAGCAATCGACTTTATAAGAACAACCGCGACGGCACCTTCACCGACGTCACCGAAAAAGCCGGCCTCAGCGATGCAGGCTGGGCCATGGGTGTCTGCGTCGGCGATTACAACAACGATGGCTTCGACGACCTTTTCGTCACTTACTACGGCCAGAATCGCCTCTACCACAACAACGGCAACGGCACGTTCACCGAGGAGGCGCAGAAGCTCGGTCTCGGGATCCCAGGAAAAGAGCTGGGGATTTCCGTAGCGGACTACGATCGCGACGGACATCCGGACCTCTTTGTCGCAAACGATTCCATGGTGGAGTTTCTGTTTCACAACAAGGGCAACGGGACATTCGAGGAAGTTGGGCTGCCGTCAGGCGTGGCTGTGGACGGCGACGGCCGGACATTTGCCGGGATGGGCACGGACTTTGCCGATTACAACAACGATGGCTGGCCCGACCTGTTTGTCGATGACCTGGCCAACCAGAAGTATGCGCTGTACCGGAACGACGGCGACGGGACCTTTAGCTACGACAGCTCCGTCACAGGCATGGGCGGGGCCACGCTGCTGCATTCCGGCTGGGGTGTGCGATGGATGGATTACGACAATGATGGCTGGAAAGATCTGCTGATCGCGCAGGCGCACGACCTGGATACGATCGAAAAGACTTTCCCGGACCTGCATTATCGCGAGCCTCCCATGCTGCTGCGCAATCTCGAGGGAAAGAAGTTTGTGGATGTCGGGCCGGTATCGAAGGCTGTTTTTCAACAGCAATGGGTGGGGCGCGGGCTGGCGATCGGGGATATCGACAACGACGGACGTTTGGACGCGGTGATCACGGAGAACGGCGGTCCTGCCCACATTCTCATGAACCGGACAGAGACGGCGAACCACTGGATCGGATTCAGGCTTGTCGGCCACAAATCGAACCGGGATGGTATCGGGGCCGTTATCCGCATCGACACTTCGCAGGGGTCCCAGTGGGAAACGGTGACGACCTCGTCCAGTTATCTGTCCGCGAGCGATGTGCGCGCGCACTTCGGCCTGGGCCGGGATACGTCAGTCAAGGCGGTCGTCATTCGCTGGCCAAGCGGGATTGTGCAGACACTGAAGAACGTGGCGGGTGGCCAATATGTGCGTGTGGACGAGCCGGTCTCGATTTCAACGGGACACCATCCGTAGCAAATCCAGGTTCCGGCTTCCGATAAATCCAAACTGCCGATGACCGTGACAGCCGGCGGGCTCCTGAAGCGTCTGAGATGCCGTGGGAAAACGTCTACCTGCAGACTCTCATTCGGTAAACGGACGAGACCGCGACGATGCCCTTAGCTGGGGCCCAGCGTTTATCCCCTTGATGAGGTTGGGAGACCTCTGGAAAGCATCCAATACACGGCCCTAAGCTCGTGCGGCTTCGGGGTCACGCACCTCCCTGGTCGACGCCACAGGTGGTCGTGGTCAGTGGGTCGTCGAGTTACTCGCGCGGAGAGTGACTTCGGTCGTTCCGGCCCGCAGCGACACAACATACGTCCCCAATTCGCTGTGGAGATCAGCAACCGGGCGATAAGTTCCCACACCGGCGAGCTTCGCCGGTTGCTCGATTCGTATGCGAGCCTCCGGAGTGGATGCGGTCGCCGGGTCCAGGGTGATCCGCACCAGCCCAGTGCGTGGTTCGAAAATTGCCTGGCGTAATTTGCCGGCATCGAGGGTGACCCACAAGCCCACAGGCGCCAGGTAGAGGCGGCTGCGGAAGGCATCGAGAGGAACGACGCGGATTACGCCACCCTTGTTCTCCAGATTGCCGCCGAAGCTCAGCCACCCCAGAGCAGCATCGTGGACCACATAGGTGGCGGTGTTCGCGGCGTAACCCCAGAATCCTGTTCCGTAATCTCCCGAGTACGGATCGAAAGCAAGCGTGTCGGGGAAGGCGTGGAAAGCTGCGGCGCCGAACCCATCCTGATCGATGTTGCTGAGCTCTCCCATGGTTCCGCCGTAGCCAACGCGCAGCAGATACAAATCGTCGGGATGGTCGCGGTAGGCGGCGAGAACCGGCACGGCGTTAATGCCCGAACCGTAGTGATGGAGCTGGCGCTCGAGACGCTGAATTTTGCCGCCGTAGATGAAATCCCAGTACCGGCGGGCGCTTCCGTTATAACCCCAGCCTGGAATAGCCGGATCGTATCCCAGGACAGCGTCGAGAGTGGTTTGCGCCTTATCGTCGTAGCCGAAATATTTGGTCCACGCGTAGACTTCTTCCTGCCCCGTCGAATCCCAAGGCATTTCGCTGCCAAACGGATACTGTTCTGTGTTCCAGTGCTCGGCGCGTCTGCGCATCGCGGCTTCCATGGCGGTCGCCTGGGTGGTCATGGCTTCGCGCTTCAGATCGTCGAGAATCCAGACAAAGACGTCACCTTCCATTTGGCCAAACTGCGTGTAATACGGAGCGAACCGGATCATGGCCATCGACGTTTCATACGCCTGGTCCAGATACCACTGCGCGGGATGATTGGTCACAAGGCCGGTATGATTCCGCGCCAGCCGGTACATGACCCAGTACGCCGCGGCCACGTGCGGGTAATCGTAGGATCGGTCAACAGCCTCCGAAGCTTTCTGATTCCAGCTGGTCCAACTCCGCCAGTCCAGATCGCTGCGATAGTAGCCGGCGGGCAACTGGTCAGGTTGATAGTAGAAGAGGCTCTTGCGGACGCCGTACTGTTTTGGCCCATCCTTGTATTGGAGTTGCCCCCAAAGAACGCCGTCGATGAATTGCTCGAGCTTCGCCACTTCCTGGGGATCGGGATCCCCGAACTCCTTCATAGCCAGAGCCAGCCATGAGCCGGCTCCGGCCTCATCGCTGAGGCCCGCGATCCACACGCGGCTATCCTGCAGGACCTGGCGATTCGTTTCACGATCGTAGCTGATGGCTGCGGGGGCGCGATGAAACGGATCGGCAGAGTCAGTGAACCATTGCGCCGTGGTGAGGAAATGGCCGAGATCGGCAACGGCTGCGGCTTCCGGCTTGATCACGCGGTACTGGACGGTCTGAACCAGGCCATCCTTATAGGTGATGGTGAGGCGGGCTCGGCCCCAGGTCCTGCCCTGCAACTGATAGTTCTTCCAGCCTGCGGATGGCGCCGGCGCCAGGCGAACAGCAATCGCACCCGCGGGCTCAACCGCGATGGAGGTGACCGGTTGCGGATACTTCAGAAAAAGATGAGCCTCCAGGTCCGTGGGGAGAACATAGCCAGGTACACCCACGGCCACCGGCCGGTCATTTTCCGCAAGAGTGTTCTCAATGTCCCGAATCGAATCGGCCAGCAAAAAGCGCAAGGCGTAGATGCGCGTTTGCCCCGGCGCCAGGGTGAAGGTCGTGCCCGGGTTCCAGGGCTGCGCTTTGCTCCACTCATTCTGCGTGTAGGCGCCACTGTGCACCATCCACTCGTAGAAACCTTCAAAGGTAATGCCGCGCGGGGTCCGGTCGTGAAAGATCTCCGGGCTGTTGCTGCCGCGCTCACCGAGGATGGGATTCCAGGCCTCAAAGGGAGTGTGGCTGCCGGGAACGACAAGCAGCGCGGGTCCGTGTCCGTTGAGCCGTGTTACCTGCAGATAGCCGGCATCCTCGGCGATAGAAGGATCGTAAAAGCTGCAGATCGCGTGGGCCTGCTCAAGCGTGCGGTCGGTCATGTCGTTATCGAAGACCATGGGGATACCGAGCGAGCCAATCTCCACAGGCTGTTGTGTTGGGTTCGTGAGCGTGAAACGCAGGACCAGTGTGCCGTCCTCGATCGCCCATGCGCGAATTACCTTCAGGGGAATATCCGCAGGCAGCGTGGGAGCAAGGTCAGCAGCGGCAAGGTCGTGGCCCGAAACCGGGACCGGAGTCACTGGTTTGCGGGCAAGGGACGTGGAGTAACTCTGCCACGGTCCCGTGTGGCCAACGCGCAGACGAAGGTCCAGATCGCCGAGATGGTAATAGCCATCACGCGAACGCGCCACCAGCCGATCACCCGGCGTAAAGTCGAATCCGTTGGTTCCCTTCGGCAGCAGGGCCGCGACAGTTTGCGAGGAGCGCACGAGTTTGAGGGTGAACTGCGGGGTGTCCAGGTTGATGACGCCCTGATCGAGCATCGGCCCCGGCAAAGGAGTTGCCTTCGGATGCTGCTGGCCGTAGAGGACCGCAGCCCAGGCGCACGTCCAGACGCACAGCAACAGACGCAGCTTCTTCCGCCGGCGCACGGCAGAGGAGTGAAAGCGGTTTCCCACGAATCGATCGGGTGCGAAAATCGCAGCGCCCAGGTTCCTGTTTTTTTTCTGTGACAAACTGATTCCCTTCGACGACTATGAAATGAAGACACAGCAAAGCAGACATGTGCCGGCACGCACCAAGCCACGGGAACCGGCAGGTCGCCACGAAGGATACTTCGATGGTCGACGATTGTGAATACAATGGGGTTCGGCGGACCGGCAGATGTGCGGTCCCGCCAGCCCCACAGTTCGATGCTTGAAAAGAACAGGATGGCTATGGCAGCGGCAAAAACCAGGAAGACATCCCGGGCCGGTGGAGCCAAGCGCCAGCACGGCAGCAGCGTGCTCTCCGCGCTTCACCATATCCGGCAGCTGATTGTTGAGGGAAAACTTTCGCCGGGCACGTGGATCGTGGAAGGCGAGCTGGCCAAGCGCCTGCACCTGAGCCGGACGCCGGCAAGGGCCGCGCTGCAATGGCTGCAGCAGGAAGGCTACGTGCGCGTGCACCGAACCGCCAACAAATCCCGGATGATCGTCAGCTCGCTGACGAAAGAGGATGCCGGCGAATTGTACGCGGTCATCGGACGTCTCGAGGGACTCGCCGGGCGCATAACGGCCTCGCTTCCGAAGTCGCAGCGCACGGCAATCGTCGAAAAGCTGAAAGCACTCAACCAGCAGCTCGCGCAAATCCGCAATCATCCCAGCGAACAGGGCAGGATCTTCGAAATCGATCGCGCCTTCCACCGGCTGATTCTGGACTCCGGCGCGGGTCCGCGCCTCACCAGCATGCATAAGACCATCGAGCCGCAGGTGGAGCGCTACTGGCGGCTGTACGCCAGCTCCATCATTGGCAACCTGCATCTTTCCATCAACGAGCACAACGAGATCATCGGCGCTCTCACCGCCGGCGATGCGAACCGCATGGAACGGGCGTTGCAGGTGAACTGGGAAAATGGCTGCGAGCGCCTTGGCCACGTCATCGACGTCTTTGGCGAACGAGGGAGCTGGTAGGTACGCGCGGGCGCGGCTAATTTCGGCGCTCACAGCGCCACCTCCAACGGGTGGCCGCGAAAGACGACGGCCTTCCAGCTATCCGAGCCGGCGAGTCCGATGCTGAGGGGAATTCCCTCAGGCTGCAGCATCCGCGACCCTGTCGTGAGGCGAAGGTGGAGGTGCCGCGAGCGGTCATCCCAGCTCATCTGCACCCGCATCGACTCTCCCCGACGGAAATTGAACGTCTCGCCGTCGTCCTGATAGAGAAACGCGCTTCCGTCAGCGCCGGGGAAGACAGTGATCTTCAGCGGCTCCTCCACAATTTCGCCCGTGTACTGGCGCACGGGATCCATCGGAATGCATGCACCCGCGCGCACGTAGAGAGGCATGGTGGCCAGATCCACGTTGCGGGTGATCGGGCGTCCACCTGCGAGGCGTTCATTGGTCCAGTAGTCGTACCAATCGCCGCGGGGGAGATAGAGCCTGCGCTCGGTGGCTCCTTTTTCCACCACCGGCGCAACCAGGAAATCGCGGCCATACAGGTACTGGTCGCCGAGCGCCACTGCGGCGGGATCGTCGGGATAATGCAGCCACATGGCACGGACGATGGGGAGTCCCGTCTCGCACGTCTCGCGCACTGCGGAGTAGAGATACGGCATCAACCGATAGCGCAGCTCGAGATATTTGCGGCATACCGGCTCGATCGCCGGATTGTGCAACTCCGCCGGATCGGGATTGTAGCCCTTGGTTTCCGGATAGCCGATTTCCCCGGTGTTCCAGCCCCATGGCAAATGCAATCGCCAGTCGCGCCCATGCGATCGGAACAGCGGGCAGAAGGCGGCAAACTGGAACCACCGCGCATACAGTTCGCCCGTAAATTCGTCGGTCGGAATAAACCCGCCGATGTCTGTTCCCCAGTATGGAATGCCGCTCAGGCCCGTATTCACAGCGTTCGGAATGTGCGTCTGCAGCGTCTCCCAGCGCGAGAGCACGTCGCCGGACCACAGGAATGCCGCGTAGCGTTGCATCCCCGCATACGCGTTGCGATGCAATGCGTAGACGCGCCGATTGGGCCGGTACAGTTGCTGGCCATCGAAGTACATGCGAGTGCGCGCCAGCCTCGACGGTGCGTCCAGGCCATCTCCCTGGTCGGGCCACCAGCCATCGATCCCCAGATCGACAAGCGGCCGATGCACCGGCCAGTAGCAGGCGACCTGGCGGTCGGGCGGCCAATGGCGATCGGCGGTTCGGCCGGAAGGCAGCGGCGCGGCGGTGCAGGGATCGCGCACGGTACCGGTGAGGTGTTCGCCTTCCAGTACAACATGCAGCACCATTTTGAAGTGTTCGTCGTGGAGTTGCGCCACGGCCCGCGGGGGATCGGGAAAAGCGCGGGCATTCCAGGTGAATTCGCCGTTGTCGGTGTTCCAGCCGTTGGGACAAAAGCCGGTGCCGAGATAAATCATCGCGTCACAGGGAAGTTTTTTCTCCCGGAAGGTGCGCGCCTCCGCCAGAATCTCCTCGGGCGGACCCAGGGTCCGGTGCGATTGCTGATAGCCGAGCGCCCAGAGCGGTGGCATTTCCGGGTAGCCGGCGATCTCCGCATACTCTCGCAGAATCGCGGCCGGCTCGTCGGCGGTGATGAGGAAGACATCGAGCGGTAACAGGGCGGCGTCGGCCGAGGGAAGAAGACGTCCCTCCTTGCCGCTCAGGTCGAACGCGCCCAGCGGAGCATGCACGAACATGCCCCATCCCTCGGTTCCGATCAGGAACTGAATGGGAACGCGAGCGCCATGCGTGCCGAGATGGTAGCCGCCCTGCCCGCTGATCATCCGGTCGGCGCTGCCGCGACGATCGAACTGTGGACCGCCCTGCCCCAAACCGAGAAGCAGCCCGTTGCCGGTATCGAATCGCAGCTCCGAAGAAGCCGGGTCGAGCGTGAGATGCTGGGCCAGTTTGCCGCCCGCGCCTTCCACGCGAAACGAAAGCGGATCGCCCGCAACCGTGACGCGCTGCCGCCCGCACTGGATGGTCCGCGTACCGGAGAAATTGCGCAGGCGAGCAATGGGAGACTTCGGGGAAGCGTCGACCAGCGCGCCGTCGGCCGGCAGAGGCACGGGCTCGCCGTTTCTCAACGGCTGGACCGTGATGCGCACAGTGCGTGGGCTCACAGCGAAGAGGGAGATTTCCAGCGGGTCTGCCGGCGAGTCCGGCAGCATGGCAGCGGCGGGGCGCGCCAGCGCCAGGGTACCGGCGGAGAGCATCCCCTTGAGAGCGGCGCGGCGTGTGAGGGAGTCGTGCAACGGTTTCCTCTCGTAGTTTCGATCCCGCTCCAGGCGCGCCGCAACCGGGAAATCCGGCGAGACGCTCCTCGCCGGCACCGGCTGACAGCGCAGCGCTACGTCGTCGCAGTGATGTTCTTCAGGTAAACCGAGTAGCGCTCGTCCATGATCTGGCTGAGCGGTACCAGGGTGTGCCGTGGGCCGCGTCCGGTGGTCTCGAAGCGCAGCGGGTACTGGTACGACGCTTCGGCCCGCGCGAACCACACGGTATCCGGAGCCGGGGGCGCCGGCGGAACCAGTTTTCCGCTCGAATCGCGATGCATGCGGCCGCGCAGATCCACGGTGGGCATGGGATAGCCATCATCAAACCCGCGTGGGCCGTAGCCTCCGGAGATCATGCCGGCGGTGAGCCCGTCAGTGCCGAGCAGCGCCGCCAGCACCAGGGGACCGTACATGGCGGCCTGCACCTGCTTGTCGTCCGGGGTGCTCTGGATGCGCAGCGTGAGCGGCAGGTCAATCGCGACGACGTCACCCGCTTTCCAGGCATGCTCGAGCCGCACGTAGGTCGAAGGAGTGGGAGTCACGTTCTGCGGTTCGCCGTTGATGCTGATATTCACACCCTGCATCGCCCAGTATGGGATTCGAATCTGCAGCGCGGTTGGCGATGAGGGAGTTGCATCGACCGTCAGCGTGATGCGCTCGTCCTGCGGGAGCTTCGTGGTCTGGCGCAGCTTCAGGCCGCGTTCCTTCCAGTCGAGCGTCGACGGGATGAAGAGGTTGACGAACACGGAATCGTCGTCGTGGAAGTAGATGGAGTCGGTCAGCTTGGAGTATTCTTCGGAGCCGGTTCCGGTGCAGCACCAGAAGGCGTCGAAGGGCGTGCCGAAGGTTTTGTACATGCCGGGCTGCAGGGGAACGTAATACATCAGCATCCCATTGCCGTCCTGGGTGCCGTAGCGCACATTGAAGAGCAGCCGCTCGTAGTAGTCGAAGAACTTCGGATCGGGATTCTGGCCGTACAGGTGCCGCCCCAGTTTCATCATGTTGTACGAGCAGCAGCACTCCTCCGCCGCCGGCCCCAGTTGGGAGGCGATGGCATCGGGCGCATGCCACATTTCGCCGTTGCTGGTGCCGCCCGTGCAGTAGACGTGATGCTCGGTCACGATGCGATAGAAGTTCTCGCTGATCTGCCGGTAGCGCGTGTCGCCGGTCAGTTCGTAGCCGCGCGCAGCGCCAATCATCTTGGGAATATTTGTATTGGCGTGATTGCCGTCGAGCTTATCCTCGTTCGCAGCCAGCGGATCGAAGATTTTGTGGTGCTCGAAGCGATAGCCGAGGTCGCGATATTTCGGATTGCCGGTAATCGCGTAGAGATTGAATGCGGCCTCCATCATGCCGCCGTGCTCGACCAGCAGCACACGCTGCCAGTCATCGTCGGTAAAGCTGCGCGCGTACGTGTCGGCCCAGTCCGCCATGTGCACCGCGATGTCGAGCGCCTGGCGATTCCCGGTGTGCTCGTAGGTGTCGATCAGCCCGGCCATGATCTTGTGGTAGGTGTAAAAAGGCGCCCATACGCGCTCGTGCTTGCGCAGCCGCTCGTAAAAATCGGCAGGATACGCGCCCAGATACCCATCCTTCGCCTGGCAGGCGGCCAGCATCGTCACCAGTTCGTTTGCTTTGGCAACGATGAACGAGTCTCCCGTGCTGGCATGCATCAGCGCGCACGAGGACAGATAGTGTCCGACATAGTGGCCGCGCAGTTCGCAGTCCGGAGCTTCCCATCCCCCCAGCGGATCGGCGTCGGAGGGGATGCCCGCCGTGACCCGGAAATTGTGTGCCAGCCGCTCGTTGGGCAGGGAGTAGAGGAAGCTGCGATTCAGCTCCATCGTGTCCTTCCAGAAGCTGGGCAGCAGGCGAACCTCAGGCATAGCAAACGGCTTTGCCTTCCATTGCACTTTGGCGATTGCGGCATCGGTCAGGCTCTGGTTCGCTGTGTCCTCGACAACGTTCTCCGCAACGGCGGAGACCTTTTTGTTGCTTTTCTCGGCCAGTGCGCTCGGCGCACCAGGCAGGAGCGCTGTCGCCGTGGCAACGGCCGCTCCGCCGAGGAATCCTCTGCGCGTCAGTCTGCGATTCATCGTTTCCACCTCATCTGAAAGGGCTCGCGCGTCGCATGCGGCGCAGCGCCTCTCCCCTCTAAGGATAAATACAATTTCGTGCACAAAGCGGCCATCGAGCGCCCTGCTCAACATTTGTCAACTCATCGTCGCGACCACCTCGAACCTCCTCAGCCCGTTGGTGGCGAACACCGCTGCATCGCCATGGCGGCCCGCCGGTGCGACGGCCCTTCCGTTAACCGCCAACTGCGCCAGCGACTTGCCTGGGGGCAGACGAAAGCTTGCGTGGAGCTCTTCGGGCAGATGTCCTTGCGGCGCAAGCCCAATCGTCGCGACGAGCCGATTTTCGCCCTGCGGGGCGAGCTGGTAATCGACCCGTCCCCAGCGCGTGGGTGCCTGCCCGATCCCCATGGGCTTCCCCGACCCAACCCAGGCGCGCGGCAGTCCTCGCCCAAAATACAGCCGTTCGGCGTCGGGATCTTCGAACACCAGCATCCAGCGCACTAGCAGCGGAATCGTCTGCTGCGCGGGGATACAGAACAACGCGCCGTCGCCGGTGATACCGGAAACTTCGCCGGCGGTCCAGCTGCCGCGTGAGTGATCGTGATAACGGTGCGCGTACAGAAAAAGGATGTATTCCTCGATGCGATCGAGCCGCAGCAGCGCCTGCGCGTATCCGTAGGAGATGAAGCCGAGGATATCGCGGCCGTTTGGGTGCGGCGGTTCCACGTTGGCGACAACGCCGAGTGTGGTGGCTCCGTAGGCGCGCATGCAGTCGATGACCAGGTTCGCCTGCTCGTCGGAAAGCACGCCGGGCTGCAGCAGCTCCGCGTACGCGCGATGCGGCCATCCCTGCTCGCTGGGGTGCTCCTTCTGGAGCGATTCGCGAAACGTCAAAGTGGCGCCGGGAAGTGGACCGATGTAGGGTGGAGTCCTGTCGCGCTTCGTATTCGCATCGATGCTCCTCGTCAGCGCCGCCTGCAACTGCTGGCTGCGTCGCAACCACGAGGCGGCCAGCGCTTCGCCGTCGCTGAAGTTCGCGCTCCGCCACATCGCAGCCACATCGCGCCAACCGCGCACCGCAAAGGCGCTGTTGGAAAAGTACGGCTTCCACCAGATCGAAGGATCGGGCATCAGGCAGGAATCCGATTCGCACCATCCATGGATCAGCCCGTATCCCGGATCCGTAGCCGGAAGCTGCAGCGCTGCATCGTGCAGCTCTGCCAGCAGCGCCGCGGTAGCTTCGATCTTTTCGCGATGTTTCGCGAGCAGCGCCCGGTCGCGTGTGTAGTTGTAATAGCGGGCAATCAGCGAGAGGGTAAGACCGAACTGCGCCGTCTCCGGTCCGCGCATGTTGACCATACCTTTTCCATCGACGAAGCCGGAAAAGTAGTTGTCGAAAATATCGCGCGCCGGCCCCAGCCGGCCGCATTCCATGTTCGCGTAGAACGACATGGTAAAGATGTCCTGAAAGCCGTCGTATTCCGGCCCATAGTAGTCGCGATCGACCGCGCCGTACTTGGGATAGACGCCACCCGGGCGCACAATCTGTTCCTTCACGAAGGCGTAGGTAGCCATGTCGCTCCAACTGCGGTCGGGCAGCGTGATCTCCACAACGTCGTGCATCAGGCGATCCCAGTACTCGGCGAATTCCAGCAGCGCCCGATAAAACTCCTCGACGCTCGGATCCTGCCGCCTCCGCGTGTACGCGGGATAGCTGTAGCCATAAACAACTTTGAGGATCCTGCCGCCCTGAATATGTGCGGTGCGGTGCCAGGTCTGGACGATGAAACGATCTTTGGCGAGAACATCGCCGAAGACGACCGCCTCATAATACGAACCGTCGTCGCCCGGGAAAACCTTGCGCACCGCTGGCATCCAGTCGCCGATCAGTCCCTCATGCCGCTTCTGCGCCCTCTCGAGATTGAGTTCCCGGAAGTACTGAGCAGGGTGGTACGTGCGCGTGTTGCCCTGGGGATAAACCGGCATCGTGTCGCTGCACTCGCGGGTGCCCACGATCGTATTCCACGAAGGCCGATTGCCGAATCCCCCGTGGTGAGTGGAATCCATCGGAGGCGCCGCCCGTCGCACTTCCGCTTCCGCGGGATCGCCGTCGGCCAGCAGCTTGTCGGCCAGCAGATCGCGGTCGGCGAGTCCAATGTCCTTCAGATCGAGCCCGAGGTGCTGCGGGCCGTCTTCCGCGAACGTCGCCTCCCCACTCTTCGGCAGCACCCGCGCGCTTCCCGCTGAAGAGAGAAAGGTGATCGCGCCATCCCGGGTGCGCAAGTCTTCATAGACCTTCCAATTCACGGCCTCGCGAGAGAACGTGCACAGCAGGGTATGGCCCTCGACCGAAGTTTCACCGGCCTTCAGCGCTCCGCGCAGATCGCCGCGAGGAACAGGGGAAGGACCAGGGTCCTCCCCAGGCGAAGCAAAGCCTCTCAGAGCTACAGCACCCGCCGCTATTCCCTGCAGAAAACGTCTTCTTTCCATCGCTCATCTCGACTTGCCGCTGGCGTTGCCGGGAATCTATGCGGAACGCAACCAACCTTACGGGGGACAACCGAGGGGCCGGGAGGACACCCGCCGCCCAGAGAAACCTTATACAGCAGCGCAGGAAATGTATACAACCACGTATCACAGGCGACGGGTCTCGTTGTATCAGCGAACAGGGTGAATTCGCGTCCGCATCCTGGATGCTTCTCCTCGCATATCGCCATCCAGCGCCGTTGGAAACACAGGGAAGAATGCGAGGGGACCGGCATGTTGCGGCGCCGGGACGGGCGCGCCAGCGCGGACCCACTCCGCGAACCAGCATCCGCCGATCCACACAAGCTTCGCTGCGATCCATTCTCCGCTGGGCGGGAACTTGTCGCAATTTCAGACCTTTGCTTGACAACGAATACAAAACTGGATACAACTTCTCCCTGTATCCGGGATTCCCAGGTTCGCGGAAATTTCCGGTTCTGATGATGCCTTTCGTGAGCAGTCATCGCCCGATTTGGGCGGTGGCTGCCTTTTTTAGATTGCACGAGAAGGTGAACTACCGGGACTGATCAGGCGACCGATGGCTGGCGTGGGCAGAGCTAGACGCCGTTGCCTCGCAGGCTCTTCAGCAGCGGACGCGGAGAACTCCGGCCCACATCGCGCCAGTGCAGGCCTTTGAGGGGGCTCTCTGGATACTGCTCACCCGAACCGGACTTCTGTGCGGTGAGCGCGAACCCGAAAAAAAACACCTGGTCCCAGCGCGATAACAGACATAGACCAGCCACGACACATGCACATTGGAGGAAATCTGGAATATGAGCGGCCGCCATCCTGCACGTTGCGAATTTCGGGCCAGTCGAAGGCCACGAATCTTCCGGAATCTGCAGCATTGCGGAACAGGCGTTGTTATCGCAGCTCTTGCCGCGCTTTTTCCCGCGGCTGCGAGGGCGCAATACGAGCAGGAGCAAGGCCACTCCATCGGCACAGTGGCTACGCATGGCAAACTGATTGTCCTGACCCTCAATGAGGGAGTGCTTGGCAGGGCCAATCTGTTCAACCTGGCCCACCACACCCTGCGGTTCACTCCGGGGGCATCGGGGTACCGGCTCCAGAATGTCCCGTTTGAATGGGACGCCGACTTTGGCCCAGCGCTGACTGGGCCGCAGGCGAGCCTGAAGAACCTTGAATTTCCTTTCTCCGGCAGAAGTTGGAATTCGTTCTCCGTGGGCGTGACCGGGTCGATCACGTTTGGCGAGCCCGCAGTTGGGGAAAGCCAGGAAGGTCGCCGCGGCGCCGGTGCGAGCCGAAGCGGGGGCCTCTCTGTGGATCGATTTGCGTTGCTCCAGGAAGCCGCGCCGGAGTTGATCAATACCGTCCCGGCAATCAGCGTCTTTTTTAAGCCGCGGATGTCAGGCACTCGCTACCTGAAAGAACTCGACGATCGCGCGGTGATTACATGGAGCCTCACGGAGCCCGCGGGCGGAATCCAGGACTGGACCTGGACGCCAACCGTAAACCGGTTCCAGGCGGTGCTGCGAAAGGACGGGACGATTGATCTTTCCTGGGACGATGTGTCTGCCCGGGACGCCATCGTGGGTATTTATCCGATGGTGACGGCTGGGGTCGAGAAGGAAATGGAGACCATCTCCACCAAAGAGAATGGCTCGGCGGCTCCGAACCTCGATATCCGGAAAATCAAGCTCAGCGCGGTTGATGGTCTCTATTTGAAAGTCAGTCTTGAGGCCGGCGGCCCGATTCCACTGGGCAACGACCCAGCGATTAACGGAGTCGTCTACCGCGTCTGTCTGGATAAGAATGAGCCGCGCGGGGGATGCATGCCCGGCGCTCATGCAGGTATCGTCTGGACCATTCACGGATTCGGTCCTCGCAGCCGCCCTCCATGGAGCAGTGGTCCTCATTACGCTCCGTTTGGCACGGGTCTGTCGCCACAAGTCAGGGTCGACGGAAATTCCATCTCGATGCAGGGAACGCTGCCTGAAGGTTACAAGCCGGGTGATCAGATCTACATCAGTGCCGCAGTGCAGGCGCCCCGGAACCAGTCCTGGATTCAGATTCCGCCCCACTGCTTCACGCTGGCCGGTGTGAAGAGCCCTGAGGTTCATTTTTCTTCCGTGATGAGCCAGGGCGGCCCTTTCCCGGTGGTGTTTGAAGCATTCCATTACATGAAGCCGCCCAGGGCCGAGGATCTGACTTGTTCAGTTATCAAAGCGCTCGGCGATAAGTTTGACTTTCTGGCATATTATTCCGACTTTCGTATCGACAATCCGGAAGCAGGCACATCGAGCGATGGACCGTTAGGCGGCGGCCCTGCCGGCGGCGCCGTCACCGGCATCGGCGCCGAACGGGGAAACCTGACGGCCTATTGCAGCAAAGGACGATTTCAGTGGCAGTTTATTCAGCCGGTGTCCGCGAGCTCGAACCAGATGCAGGAATACCCGCCTGCAGGTCTCACGGGTTCCGATCCGCATAACATCGCCAGTTACGCTCATCAGCTGGCCGAACGGACTTCTAATGGAAAGATTCCCCCGTACGACTATGCGATGTCGCAGATCGGCCACGAGATGGGCCATCGCTGGGCGGCCTTTGTCTCGGCGAAAGTGAACGGAGAGACGATCGATCCTGGCCCGGTGCACTGGGCGATGGGGCTGCAGGCGCAGGTTCCCTTCCCTTATCAGAGGCCTACCGAAGCATCGGCCATGGGAGGCGGCGTCTGGCAGGATAACTTTGACGGTACCTACACGCAGCTTGACGATAATTACTATGTTCCGGCTACCGGCTACTCCTACCTCGACCTTTATCTGATGGGGTTGCTTTCGGCGTCCGAAGTGCCGGTCTTTTCTATCCTCAGAAACCTGGTGCCTGCCGGTCATGATTCCAATGGACATCCGATTTTCAAGGCCGACAGGACCAGGATAACCATTCAGGATGTGATCGCCGTTGAAGGTCCTCGATTGCCCGACGTCGATCATTCACAAAGGAACTTCAATACGGGGATGGTCGTTGTCGTCGAACATGGCAGGACCCCAAGCCCGGAATTGATCGAACGCACGAACGGGATTCGAGAGCGATGGATCGACTATTGGGGTACCGTCACCGGGCATCGCTCCACTATGACGGCTGAACCTTAATTGCATTTGCGGTAGTTCGTATTTCATTTCCTGGAAGAGCCATGGGACGCGGGAACATTTTGCTTAGAAGGGACGAGAGTATGCGTGTTATTGCTTCATCGCTCGCCGTAATTGTGTCATCCAGCGCGCCTGCGGTGAAACAGGACGAAGCGGGTGAAGAGGGCGACGATGATTAGCTGGCGAGATTCTCAGAACTGCCCGAGCACCTTGTGTCGGGAGGAGCAGCCGGGCAGGCGAAAGGCGCCGATGCGCGTTGAGTAGCGTTCTTCGCCGGTCTTGAAGTAATCGCCGACGTACCAGAAGGTGCAGTCGTCGCTCGGGTCGATGTCGAGGGTGGTGTAGTCTTCCCAGCGCAGCGTTGTGGTCTGCGACGCTTGCCCTTCGGCGAGAACGGATTCCTGCAGCGTCATCGTGCCTCTGGGATCGGAGGCCAGCCGCGCGGCGAAGCGCTGGCCCACATGGATTGCTGCTCCACCGTACGAATAGCCGACGCCGATGTTGCCTTTGCGGTCCGTGGCAATGCTGGGCATCCAGCGGTAGTTGCCGTCCGGCGCATACGTGCCCTGCTGAAAGAGCCGCGGGGAACCGTTGCGGTCGAGGCGGAATTCGTACCAGCGCACGCCTCCGCCGCCAGCCTTTGTGTCGACGGAATGTGTGGCAACGATCGATTGGTAACGGCCGAAGTTACGATAAGCGAGCCGCTGCATGAGCTTGTCGCCCTGCGAGTCGAGACGCACATCGGTGTTCGGCTGAGGAACGCATTTGCTCAGCTGCCCGTCGCAGAGATAGTGGTAGGGCGCGACACTGATTTTCTCGGGCCCGTCAAGATGCGTTTTTGCCGGATCGTTCCAGTCGACATGGAATTTCCAGGCGTAGATGCTGTTGTCCTCAAAGTTTTCGTGGAGCTGCGTGCCGCCGGTAGCCATGACGATGTTGGGCGCGCCAGCGGACGGCAGACGGCGGCCATCGAGGTCCGCGCAGTTGAGGAAGTTCACGCCGTCTACGATCACGCACTGCTCGCGAGCCGGCAGTCCCTGCAGCATTTGTTTTCTCTCCGCCGCGCAGACGTGCTTCTGAATGACGGTGTCGCCAGTGCTGGTCGGGAGATAGTATCCGTCGGGCCAGATGGCGGGGCGCGGGTAATCCGGAAACAGAGGACGGCTGAACTCGTAACGGTAATACGAACCGAGCGGGTCCGGTCCCGTGCTGACCGCGTAGCACATGCCATAGGGGCCGTTGGGCTGATCGGGAGGCCGGCGAAAAATGGGCAGAACGAAAAGCCAGCGCCCAGCGAGCTGGTCGTAGCGAACCACGGCATCGCCGCTGATTTGTTTCTCGCACTGGCCGCCAAAGCCCGCGAACAGCGTGTTGGTAATCACAGGACCGAGGAGGACTTTGCCGGTTGCGGGAAAATGCGCGCCCTTTTTCGCATAGATCGCCATACGCGAATTGATGATCTGCACGATTTCATTGGGGCCGACGGCGAGGCTGTTGTCCGAAGGATTGCGCGCCTCGGTTTGACCCTGTGGTCCGGTGAACCCCGCGCCCAGGCCGTCGAAGCCAATATCCATTGTGGCGGGGGGACGCGATCCCTGCGTGACCTGCTCTATCGTGACGCCTTCTGCAGGAATGGCAGCGGGCGGCGCAATGGTGCCGGAGCCTCCTGGCGGAGGTGCTCCGTTCGTCGTGTGCGGCCGCTCCACGCGCGGAGGCGCCTGATACAGGGGGAGCAGCGAGGAGAGCGGCGCTGACGTGTCCGACTTGACGGCCGGATTGACGATGGTGTGGCCTGCCTGCCACTCCGACGCATTGTCGGGGGCGGTTTGCTGGGCCACGGGCGCGTCGTCGTCATCATTCACCTGGGCGGAAGCGTAGTGAGGCAGACCGACGAGAGCCGCGAGCGCGATGAGGGCACCGATGACGCAGAGCTTTTTCTTTGCGAAAACGAACGAGGCCTGGGAACGCCTGCAAAGGATCACTGGTTTCTCCGCGAGCCGCTCGAATGGGGCAGCTGGATACGTTGGTCTCGTGTGACTCTCGGGACTACTTCGGAAACGCGGTGCTCTTTACCGATGGCCGATGCTGCAGGGCGGGCTGCATCGCGGCGCGCGTCCCCTGCAACTCCGTCCCGGTGACTTCGAGGCGCGGAGGACGCACGCGCGCATTGCCTACGCCGATTTCCTGCTGGACCTGTTTGATGAGCTGAATGAATTTGGGCGAGGCATCCATGCGCCGCGAGTGGTTTCCACCTAACTTCACTCGCGTCCCCTCGCCAGTCGAGCCGTGCTGCTGAATCGCCAGACCAATCCCACACCCCTTCCGTCGAAGAATTTGCTTGACATTCTCTTTTTTATCATTGTACACAATCTATCTTTGGAGTTTGGTGTACGACGGTCGTCCTCTAATACCAACAACCCGGCGCAGTATGTCAATGTGACCAACAGTCCAGCGGCCCCCGGAACCCAGACCGATCCTGCATACCTCAATTCCGGCGGAGCGCGTGACATTCAGTTCCGCGTGCAGTTAGTGTTCCAGGGGCGCGACCCCGTGCTTGGCTCTCTCTTGCCGGCTGGACAAGCTCCAGGGGTGCTGGAGGGGCCCCGCGGTCGTTGCCAAACCTGCAAACTTCTCGGAGGCACATTGAATCAGCGGTGGAGAATCCAGGCTGCTTTCTTTCTGATCGCGATAACTGTGATTGGGCGTCCGGCCCATGGGCAACCAGCCAAAGCGGACTTCGAACGGGCCCTCAGCATCCAGAAGCAGTATGAATCGCTGGTCGTCAATCTCCCTGAGCCGCCCATGTGGCAGGAGTCTTCCGACCTCTTCGTTTACCGGAAGTCCATAGAAGGCGGCCACCAGTTCATGCTGGTCGACGCGGCCGCGCAGACAAAACAGCCCGCCTTCGATCACGACAAGCTGGCTGCCGCCCTGTCGGCGGCCAGCAGCAAGGACTACAAGGCAGCCACCCTGCCGTTCCCTCGCTTTCGTTTCGTCTCCGATCGAACCGCGATCGAATTCGTTGTGGAAGGCGTGCGCTGGCACTGCGATTTGCACGCCTGGACCTGCACCAGCCCCGGGCCCCTCCATCCCGGCGACGAAGAGTACGAGGGCGACGATGACTATGACGATACTCCGAGGGCGGTGAACGATCCCGGGAAGACGCAGGCGTCGCCGGACGGCAAGTGGCTGGCCTATGTGGAGAATTACAACGTCCGCGTACGGCCCAAAGACGGTAAAGAGAAAATCGCTTTGAGCGAGGACGGCTCGGAAGACAACTATTACGCGCTCCGCACCTTCGTCTGGTCGCCGGATTCGAAGTTCCTGGTAGCTTATCGTATCCGCCCCGGCTACCACCGGCTGGTGCACTATGTGCAATCGTCTCCGCCGAATCAGCTCCAGCCGGAGTATTCTTCGATGGTTTACCCAAAGCCCGGGGACGTGCTGGCGCTTCCTCAGCCGGTGCTCTTCAATGTCGCCGCGAAACAGGAAATCGCCATTGATAACAATCTTTTCTCCAATCCATTCGACCTGTCTCCGTTCGTGTGGTGGAAGGACAACCGTGGTTTCACTTTCGAATACAACCAGCGCGGCCACCAGTTGTATCGGATTATCGAAGTCGACGTGCAAACCGGGCACGCTCGCGCGCTGATCACGGAGCAGAGCAATACTTTCGTCGACTATCGGCCGCTGGTGATGGACCAGTACGACACCGGCAAGGAATTCCGCCATGACGCGGCCGACGGCAAGGAGATCGTCTGGGCCTCGGAACGCGATGGATGGGAACACCTCTATCTGCTTAACGGAAAAACCGGCGAAATCGAGAATCAGATCACAAAGGGCTCCTGGGTAGTGCGCGCCGTCAATCGCGTGGACGACGAGAAGCGGCAGATATGGTTTGAAGCCAGCGGCATGAACCCCGCCGAGGATCCGTATTTCGTCCACGCCTACCGCGTCAACTTCGACGGGTCAGGCCTAACTCCTCTAACTCCTGCCGAGGCGAATCATCATGTGGAGTTCTCCTCGGATGGCAAGTATTACGTCGATCTGCAGTCACGCGTCGACCTGGCTCCGGTGATGACGCTCTATCGCACCGATGACAATCAGCCAATGATGACAGTGGAGCAGGCTGACATCAGCAAACTGCAGGCCGCAGGCTGGCATCCGCCAGAAGTGTTCAAAGCGAAGGGACGCGACGGCACCACGGATATCTGGGGTGTGAGTTATCGCCCCGCTAACTTCGACCCGAAGAAGAAATATCCGGTCGTGGAAGATATTTATGCGGGACCGCAAGGGTCTTTCGTGCCCCAAACGTTCACGACGCGCGTCGAGCCCCTGACGCAGCTCGGATTCGTTGTGGTGCAGATCGACGGCATGGGCACCAACAATCGTTCAAGAGCCTTTCACGATGTAGCCTGGCACAATCTGAAGGACGCCGGATTCCCTGACCGCATCCTGTGGCACAAAGCAGTCGCTTCCAAATATCCCTGGTACGACATTTCCCGTGTCGGAGTATTCGGAACCTCGGCGGGTGGGCAGAGCGCCATGGGAGCGCTGCTGTTTCATCCGGAGTTCTACAAGGTGGCTGTCTCGAACAGCGGCTGCCATGACAACCGCATGGACAAAATCTGGTGGAACGAGCAATGGATGGGCTGGCCTGTAGGACCGCAATACTCGGAGTCGTCGAACGTCGACAACGCCTGGCGGCTGCAGGGCAAGCTGATGCTGGTGATGGGCGAGATGGACAAAAACGTCGATCCGTCGTCGACGCTGCAAGTCGTGGATCGCCTCATCAAAGCGAACAAGACTTTTTCGCTTCTGGTGGTTCCGGGAGCCGGTCATGGCACGCGCGGCCCGAACGCCGAATACACGGAGCGCAACCTCGACGACTTCTTCGTTCACAATCTGCTCGGCGAGGAGCCGCCGGACTGGAATGCCGGAGGCGCGAAGGAGAGCGCTGGAAACTAGACGATAGGCGGCGGACGTGTCCCTGTTCACTTTCCCAGCTCAGCCCAACAACGGGATACTTCCGTTCCGCATTCGTTCCGCTCTGCCCGGCGACGATCACGGATTTTGGAGGATTTTGGCAGTCTCGTATAGCCTGTAAGTTATTGAATTACCGGGTATACGGATTTTGACACGATAGAGGTCAGGAGTTCGAGTCTTTTCGTGCCTACTATGTTTTCAATAACTCACAGCTAAGATTGCGGCCTTAGCTGCTCAGAGCTGAATAACTTTTGCTGCCAAAACGCTACCAAGTCACGTTCGGATGCGAAGCATCTCTTTGATTCCGCACCTGACATAGCCGCAAAGACCCTCTGACCTCTTCCGCGCTCGAAAGGGGATCACGGCCTCCGGATGCTTCCAGTTTCTCCGATCGCAGCCGCTCTACCGGGAAATCACGGTGGACTCGACGCGGTTTTACCTTGTACACGGGACTCCGACGAATCCGCTGTTTGGGTACTGTGCCGATACGTCGGAACATCGCGAGCTGGCCCGTGAAGTGGCCCGAAGGATCGTCGACGAACGGCAAGGACGTGGAGAGCATGTGAACTGGCTGGTACCACTCTGGCGCATTTTGAAGCACTTTCTTGGCGCGGAGATGGATTCTGGAGTCTCCGGAGCTTGTTCATGGAGCGGGCCAGACTGCCGGGAAATGGAGGTCACCAGGAAGCCTGGAGCGCGATGATGCAGAGACTGCGCGGCCTGCGCACGGAAATTACCGGAGCGACGGAACCATCCGAGGATATAACGGCGAGCGCAGGTGGAGCTTCGCGTTTCTGCGCCATCGACATCGACAAGAAAACCGGCTGCCACATCTGTGGCGCAGTGCTTGAGGCCAATTTTCGTTTCTTAAGCAAGTATCAGTATGAGCTGACCATCAACCCTGAGGTGCAGCAGGACCACGCAAGAAGAGGGGGCTTTTGTCCATTACACACCTGGCAGTATGAGGGCATCTCCTCGCCCTACGGGGTATGCGCGTCCTATCCGGAACTCGCGCATCGCATTGCAGCCGAACTCATGAACTTCGCAATCCGCGCCGCTGACGGGAGCGGTTTAGACAACATCCGCAGCCTCCTTCCGACGCGAAAGTCCTGCCCTGCATGCGAGATATGCAAAGAAGCGGAATCAAAAGTGATAGCGGAGGTTGCGGCGATTGCGCGACGAGCCACAGCACCGGAGTCCCGCATTCCTGCCTGCTGTCTGCCTCATCTGTTCATGGTCTCCGAATACATGGGCTCCGGAGACCCGACACGACAGATCCTGTCTGCCCACGCAAATTTGCTGGAGAGGATCGCGGAAGACCTCCAGCGGTATGCACTGAAGCACGATGCGCTGCGCCGTTACCTGACGAGCGAGGAGGAACGGCGCGCATCGCAAATTGCGCTGCTGCTGCTCGCNNGAGGAGCGTCGCGCCTCGCAAATCGCGCTGCTTCTGCTGGCTGGGCATCGCAGCGTGAGTTCGCCGTGGGTGATCGAGTACATCCTGTGAAAGATTCCAGGAGTGAAGCAAATCCCCGTTAGCGCCGACCCATCCGGTAGTCAAGATAAAGCACGTGCGCTTTGATTTGATCGCCCATTCGATACCGGGGCAACGTCGCCATTTTCAGCATTTGCAGGATGCTTCCGGGATTGCCCTCGCTCCAGTCGACCAGTGAATGCAGCACGGCCTCGAGGTTCGAGGCCCAGAGGGCTGTTCTTTCGGCCTCTCTCTTTGCGAATTCCCGCGCGACGGATGGGGACAGATTGCTGATCTCGAGTTTTTCGGAGCGGTCGGCGCACATGGGCAGCAACGCGCCCACATCTTCCATATGGGGAGTGCGTGCGGCAAAGTAAACAGGCGTGCGCCCGTAATAATGCAACTCCTTGATCATGCCCGTAGCGACGCGGGACGGGCCGGCCAGATGATCCAGTACGAGCAGAAACGGAAATTCGTCGAGCGCGCGATGCACTATACCCTTCAACGACGACGTGCTGAGCGCCTGAGGATTGGCAGGGAGCCGCAGCTCCCGTTTGGCGAGGGCGCGAAGATCCTGAATGAGCGCCAGCATCAGGTCACGCGGGGATCGCATCTGGGCAACATACAGTGCGAAAGGCTGGGTCGGAACGAGGTTCTGAAGCAGGCGTGTCTTTCCTGCCCCTTCAGGCCCGTAAATCAGCATCGACTTCCTTCTCTGCGCCTGCGCCTGCAGCCGCGCCATCTCGTCTGCGCGGTTCACGGCTGCGAGATACTGCTCATCCGGTGATTGAAGAGCTGACCCTGCCATGCCTGACTGCTCCTTTGCGACCCCGGCGCCGGAGCAATAGAAAACGAACTCCGGTGAACCCAATTAGACGAGTGCCGAGACCTCCCGTTCTAATCGGTTGAGCCGTTCAATTGCCGACTGTACGGCGGGAGCTCCTTCCTCTTTGACTTTGCGCGCCCGATCCAGTGCCTGTTCTGCAATGCGGCTGATTTCATGCAGCAGCTTGCGGATCTCGACCTCGAGGCGATCCCGGCTCTCCTGGATGCGATTGAGAACATCGTTTTGTACGCGCGAGCCGTTCACTTCCAAAAGGTGCCGCAGAAATTCCCGAGCCTCGTTTGTAATTACTTTGCGCGCGCCCAGTAACAGCAAGAAGATGTCGGCGAGCCAGCGTAGCGGGGATGGAGGCTGTGCGGTCCCGATGAAGTCCTCGAAAGTAAACCTCGAACGCACGCGGAAGCCCTTCTCCGAATCGAGCGCATGGGGCATCCGCGTTAGTTCGCCGAGGCCCGCGTCCGCCAGCTTTTTCAGAAAGCTGTTTCCCATCTCCACAAACCGAAGGGCCACGGCCCTGTATTGGCGCTCGCCCTCTTCCTGCTCGGGTTTGAGCCAGGGCGTAACCTTGCGGCGCGCGGTCTCCTGAGCGCGGTGCATCACTCGGCGCCGATAGTGCGGGCCAAAACCGCCCGGTACGGACGCTAGCGCATGGTCGAATTCAGCTTCAGATTCCATCGATGCGGAACGAAAAAACTGCTTGTGTCGATCAAGGAAGAGGTCCGAGATCCGGTACTGTTCCGCCATAAACAGGAAATTGAGCTCGCGCATCGAACGCTCAGCCTCGCTGATGGTTTCCTTCATGAGCTTGATGCGCCGTTCGGATTCTTCGATTGGCCGCTGCAGCGCATCACGGTCCTCACTGATCATAGCCAGCAGTTGCTCGCTTAAGCGCTGGAGGCCGCGGTCGCAAGCGGCGCGAACGAGATTTCTGCCCGAGTCGTCGACCAGGTGATGCAGACTCGCCAGCAATTTTTCCCAATCCCGCAGCGGACCACGGTTTTCCATCCGTTCTGCGGCACTAACTTCAAGGACCTCGCCCATCGGGCGATGCAGCCTCTTTTCCAGAACTTCGCGCGTGAACTGAACAGCGGCCGCACGCTCCGGATCGGTGGTGCGGTCGGCTTTGTTGATCACCAGGATTAGATCCTGAACTTGCTTGCCAACTGCTTCCACCAGCACCAACTCCTCGCCCGCAATGGGCGGATCGGCTCCGACCACAACCAACGCTGCATCAATGTGAGGAATGAACGCCTGCGTGGTCGCCGTATTTCCAGTGAAGACCGAGCCCAAACCCGGCGTATCCACAAAACACATGCCGGAGGACAACAAGGAGCTGGGCACGAATACTTCCGCGCCGTCCACGGCCTTTCTGTTTTCGGGGTTTAGTTCTTCGGTCACGTATTCCTTCAAGCCGGACAGGCCAACGTCCCGCCAGAAGCCGTCACGCATACGTACGCGTGCGTGAAGTTCCTCGCCAAACCGAATCACGGTAGGCACCGCCGTGACTGGAACAAACCCGGTCGGAACAACCTCGTGGCCGACCAGAGCATTGAGCAGGGTAGATTTGCCTCGCTTAAACTGGCCGACACAAGCTACGTAGAAACGTCCTTCGGAAACCCGCGCTGCGAGCTCACGGGCTTCCTCGGCGACGGGCTCAGCTCCAAGTTCCTGAGCCAGACCGGCAAGCCGCAACAGACGGGAGGCTCCGTCCACAGAGGCGGATGTTTCAGCCGGGGGGCTGCCGTATTCCTGCACAGTCGAACTGCTCTCGTTTTCCTGCATTTGTTATTGCGCTTTTCCCCGAACATCTTCCTGCCGAACGTATCGGATGACTTCGACCCGGGACATCGCAACCAAGCCGTCCTGGACCATCTCGTCCAGGTAGGGGATCAGCTTTGCGATCTGCTCTTCGGTGTCGATGACGCTCAGCATGACTGGGGCATCTCTCGAGAATTTCCAATGGCTGGCGTGATGAATGCGAGTGCTCGCTCCGTAGCCCTCGATGCCCCGGTAGACGGTAGCTCCCGCCAGTCCCAACTCCTGGCACTTTGAGACGATGGCTTCGTACAGCGGCTTTCCGTTCCACTTATCGCTCGCACCGAAGTGGATTCGCAGCATACGAGCCTGAAATTGTTCTTTCATGGTTCAGCGTCCGCCTATCCCAAAGCCTCTCCAGGATCTTTAGGGCCATCGTCCAGATCGACCTCAATCGCCCGGGTAAACAAAGGTTCCGTAGTAAAACCTCGTTCCATACCGGCTGGCGATTGTCGACCCGACCCAGTACCTCGCAATCGACCCGATTGAGCCGCCCAACGCGATAAAGAAATATTTCTGCAACGTTCGCTTCTCCTTAATGGATTAGGCTCGCTTTGCCGCCAACCCGGAATTCTCTGCCGAACTCCAGTTCCGCAAGAGGTTCAAATCGCTCTTTACCTGAGCGAGATCCGTTGTGAGGTCCGAAAGCCCGTTGATGCGATGAATCTGCGCGCGGTAGGCATCGGCGTAGGAATTCACCACCATTTCCATTTTTCTGATCGCCTGATCGCTCCATTGCCGCAGAGCGTAGCCATAAAGATGAAGCTCCTTTTTGAGCATGGGCCCGGTACTTTTCACCAGGCTGCTTCTGATGGCGGAGCGAACCACGCCGTCTCCAAACCACTTCCATTTTCCGGCGCTCGTTTCGGCGGGGAGGGCGGCGAGTTCGAATCGCGGCACCTCTCGCAGGATCGTTTCGACATCCTGCACAGATGGCGCTTCGACACTTCCCAGGCCCTTCGCCACATCCTGCAAGATTTCAATGGCCCGTTGCATCGCAGTTCGCATTTGCTCCAGGCGGGATGTGAGGAGTTCTTGCACTACGTCGTGAATCCATTCCGAAAGCTGCAGGGCCGTGATTTGCCGATTGGGATTCGAACGAACCCAGGAAATGGCGCGATCAACGGACCGATCGATAACGGACTGCGGCGACTCTCCGAGTTCCAGCCAGGCGTGATCGAGCTGCGTGCCCAACTCACCAATTTCTCCCGTGATCAGGCGTAGCCGCGCTTCGAGCTCAGGCGGAGCAACAGCCGGCTGCGGCCCTTCGCGTTCCCCCCGATCGAGAGTGGTATCCAGTGCGGCGATAACGGAATCTCGCAGAGCGCCGATCTTTCTGGCAACCGAAGCCTCGCGCAGACTTTGCGCTTCTTCAAAACGCGGCAGCAGCTCTCGCTCGAAGAAGTGGTCAAGCAGAACACGGGCCGCAGGCACGGAGCTTACCGCGTGGACTCGGATCGCAATTCCAAGCTCGCTGTGAAGCTGTTCTTCGATGTACGCGACGGCTCTGTGAAGATCGCCCTCCGCCATCAGGTCGGACTTGCTGAGCAGGACCAGTGCAGGGATGCCCGCTTCATACAGAAGGCGCAGTGTTCCGATATCTTCTTCGTTCAGCGTCGTACCTGCATCGATCAGCAACAGCGCCAGATCGCAGACCGGAAGATATGCCAGCGTCTCCGCCGCGCCTTTCCTGGCGAGCGAGCCGAGTCCCGGCGTATCCACCAGAACGATGCCTTGTTTCAACCGTCGAGATGGCACCTCTACCAGCGCGCGAACGACATTACGCAGGTTGCCGGGATTGCCCTGTTCGGTCACCAGGGCAGCAAGCTGCTCGATCGGAATGATCTCGTTGCGACCGTCACCGTAGGTTACGGCCGCTCGAAGCGACGGGCCATACTGCAACTTCGTCGGCACGGCTGTGATGGGATTCACGCCCACTGGCAGTACGTCCGTATCCAGAAGCGCGTTCAGCAGGGATGACTTGCCACTGCTGACTCTGCCGAAGAGGGCGACCTCCAGGTTGTCATCTTCCATTCGGGAAGCCAGAGAAGCGATGCGCAGACGAAACTCCACGAGGCCGTGGCGGGTAACGATTTGCTCGATCGCGCGAAATAGCGCGACATCATAACCGGTCTGTTCCAACTTCTGAAGGCGCGATTCCAGGTTAGTACCGAGCTCCTGGCGAAGGTAGCGTTCCATCCCTTCGATCATGGAGCGAAGCTCATGAACCACGCCGTTGAGTTCGTCGACGGCGTCTTCTGGGACAGCCCCGGAACCCCGCATGTAGCTGGGCCTTAGTTCCTCAACGGCAATATCAATGAAGGCGAGATTGGTGAGCACCGCACGTGTCGCCGGAATGGCGGGCGGCTTCGGTTTGAGTTGCTGCCAATCCAGAGCTCGCAACAGTTGCGCACGCAGCCGACGTGTGTAGTCCTCGATTACGCGGACTTGCGCCGGAGTTACATCGACGATGTAGCGAGGAAATGGGGATTGCGATGTCGCCTGATGAAGAATGTGTTCGGCGTCGCTCAGCAATTTGTCGATGTAATGGCAGGTTATTCGGAGGCGGCTTTGCTGGGGACCGTTCAGTTCCCCGGGAGAGCGTTTCGTCGTGAGACCGTCCGGTTCGTGCTGGGGCATGACTCCTCCAAGTGTTCGAAGCTTGCAGGAGTCATTTGCCCAGTGAGCGATTAAGGTGGACTCCAACACCAGTTGGACAGCTATGCCTTGACTGAATGCTTCCAGCGCTCGTAAATGCTGGCTCCGGCATACCGTGCTTTAGAACCGAGCTCGCGCTCGATTTCCAGCAGGCGATTGTATTTCGCGATGCGTTCCCCACGACTGGCCGAGCCCGTTTTGATCTGGCCCATACCGGCGGCGACCGCAAGATCCGCGATGCTGGTGTCATCGGTTTCACCGGATCGATGCGAGATAACCGCACCGTATCCGTGCTCACGCGCAACCTTCGCCGTTCCCCTGACTCCATTCGCGAGCGTTGCAGTAACCGCCAGCGTGGGATTGCCACGCGAGTCAAGGATTTCAAGGGCCTGCAGTTTTGCGATTTCAGACATGATGATTACGCTTTCCCGGCCGTGAGGCCGCTGGCTATGAGGGTTTCGACGAATTGCTGGTGAAAAGCACGGGAGCCAGGGGTCGACAGGATGCATGGCGAAGACAAAGCGCAAGTGCTTGTCATCCTCAAAATCGAGCTCCAGTTTTTTTGATCAGGGATCTTGCCGGGACATGGCTCCGCAACAGGATTCCCTGTCAGGAGTCATCATCTGTCCGGCTATTGGGTGGACAGCGGTTAAGGGTGAACTCCCTCACCACAACCCCTCAACATACGCCAGATTTCGGCACTCCGTCAAGTAACTTTGGGAGAACTGTCTGTATCAAAAAGCAAGAAATCGGGCCGTTGTTGCAACGCAAGAGTCATCTCGCCTACGTTGCCCGATACAGGAAGAGAATGAGCAGAAGGAACGCGAGGACATAGGTCACGTAAGCGTTGAGCCGGCCGTGGTGCATCCCGGCCAGGAATCCAGCGATCCATCGCGTGGCCGCGCCGACTGGCTGCAGGAACAGGCGATCCACCACGTGGGTTTCCTCGCGCTGTCGGTGGATGGCAGTGCGGAAATGCACCGCGACCGTCTGGCGCGTGTCTTCCGTGATGTTGGGCTGAAAGATTGCCTGAAAGACGACGCGCACAGGATTGGAAAAACCTGTCGCGGTGTAAGCCATCTGCGGCAGAAGCCGCGGAATCCCCCCAGCCCAGAGCGGGCGCCGTACTACGGCACGCCGGCGAGTAAAGCGCCTGACAACAAACCACCCCGCCAGGAGCAAGATCGCCAGAGCCACAAAAGCATAAGCAGGCGACATCGCGAAAACGACGGGGTTCTGCTCGTGACCGCGCAGCAGCACGACCAGGCCACGGCCGGGCAGGAGGCCCTTGCCGGTCTGTGCGCCCAGGTTATGGAAGTCCTGGAGGAATGCCGCCGGAAGTTGTCCGTTCTGCGCATTTGCCGTAAAGAATGGCGGCACCAGCGAAGTTGTGACGCTGGCGCCGGACAAGGGCTCCACGGATTGGTTGAGCACGGGTAAGACGTAGGTGGGGAGAGTTCCCAGCAGCAGACAGACTAAGGCTAGAAATGCAAGAGGAAATCGGGCGCCAACGCGCGGGTGCGGCTTCGGCTTCCACGCACCCCTCGGAAGCCCAAGAAAGCTCATCGCGTACACCTTGACAAAACAGGTCACCGCCAGCGCGGCAGTGAGCGCCAGAGCCGCGCCACAGAGAGCAAAGACAATCCGGACCGACGTGGACGATAAGACAGCACTGCGCAACAGCGCCTGCAGCGTCATCCACTCGCTGACGAAGCCGTTGAACGGGGGCGCCGCGGAGATTGCCAGGCAGCCGACGAGGAAGACGATCGACAGTCCGGGCAGCAGACGAGACAGACCGCCGAGCTGGTCCATGTCGCGCGTGCCGGTTTCAGCCTCCACATAAGCCGTTCCCTGAAAAAGAAGCGTCTTGTAAATCGAGTGGTTCACCATGTGATAGAGCGAGGCCGACAGAGCAATGGCGGCCGCAACCGGCTGTCCGGAGGCGCGATAAATCAGAAAAGCTCCCAGGCCGGCCACGATGATGCCCGCGTTTTCGATGGAACTGTGGGCGAGCATCGTCTTCATGTCGTTGTCTGTCGTGGCGTAGAGGATTCCCACCAGCGCCGTAATGCTCCCCACAATCAATGCAAGGACTCCCGTCCCGTAACTCGTGTGAACCAGGTCGGCATTGAGCCGCAGAATTCCATAAAAACCAAGGTTGAGCGTGACGCCTGCGAAAACAGGAATGAAGACAGGCGCGGCGGCTGTATAAGACCGGGGCAGCCAGAAATTGACCGGAACCAGGCCGGCCTTTACCCCAAATCCGAAAAATCCGAGGAGGAATACGCTCCACAGTGCTTGCGGCGAAAGCCCGGCAGCCGCCGCACGCAGAGCGGAAAATGAGAAGTCGGTCGCCATTCTGCCCAGAATCAGAAAGGCGACGGCTACGGCCAAAAAGCCGGCCTCGCCCATCGCCAGCATGATATATCCCGCCATCTTGTCGGATTGCTGTCGCATCTCGTAGTTGAGCAGAAGAAAACAGAGGATCGACATGCATTCCCAGGCAATCAGGAAGAGAGGAGCATCGCTGGCCACGAGAATCAGCACGACCGAAGCCATCAGGGCAAAATTCAGGACGCCGTATCGACCCGTGGGATATGCGTCTTCCATTTGGTCCTTGACGAAGCTTCTGACAAAGAGAGAAATCGAAAAATAGACAATTCCTGCGGCGAGCAGAAAGATGGAGGACAGCGCATCGAGACGCAGCGTGAGCCTGCCCAACCCGTCGAGCGTCCAGAGTTGAGCCTCGTAGTTCCTGCCTGTGAGAAGCACTGTCGCAGAAGCAAGAACCATCAACAACGATGAAAGCGTCCCCACGACGGCAATGACCAGCGGAGCTCTTTTCCGGCCGCATACCGCCGAAAGGAGGATTCCCACGGCACAAGTCAGGAAGAACAAGATCAGCGAAGCGCCGGTTACGGAAGCCATCAATCACGATCTCCTTTCGGAGACACGTTCGGTATCGACTACCGACTTGCGTCCCGTGGCGACAAGCAGGCCATGCAATATGGCCAGAGGAGGAGGCGGATTGCCCGGAACCTCAAAATCCACTGGCAACACCGAACCGACGCCGCCGGCACAAATGAAGCTGTGGCCAAACACTCCGCCAGAAATGGCGCAACTGCCCACAGCCATCACGCGCCTGGTCGCTGGCATGGCTTCCCAGGTCTTGAGCAATGGCCCTCGCATGTTTTCGCTTACCGGGCCAACGACGAGCAGAAGGTCGGCGGTACGCGGGGTAGCCGTGAAGAAGAAACCCAGCCTGTGAATGTTGTAGAGAGGATTGTTCAGCTGCTTGACCTCGTGAAGGCATGCGCCGCAATCTCCGGCATCGACCACCATTACATGCATGGACCTGGAAAAGGCCGACGGCAGAGTCATAGACTCGGCCTGCCCGGCAGGCAACCTTGACCATTCATACCCCGTATCCCAATTCATCGGCGAGGGAATCGACAGGCGGCATCGCTGACAATGTACGCACTTCCCCTGGTCCACGAAGGCCGATTTTCCGTGAGCGACGATTGCATCCACTGGGCAAATGGCCGCCGCGGTCTGCGCTTCGCCGTCAGATGAGAATTCCGTATTGACTGGACAGCCGGGAGACACGCCCAAAGCCGCTTCTGCCCTCCGCGGATAGTGGGTTGTTCGAATGCCACTGCGCAAACCGTGCCAAAACCAAAAACTCATTTCAGTTCACCTCTACCGGTCACATTCGGTCGCGGACAGGCCGAATGTGGCGAGAATGATCGGAAAGTCCTGAAACGCAAAATCCTCGGCTGCCTCATGAAACCCGTGCCAATTGCTGAAGGACGGTGTGATCGCGTGATACCGGTCGACCAAACCTTTTTCATCAAGACTTAGCCAGTGCAGAGCCGCGCCTCTTGGCGCTTCGGCCCATCCGAGCGCCGCGCCACCTGGACTTCCGCCGCAGGGAACACGGACAGCGCCAGGTTGCAGAGCATCGATTGCCTGGTGGATCAACCTGACCGACTGGGTCGCCTCCGCGAACAACACGCGCAGCCGAGCGTATCCGTCCCCTTCCTTTTCACAAGGAACATCGAACGCATATCCCTCATATCCGGAATAGGGACAGGCCTTACGCAGATCGCAATGCTGCGCCGAAGCGCGCCCTATTGGACCCACGAGATTCAGATATCGCGCGCTATCAATACCAATGACCCCGACATCTTCGAGACGGTCAAGAAAGCTGCTGCTGTAGCGAAGCCGGCTCTCCAGGGTGGAGAGATCCTTCTCAGCTTTGTCGACCGAAAGCAGAAGTCTCTGGTATTCCCCGGACTCAAAGTCCCGGCTCAGCCCGCCAGGAATGTTTAGCCCAAAGAGATACCGGTGGCCGATAAGGACACAGGAGGCGCGCAGCAATTCTTCCTCGATGATGGAGGCGTGCGCAGTGGAAACTCCGAATGCGGTGGACTCGCAGATGGCTGCGATTGCGCCTGCGTGATGCCTCAATCTCTCCAGTTCACAAATCAGGACACGGAGAATTGCTGCGCGAGGCGGCGCCTCGACCGTATGGATTTTCTCCACGGCCTGACAAAAGGCGAGCGAGTGTGCAAACGCGGAGGTTGCCGCGAAGCGCTCGGCGAGCAACAACACATCCGCAACGCTTCGGCCTTCGGCAAGCTTTTCCACGGCGCGATAGTTATAGAAAAGACGCGGCACTGCGCGAATCACGTCTTCACCAACCGTCTCCAGCAGAAAGTGCACTGACTCGCCAAGGCCGCCGTCGTACACCGGTCCAACAGGCATAGCGAACGAACCGGGATCACCAACAATCAGCAGCGGCTGCCATTCAAGGTCCAGCTTCCGCTTGAGCTCGCAACTGACAGGGAAGCTCTTGCGCATGGGTTCGATGCCTTCGCGCCAGATTTGATCGTGAAGGATAAAGTCGCCCAACCGCGGATGCCCTTCAAAATGAATTCCGAAAAGATCTTCCACCTCGCGCTCGTGCCAGTCGACCGCGTTCACTTCGGCAACGATACTGGGAACGGTCGTTGTCCCGATCGGCAAGGAGAGCAGCACGTCTATCCATCCCGATCCGGGGAGAAGAAACGTGTAGTGCAGGCACCAATGGTCTGAGAGTTCCTCCGCAATCATTCCGCCAAACTGGCAGCCCAGGTCCCAAAAGAGAAATCTGCATAAAGAGGGCAGCGAACTGGTCTGAATCAGAGAGAGCGTGAGCACATAGCCACGCTCGGCCTGGATCGGAGACACCTCGTTTCTGAAACGCTCCCCGAGAGCTGCAGTCAAATCGCTCTGACCAATTTGTTCGTTCCCATCCGCAGGTGAGGAACAGGCTGTCATTGTCAATGTCCTCCCAGTTGTTGTGCCGCCAGCTCCAAAAGGGAATGCAGTGGCCCAGGGATGTAGACACCCAGGACGACCACCGGTATCGCGGCCAGCAACACAGCCGTGCGGCAGCTTAACGGCACCCGCTTTACCGGCATAGTTGATTCGGGCTCGCCAAACAACATGCCGTTCACCTGGCGCAAGATTGCTACAAAGGCAACAACGATAAGAACTGCGAGAATCGCGACGGCAACGTTGTGCCCCGATCGGAGACCGGCAGACAGAATCGAGAATTCGCTTAGAAAAATTGGGAACGGCGGAGCGCCGGCGATCGCCAGCGAACAGAGCAGCAGCGCGCCACCCGTGAACGGAGAAACCCGGAAAAGCCCCCGCACCTCGCTAATCTGGCGCGTGCCAACACTTAGTAACACCATACCTGCCGTATAGAAGCAAAGAGACTTGGTGATGGAGTGGTTCAGCATCTGGGAAACGGCGCCGTAAGCCCCTGCATGAGTTGCAAAACCTGCCGCGACCAGGATGATGCCCATGTGTTCCACAGTTGAAAATGCAAACATTCGTTTGTAATCGCGGACCTGCAGAAGCAGAAATGCGGCGATCCCGACAGAGAAAAGGCCGAATACCACCATCCAGTTTCCAATGCGCGCTTCCGGCGATGCCAGGATAACGGAAAGAAGCCGCAGAATCGCATAAAGGGGCACTGTGGTTTTGATACCCGACAACACAGCGCATATGGGGGTAGGAGCCTGGCTATGAGCATCCGGCAGCCAGATATGCATCGGTGCAAGGCCGACTTTTGTACCAAATCCAACAAACACCAGCAGGAAGGAGAACTTCAGCAGATTCGGCGGCATGGTCGACGACATCGCGTAGAGACCTTGCCAGGTTTCTACAGTCCCGCCACCACTGCCCCGATACGCCCAATACAGAACAAAAAATCCGAGCAGAGAGATCGGCGCTCCCATGAGCGTCAGGATTGCATATTTCCAGGCGGCTTCGAGGGCTCTCGGAGTGCTCTCAAACCCCACCAACAGGATGGCGAAAAGGGTGATCAGTTCCACTCCGACCCAAACCAGATTCGGACTGGCGAACGCCGGCACAACGATCAGAGCAAAGGCAAGGAGGTTGTAATTGCAGTAAAACCACCATAGCCGCTCCTTTTGGTGGCTTTCCTGAAGCATGTAGCCGCCGGCGAAGATTGCCGCCAGCGTGCACACAAAGCTAACAAGCAGGATCACCAACGCGCTCAAACCGTCAGCCTCAAACCAGCCCGGAATCGCAACTGCGCGCCCACTCCGAAGTACCTGCGCGGCAGTCATGACGGCCATCGCAAAGCTGATCGACAGGCAAATCACAGTCGTGCCCCAGGCAATCCTTCGCAGCGGCTTGATCCAACAAAGCAGGGCGGCCAGCAGAGGGAGGAAAACGGCAACAATCAGTCCCACGGCTGGGGCTCCTCTCTCAGTTCGCTCATGGAAGCCGCCTCAGTCGTCCCAATCGTTTGAGAGATATTCCGTGTGAGCACGCCAATGACGACAGCAATCAGAATCACATCGATCGCAATTGCCAGTTCGGCAATCAGCGGAAGATCGGAGGCTATCGCAATGCCAGCGAAGAAGGCGCCATTCTCCATGGCGAGGATCCCGACCATTTGGGGGAGAGCTTCACGACGGGCAATCAGGGAATACGCGCCAATCAGGATCCCGGCCAGACCGATGGGCAGGTTCACGTGGACTACCGGGTCTTGCGTAGTTGCTAAAAGAGGACTTACGAGAAACTCCGCCGCGATGGCCAGCAGCAGAGCGAGTAATAAAGACGAGGGGATGTTGATGACCTGGTTGATTTCGCGCCGCTCGTAGAGGTCGCCGGGGAGAGTGCGCTTGAGGACCCAGGGAATGCCAATGGCTTTAGCGGCGATTGTAATGGCGCCGAGAGCGAGAAGGTGAATTGAGCTGCGGCCGAATCCAATCAGAAATGCCGACGCAGCCAAAAAAAGCGATTGCAAAACAAAAAACCGCATCACGCCCTGAACCTGGCGGGTAGCCACCATCCCGAATGCGGTGAGCAGAATCAGCCCAGCGGTTAAGGCGTTGAGTCCTTCGATTAGCTGTATCTGAGCGCCGGTCACTGCTACCCCCTTTCTAGGTGGCCGAAGTTGAAAATATGCTGGCAATCATGGCCGCAACAGAAATAATGAAAGCGGCTCCGAGAAACTCGCTGATGCGGAACAGGCGCAGTTTGGCCAGTGAAGACTCGATCACCACAAGAACCACGGTGAACAAAAGTATCTTGATGAGGATAAGCGGGATCGCCAGCAAGACCTGTCCGGGTTGCAGGTCGCCGGCAAGTCCCCACGGCGCAAGCAGTACATTCAGAAAAATACAAGTGAGCACCAGGAACTTCATTTGCCCTCCCCACTTCATCAAGGCCGCGCCACGGCCGGAGTATTCCAGTCCTTTGGATTCATCGATCATCGCCAACTCGAAGTGTCCGGTTGGATTGTCGACGGGAATCTTTCCCCCCTCAGCAAGAATGAGCATGAGAAAAGCAATCAGCAGGAGTATATGGGCCGGAGAAAAGAACGCGGCGGGGCTGGCGACCCATTTCTGCTGCACGATGTAGGGAATGGTGGATTGCGCTACAAACGAGACCGTGAAGAACACGATCATGAAGACCGGCTCTGCCAGAAATCCAACCATCCTCGTTCGGCTTGCTCCCATCGGTCCATAGGGGTTCCCGGTATCGGCCGCGGCGAGGGCGGCGAAGAAGCCGGCAAGCGCCAGAAAGAATCCACCCGCGAGCATGTCGCCCATGAAAGCGAACGCCAGCGGATAATCGGTCAGAACCGGGATCAGGCTCGCAACGAACAAGGGGATTACAAATACCAGGTAGGGAGTGAAGCGAAAGATCCATGTCGTCTCCGAAGAAACGACTTCGTCTTTGTGGAAGAGCTTCCACAGGTCGCGATACGGCTGAAGGATATTTGGTCCGCGCTTGCTCTGGATGTTCTCTTTGAACCGGCTGAGCACCCCGGAGTACAGAGGCGCAAAGCCGATTACGAACAGAAGCTGAAGGAGGCTGTAGACAACGGTCCGTAGCATCAGAGCACTCACCTGAACAACGCAATTTTGGATTCCCGATGAATTTTTCCGGACTGGCTTGAAGCGATTTTCAATTCAGCATCGGCGCACAGCGATCAGGAAGGTCGACGACCCGAACCATGAATTGACTGGCTGAAGGATTTGAAGGAGGGAATCTGAGGCGGGATATTGCGTCCCTCGCCTGAACTTGTACACGAACTTCCCCACGGCGCGGCTCCTCACAAGGGTAGGAATCATCAGCCGTGAAGGCGGTTAGAGGTGGATTTCCATCACCGTGATCGAAATTGTTCTGGGCCCATGATGAGGCGTTGCCAGGCCGTTGTCAAGATTGGCAAACAGGGCGGGCTGCCCAGGGCGATGCCTGCTTCATGCATTCCCCGCATCCCTGGCCGTGGAACTGAAGGCGCCTGTTTCCGTGGACTGTCCGAAAACGACTCGATAAAGATCCTCGCCATGACTGGTAGGCAGCGGCGCGTCTCCCAGCAGCCGAAATGTCCGTTCTCCGCTGGCCAGCCGTTCCGCGCGAAGGAACAGCGTACCGGGCAGATGCTCAGCATAGAATCCGTCCGCCAGATCGTACAGATGGGTCACGCAGAAGACCTTGATTTCCAGCTCCAGCAGGTCGCGAACAATCTGTTTGGCGATTTCCGAACCCTCTCGCTCGTTGGTCGAAGCGAACGATTCATTCAGGAGAAGAATGCTGCCCGGAGCCACATGGTCGACAATCGCGCTCATTCTGCCGAGTTCTTCGTCCAGCTTTCCACTTTTCATGCCGGCGTCTTCTTCACGCTTGAAGTGTGTGAACACGCCGTTGCAGACATTGGCGCGAAATGACTCGGCGGCCACGAACATCCCGCACTTCATCATCAGCTGAGCGAGCCCCATACCGCGCAGGAGCGTGGATTTCCCGCCGCGGTTCGCTCCCGTTATGACGACGAGGGTCTTTCCAGTTCCGGCAACATCGTTCCCGACAACTTTGCTTTCCGTGCTCAGGCTGAGGCGAGGGTCATATATCCCCTGGCAGGAAAACACCGGCTCGCCGATGAAGCCGGGCTGGGGAATACAGAGGGGCTCCCCTTTCGCTGCGAGCCGGTCGCGGAGGGGAATGGCCTGTGGGGTTGTCACTTCACACCCGCCATCAGCGATGCCAGACAGGCCGCCGATTGCCAATTAAGAATGGCCGCGTATTCCTCACCCGTGGACACGGAAGGGGCTACCAAGGGCTCGTCTGCGCTTTCCTCGCGAGGGCGTAGATCGTGATGGGTTGCGGTGCAGGCGAGCATGGCGGACCCCTTCCGAGTTCTAACCTCGTAGGAGTCATCTTCCCCTCGAGAGAGGGGCAGTCAAAGTGGACTCCAACACCTGCTCAGCTTCAGTATTTCGGGACGGCGATCACGTGTCAATCGCAGCGACCGGCTCCCGGCCCTTTACGTCAATGACCCGTTGGATTGGATTGTGCCCCTGCGGCTCATGAACGGAACGACTATTGCGACCGGCGAGAGCGTCATCTACGTCTCCTCCGCCTGGAGCAATCAGGGCGTTGGCGACCAGGAACGCTGGATTCCCGCCTCCGGAAAAAGTTGATTCAGAACCGGCCCTGCGCTACGGTGTGCTGCATTCTACCTGGTTTCCCCACCCCCAGTTGCCGTCTGACGCCCGAACATATTGGCACGTATTTCGTTGATCAGCGGGGAGTCGGAGTTCCCCAAAATCGCGGTTTCACTTTCGAGCTTATCCCGAGGAAAGGTTCCCGGTTGTTCATCGGCGTTCATTCAATCAGCAAGATGCTTCATACGGCTGCAAAGGAAGATCGGCCCTCGCCTTGAGTCGCTAAGTAAACAGGCACCTGTTGCCGATAAAGCGATCATCGGGGAGAGCCTGGCAGCGTCTTCCCGCGGGGAGCGACCGTGGAAAAGGCTCGTGGTTTTGTATTACTGCTGCTTCTGGTTTTTCTACTGCCTTCCGCCGGGACCACGCAGAGCCCTGCGCAGAACAACACAGACCTTCAAACGACGCTTTCGCTCAGCGACTGCATGCGCATCGCGATGGAGAGGAATCACACGCGGCCGGCGAGCCAAATGGCGATCGCCGTTGCTGAGGCGCAGCACCGCCAGGCGCTGGCGGCTTATTGGCCGCAGGTCACAGCCCAGGCCGGCATGGACGAACTGAGCCGTTCGCCGAACTTCATTTACCCGGCAAGCACCTTCTACATTCCGTCGGAATCGGTTGCGGTGCCCGGCGGCACGGCTTTGGTGACGATACCGGCCAATGCATTCGGTCCTGGGTTCCCGCCGGCCGCTGTCCAGCTTCCAGTCAGTTTCCCCGGGCAGACGATCACGACGCCCACGCAGACTTTCCCGGTACCGTCGCAGAATGTGAAACTCTTTGACCCGACCACCGAGAGCGTCTCGGGCAAGTTCGACTGGCTCCTCATGGACTTCGGGATGCGCAGCGGGCTTCGCCGGCAAAGCCAGGCCGGCATCGAAGCCGCTCAGGCGGGTTCGCGCAGGACGGACCTCGAGCTGGCCGATTCCGTGATCCGGCTCTACTACGGCGCAGTCCTGGCGCGGCAGCTGCACCAGCTTGGCGAGGACACGCTCGAGCGCATGGAAGCGACCCTGCGCGTCACCGACGCGCTCTACAAAGACGGCACCGGCACGGTGAACAAGACCGATTATCTCGATAACAAGGTCGTGGTGGAAACCGTCCGGTCCATGGTCGCGTCCCTCGATCAGAATGAAGCCGCCGCCGAAGCCGCCCTCGCTTATACCGTCGGCTACTCGTGGCGCTCCACCGTGATCCCTGCCGATTCCGAGATTCCCTACAGCGCCTGGGAACGCAATCTCGACCAGATGGTTTCCGATTCGTATCAGTTCAATCCCGACTGGAACTCTCTGGAAGCCGGCCTGAAGGCGCTCGATGGCGAGCGGGCCGCAGCCGAAAGTGGCCACTACCCCCGCATCGGCCTCAAGGGCGAACTGCACCGTCGCTGGAACGCTTACGACGGCGGCCTCTCGACACCGAACAACCGCACCGGCTGGTCCCTCGACCTTGGAGTCGAAATCCCGGTTTTCGACGGATTTCTGACCAACGCCAAAGTCGCCGAAGTCCGCGCCCGGATTCAGCAGCTGAAACAGCAGCAGCTCCTGCTCTCTAACGGCCTCGGCCTGAAACTGCGCAGCGTCTTCCTCCAGCTGCAGGCTTCCGAGAAGTCTGTCCAGGCCGGACGCGATGCCGCCAGCGCCGCCTCCGATGATCGGGACCTGACCATGCGCGCCTATGAGAACGGCCAGGTCGATACCGAGAAAATCATCCGCGTAGAACTACAGGAAGCCCTCGTCAAAGCCTCACTCGATAAGGCCATCTACGACCACGTCGCCCTCGAGTCCGGAGTCGACATGGTTGTCGGCAAGAGCTTCCAGACCGCGCTCACCACCAAATAGAGGACGACTGGACAGCGCTATGTCACCCATCGATACGGGCTGCTTCACACGACGCANNACGACGCAAAATGCTGAGCCTGATGGCCGGTGGATTCGCCGCGTCCCTCACGCCGCGCTCGGCCTTCGCCGACGACGGACTCGTGACCGTCGCCGTCAGCGAGGAAACCCTCGCCGGTGCCAACATCAACGATGCCCGCGCTGCCTATACGGCCTGGACCCAGGAAGTCACCCGCCACCTCGGCTCGGTCCGCGCCGTCGTGAACCCCAAAATTTTCCTTCCCTCCGAGGAGCTCCTGCGCGACGTGCGCGCAGGTACCGTGGACTGCTACGGCATTACCGCGCTCGAATATATCAAGGTCGCCGACGTCACCGATCCCAATTTCATCCTCCTCCAGGATTCGCTCGCCGACGGAATGGAATACATCCTGGTGGTCAATAACCAGAGTCCGTTCCATTCCATCGCCGACCTGCGTGGCGCCCAGATGATCGTGCATCACCATCCGGACCTGGTTCTCGCCCCGGCCTGGCTGGAAACGACGCTGACCGCCAGTTCACTCCCCGCCGCCGAGCAGTTTTTCGCCAGCATTTCTTCTCGCGACAATATCAATCAGGTGGCACTGCCGGTCTTCTTCCGCCGCGTGGATGTCGCCTGCCTGGCGCGCCCCAGCTGGGAAACCGCCGTGGAGCTGAATCCTCAGCTGGGCCGATCTCTGCGGATCCTTGCCGTCTCCCCCAAACTCGTCCCGATCTTTGTCGCTTTTCGCCGCCACTGCAGCGAAGGAGGACGCAAAGCCCTCATCGACGCGATTTTGAATATTACGACGATCGCTGCCGGCCAGCAAATTGTCGCCCTCTACCAGTCCCACAGCTTCGTGCTGCGCACTGCCGCAGTGTTGAAAACAACGGTTGACATGCTGAACGACTATCAGCGATGCCTCCTCCGCAGGCGGGATCGCAGAGAGGACAGCCGAGCAGGCTGGTGAGCAACGGTGCTTCGGCCCACGGGGATTACTCGCCGCATCACCCTGCTGGCATGGTCAGTGTCGCTGGCTACGCTCGCCATTTTTGTCTCGATCATCATTCCCGAACAGAAGCGTGACCTGCGCATCCAGCTGGAGTCGGAAGCCAGCGGCGTCGCGGCGGCCCTGCACGGCGAAATCGCCAGCGCCGCGGTCACAGAGGACTACTCGTCGGTTATCGACCATGCCATGCAGGTCCTCGCGCAAGACCCGGCCGTGGATTTTCTGGTGGTCGCCAAGAACGACGGCTACGCGCTGATCATCGAGCGCGACAGCTGGCGCACGGAGCCGGATATCGACCCGTACTGGCGTCCGGGGGTGCGGCGTCCATCCGGCGCGATCGGGGTCGTGCCTGTGTTCAACCAGCGCCTGTTTCACTATTCCGCACCCTTCGATTACAACGGGATTGAGTGGGGCTGGATTCACGTTGGGCTGTCGCTCGAATCCTACGACCGCAGCTCGCGCGACGTGAACGAGCGTACCGGCTTGCTGACCATCGTGTGCGTCCTCCTGGGGCTGCTGGCGTCGGTCTCCTGGGCCGGCCACTTTGTGCGGCCGATCCACCGCCTCCAGGGGGTCGTGGAAAGGGTAGCCAGCGGCGATCTGACCGCACGCTCCGATATACGCAGCCACGATGAGATCGAGCAGCTGGCTCACGCGTTCAACAGCATGGCCGATGCCATCCTGCATCGCGACCGCGAATTGTCCGAAGCCAAACGCGACCTGGAAATTCGGGTCACGCTGCGCACCCAGGAGTTGAGCGAGCAGATTGTCGCCCGCGACAAGGCCCATACCGAACTGGCCGAGGCGCAGAAGCGTCTGATCGAGCTCTCCCGCCTGTCGGGGATGGCGGAAGTCGCGACCGGCGTCCTCCACAACGTCGGCAACGTGCTGAACAGCGTGAATGTCTCCGCCACCATCGTCGCCGACCAGCTCCGCGAATCGCGAATCGCTCAGCTGACCGCGCTGGTGCAGCTGTTGCAGGAGAACGAGGCGAGAATTACCGAGTATCTCACTTCCGATACACGCGGCGCACGGATTCTTCCCTATCTGTACAAGCTTGCACAGCAGCTGGAAAAAGAGCGCGAGCGGCTGACACAGGAGGTGGCGGGCCTCGTTCAGCACGTAGGCCATATCAAAGAGATCGTCGCCATGCAGCAAACCTATGCGCGCTCCTCGGGGATCAGCGAGAATTTTGCTCTCGCCAGCGTGATCGACGACGTTCTCGGCATCACTCGTCCTGGCATCGAACGGCACGGCATTGTTTTACACGTGAACGGAGACGGACTGCCCAGCGTGAATGCCGACCGGCACAAGGTTTTTCAAATTCTGTTGAACCTGCTCCGCAACGCCATCGACGCCGTGAAGGTCTCCGATCATCGTTCACGCGAGATCGGCGTGCACTCCCGGCGCCTCGGCGAGGACCGCGTGGCGATCGAGGTTCGCGACAACGGTGTGGGTATCCCGCCTGCAAATCTGGTGCGGATTTTCTCTCATGGTTTCACCACCAAACCGGACGGCCATGGTTTCGGGCTGCACTCCAGTGCTCTCGCCGCCCGGGAGCTGGGCGGCGCACTGACTGCTGAAAGCGACGGTGCCGATCGTGGAGCGGTCTTTACGCTCGAACTTCCTCTTAATCGTCGAAGCCGTGCCGCAGAAAGGGCAGCCGCATGACAGACCAGGCGAACCGTTACCGTCTGCTCATCATCGATGACAACGAATCCATCCATGACGATCTCAAAAAGATCCTCCTGCATCAGGACCACGACTGCGGCCTGAGCGCCGACGAGAAGCTGCTGTTCGGGACAACCCAGGAGATGGAAACGGAGTTTGACGTGGATTCGGCCTTTCAGGGGCAGGAGGGGCTCGACTTCGTTATGCGAGCCCAGTCGTCACGGACTTCATACGCCCTGGCCTTTGTTGACGTACGCATGCCTCCCGGTTGGGATGGCATTGAGACCATCCGCCACCTGTGGCGCGCCGACCCCGAACTCCAGGTTGTTATTTGCACGGCCCATTCGGACTACAACTGGAATACGATCGCCCAGGAACTAGGGGTCTCTCATAACTTCGTAATTCTCAAGAAGCCTTTCGACAACATCGAGGTAAAGCAGCTCGCGCACGCGCTGACCGCGAAATGGACCGCAATGCGCATGGCGCGCCTCAAAATGGAAGACCTGGACAGACAGGTGGAGGAGCGCACGGCGGACCTGCGCAGAACCGAAGAAAAGTACCGCGCCATCTTCGAGGACGCAGTCATCGGAATCTTTCAGGCGAGCCCGGATGGCAGGCTGCTGAATATCAACTGCGCGTTCGCCAAAATGCACGGCTACGATACTCCCGAGCAACTGCTCGACGCCGCGGCCGACAGCTCCCGTGAGGTCATTCTGGATGCCAGCCATATCAACAACTGGGCTCGGATCCTGAACAAGCAGGACATAGTTCGCGGCGCCGAAGTCGAGGTGACCACACGAGATGGATCGAGAAAGTGGGTTTTGGTCAATATCCGCGCTGCGCGGAATCGCGATGGCGTGATCCTCTACCACGAGGGAACGGTAGAAGACGTTACCGAGCGCAAGCGTGCGCAGCAGCAGGTGAATTACCTCGCCTATTACGATGTGCTGACGGGTTTACCCAACCGGACGCTTCTGCAGGAGAGGCTGAAGGAGGCATTGTCAGACTGGCACCAGAACCGGCGGACGGCCCTTCTGTTCCTGGATCTTGATCGCTTCAAGCTGATTAATGATTCCCTGGGCCACTCCTTCGGCGATCTTCTCCTGCGCCAGGTCGCTGACCGCCTGCAGGCGCAGCTCCGCAAGCAGGATACCGTCGCCCGAGTCGGCGGCGACGAATTTCTGATCCTGCTTCCCGGGATTGACACCATCGCCGAGGCGGAAAGCACGGCGGCACGCCTCGTCAGCTCGCTGACGGGCGAATTCCAGATTCAGGGCAGGCAGCTGAGCGTCAGTTGCAGCGTTGGCATCAGCATTTTTCCCGAGCACGGACGCGACGAGGAAACGCTGATCAGGAACGCCGATGCCGCAATGTACAGTGCCAAGGAAAAGGGCTGCAATACCTCTTGCCTCTTCACCGAAGAGATGAATACCCGGGTGATGGAGCGGCTCATCATCGAGACCAGCCTGCGCGGGGCTGTTGAGAGAAAGGAACTCTTTCTGGTCTACCAGCCGCTGGTCGATATCTCGGGCAGCGAAGTACTTGGTTTGGAGGCGCTTCTTCGCTGGCAGCACCCGGAACACGGTCTCATCGCGCCGGATCGGTTCATCGGCGTCGCCGAAAATACAGGCCTGATCACGTCAATTGGAGAATGGGCGCTGCGCGCGACTTGCCTGCAAATCATTCACTGGCAGAACAACGGGCTGCCGATCGTTCCGGTTGCTGTCAACGTCTCTGCTGTGCAGTTTCGCCAGGAGGGCTTCCGTGATCTCATCAAAGGAGTCCTGAATGAAACCGGGCTGCCGCCGCAATATCTACAGTTCGAACTCACGGAGAGTGTCCTGCTGACCAACGCAGACGTTGTTTTTAAGGTCCTCCACGAAATGCACGACATGGGGCTCCGTTTGGTGATCGACGATTTTGGGACTGGCTATTCGAGTCTCAGTTACCTGCGCCATTTTCCGGTGACCAAGGTGAAGATCGATCGCTCCTTCATTCGTGACGTTACCCTCGATCCGGACGATGCGGCCATCACGATGGCCATCATCAGCATGTCGCACGGATTAAACCTCAAGGTTTTGGCCGAAGGTGTGGAGTCGGAAGCTCAACTGGCTTTTTTGCGTGCACACGGTTGCGATGAATACCAGGGCTACTACTTCAGCCGGCCTCTGACCGCCGACCGTGTGACACACGGGCTCCGCACATGGAAGATAAAGCCCGGCACTCGCACGCCGTTGGCAGGTGACCCTCGTTCAGCAGATTCAGGGAGGGTAAAGTAAACCTTGTGGAACGGCCGGATCGATGAGTGGACCCGGACACGGCTCCTGCCAAAGCTATCCTGCAGAGATGGTCGAAGGTCCGCCGGCCCATCGAGGAAGCCCTCGGCCTCAAGAAGGGACAGAAGGCCATCCTAGGCTGCTACAACGGCAACCCCGTCTACGCCAAGGGCTCGAAGAACTACATCGAGAAGGTCTGCGAGATGGGCGAGGGCAAGCTCGGCATCGAGGTGCGCGAAACCGTGGGCTGCGGCACCGGCACCAGGATCGACGCCGGCGTCAAGGACCTGATCTCCGGCCAAGACGCAGTCACCTGGCTTTTGGCCAGCTTGTGTTCTCCCCAGTGGTTTGGAAGCCGGAATTTCCGCTCAAATCTACAATGGAAATGAATTGTCCAGGGTGTGTGAGACGCGGCTAACCGGTGCAGATATACGCCACATTCTTTCGAGGCTCCAGAAAAGCGATCCTGCTTCGCGCCGCTCTTCTGATCGCGGTCATCGCGCTGCTGGACTGGCGCATCGTCGGTCCGGTTCCCCTCCGCTATCTGTATCTGATTCCCATGCTGCTGGTGGGCAGCGTACTCGAACCCTGGCAGATCGGCGCCACCGCGGTCCTGTGCACATTTCTGGGGGAATTCTTCGACGACGTGCCCTGGAGACTGCAGAGCGGCATCTCGCGGGATCTGATCTACCTCATCGCTTTTTTTGGCGCCGGCATTTTCGTCCGTGAAGTCAACCGCAATCGCAGGGTGGTGGAACAGCACCTCGACGAAATCGAACGGCAGAGCGAGGCTCGCCGCGACGCCGAAGAGCAGTTGCGCGTCCTCATCGAGACCAGTCCCGCGGCGATCTTTACCGCGGATGGGGATGGAACCGTTCTGATGGCCAACGAAGCTGCTTATCGCATGCTGGGCGCGTCGCCGGAGGAGCTCGCGGGGAAACCCATCCATCGTTATTTGCCGTCGCTGCGCAATGTCTCGGGGCCGGCCATCTCCGGCCAGTTTTTCCGCACCGTTATGCAGGCGCGAGGGCAGCGGGAAGACGGCGAGGCGTTCCTGGCCGACATCAGCTTCTCCACCTATCGGACCACTGCGGGATTGCGTCTCGCCGCCATGGTGCTGGACACGTCGGAAGACCTGAGGACCCACGAAGTTTCCGGCCTGCATCAGTTGCTGACCGGATCCCGGATCGCGATCGGGGCGGTCTCCCACGAGATTCGCAATTTTTGCGGGGCCATTGCCGCCGTCCATCAGAACCTGTCCCGCGGAGGACAACTGACCGGCAACCGGGACTTCGAGGCGCTCGGGAACCTGATCGCCGGCCTGGAGCGCATCGCCAATATGAATCTCCGGCACTCCGTCAGCGCGGGCGGCGAAGTTGACCTGGTGGCTCTGCTCGATGAACTGCGCATTGTGATGGCTCCATCGCTGGACGAGGAGAATATCGCCGCGCAGTGGACCGTGGATCCCGCCTTGCCCCTGGTGTGGGCGGACCGGTCGAGCCTGATGCAGGTCTTCCTCAACGTCATCACCAACAGCATCCGCGCCCTTTCCAAACGGGAGGATCGCGCGCTCTCCATCGCCGCCCGGGCCGAGGGAAGCAGGGTTCTGGTGGAGTTCACGGACACGGGCGGCGGGGTGGCGCATCCCGAGCATCTTTTTCGCCCCTTCCAGGAGGGAGCGGACTCATCCGGGCTGGGCCTGTATCTGTCCCGCGCTTTTCTCCGCTCCTTCGGAGGGGAAATTCGCTATCAACCGGTACCCGGCGGCGCCTGCTTCACCGTGAGCCTCAACCAGGTGGATTCGCCCGCGCAGGATTCCCAATGACGGAGACCCGCATCATGATGGTGGATGACCACGGCTTGTTTCGCGAAAGCCTGGGGCGGCTGCTGGAAAGCACTCCGGAGTTCTGCATTGTCGCGCGCTCGGCAACCGCCGCTGAAGCGCTCGACGCGCTTGCGCGGATCGAGGCCGACATCGTGCTGCTGGACTACGACCTCGGCGACGAAACTGCCTTGCCCCTGCTCTCTGAAATCAGGCGGCGCTGGAGCGCGCTGCGGATCCTGATGGTCACCGCGGGCCTCTCCGACGAAAACACTCTGCACGTGATGGAGGCGGGAGCTTCCGGAGTCTTTCTCAAGCACAACAGTCCCGACCGCCTCGTCTCAGCGATTCGCAAGGTGACCAGCGGTGAGGTGTGGCTCGATGACAGCTCCTTTCGTTCTCTGCTCGCCGGCAAACGCAATCGCACCGAAATGCTGGGGCGCGCGCAACCCTTAACGGCACGCCAAAGCGAAGTTCTGCGCGGCATTCTTGACGGGCTCGCGAACAAGGAGATCGCCTGGAAACTGAAGACCTCGGAAACCTCGATCAAAGCGGTAATTCAGGAACTTTTTCAGAAGGCAGGCGTGCGCACGCGCAGCCAGCTGGTCAGAATCGCAATTGAAAAGCACTCCGCGGACTGGTTGAAAGCCGAAACTAATCCTGGCCGGTAGCCGGGAGTGCACCAGATCCTCTCGTCCTTCGCCTCAACTGCATTCGGTTTCCGATACCTTGCATGACCGAATTGACGTTGCTCCATTTCCACAATCGGACGTTGATTTGCACACAAATTATGACCGGCAAGCGGTACTTTCGCGTGCCATAATCATCGGCAAAGGAAGAGCAATCTTCCCTGATGAGAGCAGGCCTACTGCCTCACGAGTATCGGCAACGAGACTCATGGAACTTCCGGGAAACTGGAAGTCTTCCGATGGCGGCCAGGAAGCTCTTGCAACGCCTGGGATCACAGGATCGTTCGGGTGCCGCGGGGTCAGACCCGCGAGCGCGGAACAGACGCCCGGAGAACAGGGTTGCGATCTGGTAGCCGAAGCCAGGTCTTCGGGAAATTCGGTCAGACGGGGCGAGATTCCGCAAGGGAGATCGCCCCTTCGCTTTTCTCGTTCGCAGCTCGGTCGCCCGCAATCGCCGCCCCAGCCTGCTCCCCTGCCGGCGCCACCTGGCGATACAACTCCGGTAACCAAATCAGGGGCACTCCCTCCCAGAAAGTGGGATACCACGGTCACCAGCCGCTCCCTATAGTCGCTAATAGATTCCAGCCAGGAAGAAGATTCAGAGCCGGACAAGATCGGCTTCTTACCTCTCCTGCGACGGCGGTGCATCCGTATATGAAAACCCAGTCGTTCGGTCCTTCTGCTTTGGTCTCTCCGCGTGTGCTGGCGGGCGTGGGCATGGTCCTGTCGCTCTCTCTCTTCGGAGGGACAGGCTGCGGACTTTCCTACTCCCTCACCGGCCTTTACGTCGAACCCAGCATCGGACTGACCTGCGTCGGCTACGGCATGACTGCCCAGTACAAAGCCTACGGCTCCTATACCGAAGGCGGACACGCCATGAAGATCGAAGACATCTCGGACCAGGTCAGCTGGTCCGTGGCTCTGCCTCAGCTCGCGACCATAAGTGCCTCAGGTCTGGCGACCGCGGACAGTGCCGCCAATGGCTATTACGGAACCACGAATATCGTTGCGACCACCACAGGGGAGTTCGGGAATCTCACTTCCGATTCCAACCTCCAGGTCTCCACCCAGTGTGTCGCCCCCTCGACATCGATTGCGAAGCCCTTCTCGCTCCACATCGTCGCCGGCGATCCGAGCGTCCCGGTTGGCAACACGCTGCAACCTCTGGCCATTGCCACCTACCCCGACACCGGCCGCACCGCGGATCTCTCCAGCCAGGTGAGCTGGTCGTCCAGTGATTCCAAAGTCGCTACTGTCGACGCCCGGGGAGTGATTGCGGCCGTTGCCCCTGGCGACGCCGTCATTACTGCAACGGCTAAGGCTCCGAACGGTGAAGTCGTGTCGGCCACGCAAACCGTTCACTTCGTGGCCAACAGCCAGTAGACACTTCGACCCGCAACGAGCACGCAACAGAATGTGGGTTGCGAGGCGCCTGCTAAACAGCAGGCGCTTTGTGCTTTATTCATCTCCCCGATGCCCCCTTCCACCCCGAACCCTTCCCCTGGACCCCCAGAACGAATTCAAAAAAGGTACCTTTTGAATACACACCCCCGTGTCTCCCTGGAGGTGACTTCCGATACACTGAACCTCCTGTGGAAAAGAGACCATGGAACGGAACGAACCGAAGTACGCGCAAGACTTATTCGAGGGACTGACTGATCGCTTTGCAGCCGTAGCCGACCAGGCCCAAATTGCCATCACCGGGGGAGGCGTCCAGTGGAGGTGCTCCGCGCAGCGGGGTTCGCGATCCTGCTGGGTCGGTTGCTTCGAAGTCGGAGGCCCTGAATTCCTCACCTTTTTTGAGGATGCCGGAAGAAAAATCGGCACCGGGCGAACCTCTTCATGCCGCGAAACCGTCGATGCCATCTGGCACTGGCTCGACGCCGCACCCCTTCCGGCCATTTATCAGAAGTTCTGCTTCGTCGACTGGGAGAAGCGGAAGCTCCTGTCGACTGGGGAGACTGCGCTGAAGAGCTTTCCGAAGCTCGGAACAGCCGCCCGCAACGAGCTCATGGTGACCCCTTCCGGCGTTTCTCATCTTTGGTTCCGGACCGATACGCGGTCGGCCCACATCCACTTTGCTTCCCGGCGCGAATCCCCGGAGGCGAATTTTCTTTGGGATGACAGCGAGCTGTTTCGCTTCGATGCGGCCGATCCGGCCGCGCTCGGCGCCGTCCTCGCCGCATGGCTTGCCGACAACGCGCCTCCCTCCAGACTGCGAAAGGAATTCCCCTGGCTCCAGATCGGTCCCCTGGCCGATTACTACGAGAAAGGCAATCCGGTCGAAGGGGAGTTCATCGAAAGCTGGAATCAGATGGAGCAAGTCTATGAAGGCTCACGCTTTCCCCCCAGGAGCCTGGTCCTGCCCTTCATCGCCGAGATGCGCCGCGCCGGTTACGACCGCAAGCTGCGCGCCGGTCAGTCCATCTGGTCGCTGATCGTTTCCCGATCCCGCCGTTCGCGCCTGCGGCCCGAACAGCCGCTGGTCTCCTTCCAGTTCCGCGAGAGCAGCATGGAAGTCTTCTCCAGCAACGAGGCCGAGGAGCGCATCTTCGAAATTCCGATCAGCATGTCGGAAACCGTGGAGCGGGTGCTTCGGCGGCTGGTGGCACGGCCCATCGACTGAGTCTCCGGCAGGTTCTCCTTCGTCCCACTTGATGGGCGTCTGGTGCCGTTCAGCGGACTATACTGGCGTCTGTTTGTTTCCGCCGCAGGAGAAACGGATGCTGTTTTCTCGTCGTGAGTTTCTGGGGGGCCTCGCTGCAGCGGGCGCCCTGTCTGCTCTTCCCCAGGCCTCTTTCGCAATGAATCTCGACAACGCTGTTCTGGCCAGCTGTCCGTTCCGCCTTTCCGTCATCGACGACGAAATATCGCAGGATTTCGACCACGTATGCTCGGTCGCCGCCAACGATTTTGGCCTGCACTGGATCGAGCTGCGCAGCATGTGGAACAAAAACGTCACCGATCTCGACACCAACCAGCTCGCCGAAGCCAATCGCATCCTGAAAAAGTACAGTCTGCGCGTCACCGATGTCGCCAGCCCGTTGTTCAAGGTCGACTGGCCGGGCGCGCCGCGTAAAGACGGCCAGCAGCGCGACCAGTTCCACGCCACTACCGACGCCAGCCAACAGGATGCGCTGATTCACCACTGCATCGAGCTGACCCGCGTCTTCTCGACCGATCGCGTCCGCTGCTTCGACTTCTGGCGCCTCGACGATCAGGCGCCGTATCGCGAGGCGATCAACGACAAACTCAGGCAGGCGGCGGAAATTTGCGCGAAGAGCAAGGTGGTTCTCCTCCTTGAAAACGAAATGTCGTGCAATACCGCTACGGGCGAAGAGGCCGCCGCGCTGCTGAAAGCCATTCCGAACAAAAACTTCATGCTCAACTGGGACCCCGGCAACGCCGGAACCTTCCCCGGCGCGACGCCCTTTCCCAATGGCTACGACCTGTTGCCGAAGGACCGGATCGGGCATTGCCACGCGAAGAACGTCACGCGCAAGCCCGGCGGCAAATACGAATGGCAGCCTGTCGGCACCGGCGTCGTGGACTGGGTTGGCCAACTGCGCGCGCTGCGCAAAGACGGCTATCACTACGCTGTCAGCCTCGAAACCCACTGGCGCGGCGCGGGAACACCCGAAGCCTCTTCGCGCATCAGCATGGCCGATCTGAAAAAGGCCCTTACAGAATCCGGGGCCGCCTGCTGACCCTCGCGCCACGAGTTCACTTTTCAACGGAGACAGCATGATTACACGTCGCGACTTTCTGGACACGATGGCCGTCGGAGCGGCGGCCCTCGCCGCCGGCAGCACAGCAAAGAGCTATGCGCAGATCATGGGCGCCAACGAGCGGCTCAACTTTGCCGTCATCGGACTGAATGGCCGCGGCTACGCGCATCTCTCGGCCCTCGCCGCCAATCGCGAGACGGCTCGCGTGGCGTATGTCTGCGACGTCGAAAGCAACATCCTGGCGAAGTTTGCCGCCGAGGCCCAGAAGGAACTCGGCTACGCACCGCAGACCGAAGGCGACTTCCGGAAAATTCTCGAGCGCAAAGATGTCGACGCTATCTCCATCGCCACCCCGGACCACTGGCACGCGCCTATGGCCATCGCGGGCGTGGAAGCCGGCAAGCACGTCTATGTGGAGAAGCCCTGCAGTCACAATCCCGCCGAAGGCGCGCTGCTCATCGAGGCGCAGAAGAAATACGGCAAGCTGGTGCAGATGGGCACGCAGCAGCGCTCCTCGCCGCACACCATCGAAATCGTCCAGAAGATTCACGATGGGGTGATCGGCCGGGCCTACTCCGCGATGGCCTGGTACGTAAACACGCGCAAGTCCATCGGCTATGGCAAGGACGCGCCCGTGCCGCCGACCCTCGACTGGGATCTGTGGCAGGGCCCCGCGCCGCGCAGACCCTACAAGGACAACGTCCAGCCTTATAACTGGCACTGGTTTCGCGTATGGGGCACCGGCGAAACCCTCAACAACGGCACGCACGAAATCGACGTCTGCCGCTGGGCGCTGGGCGTCGACTATCCCAATCGCGTGGCCGCCACCGGCGGCCGCTACCACTACAAAGACGACTGGCAGTTCTACGACACCCTGGTGACGAACTACGAGTACGACGGCACGCTCATCTCCTGGGACTGCCGCTGCTGCAATGGAATGAAGATTGACAACCGCGACCGCGGCTCGACCATCATGGGCACCAACGGCTCGGTGCTGGTCGATCGCGACGGCTACGAGGTATACGACCTGGGCGGCCACAAGACCGATGAATTCCGCGCGAAGAAGGAGGCGACTTCGTCCGCCGATCTGGTCGGCCGCGACTCGATGACCAACGACCACCTCGCCAACTTTATCGCCGGCATCACGAAGGGCGAGAAACTGCGTTCTCCCGTCGAAGTCGGCAACGTCGCTGTGACCATGCTGCAGCTCTCGAACATTGCCTGGGAAGTGCAGCGCGAGCTCAAACTCGACACCAGCAATGGCAAAATCGTCGGCGATGCCGAGGCCATGCAGGGCTGGGGCCGCGAATATGAGAAGGGATGGGAGCCGCACCTGTAACGGTCTTCAGAGGGGTGCTCCAAATTCCAACCCGTCGCCTGGTGGTTTCTATGAATCCTGAAGTTTCTCGTCGTACCTTCGTCGTCTCCGGCGCCATGGCCGCAGCCGCGGCGCTGGTTCCCGCTTCCGCCGGCGCCGCATCCGCGGCTGGCGCGGACGAATCCACTGCACCCGTCAAGCTCGGTCTCGCCAGCTACACCTTCCGCAACTTCACACGCTCGCAGATGATCGGCTTCATGAGGGAGCTCAATGTCCAGGACCTGAACGCCAAGGACGTGAAGGATCATCTCCCCATGGATCCCACAGCCGAAGCCCAGGCACTCGCCGACTACCAGGCCGCCGGAATCCGCCTGCATGCCGCCGGAACCATCTCTCTTGCCACCGACTCCGACGACGACATGCGCGGCAAGTTTGAGTATCTGAAGCGAGCCGGAATCGGAGTCATGGTGGCCGGTGACCCGACGCCCCAGGATCTGCCCCGCGTTGAAAAGTTTGTGAAGGAATACGACATCCGCGTGGCCATCCACAATCATGGGCCCGAGGACAAGCTCTGGCACTCGCCCCTGGACGTCCTGAAAGCCGTGCACGGCATGGATCCCCGCATCGGCTGTTGTATCGATGTGGGACACGCGGTGCGCGCAGGAACTGACATCGTCGAGGCGATTCACGCCGTGGGGCCGCGGCTCTTCAATATGCATATGAAGGACCTGACCGATTTTCACGATAAAGACAGCCAGGTGGCGGTGGGAGACGGCAAAATGCCGGTCCACCATATTTTTGAGGCGCTCATGGCCATCCAATACAAGGGCTTTGCCGACCTCGAATACGAAGTCCACCCCGACGACCCGATGCCTGGGGTAACCAAAAGCTTCGCGTATATGCGCGGCGTTTTGGCGGGCATGGGTTATCCCGCGGCTGGATAACTCCAAAAAGATCGGTTCGTATCCCCAACAAATCCGCCGTGCGGCGAGTTGCCTCTGTATCCCGGTAAGTCATGGCTCCTTCGTGGCATCCTCACGCTCCTGCCTTGACTTATACTTACTCCCACGCGTGCCGATAACTCTCTCAAGAGAGGTGCGCGCCAGGAACGCGCAACGAGGAAAGCCGGATGGATGCAGTCAGGCCCATGACTGATCCCGAGCGCACGTGTGACCCGCTCACGGCCACGTCGCCGCGGTGTGTCGCCGCAGGGTGGATCCGAGCATGGCTGCCTGCGCTGTTCCTGCCGTTTTTCCTCGCCCTCCCCGCCCGGGCAGCCACCGATTCCCTGCCCGTGCTGCGGACGGCGCATCAGGCACACACCCTCCCCACCACGGAAGCCATCAAGGGGTATCCGGTCCATCTCGATCGCGCGCAGATCACCTTCTACGATCCCGCCATCCACGCTCTGTTTATCATCGACCCCACCGACGGCATCTTCGTGGACACGCGCGGCGATCAGGTGCCGGACCTGCACGCCGGCGACGTGGTGGAGGTGGATGCGGTCAGCGGCCCGGGCGACGTGGAACCGGTCCTTCTGCACCCGCACTTTCGCATCCTAAGCAACCAGAGGCTACCTGAAGCACCTCTGATCGGCTTCGACCGCCTCTCCACCGACTTCTACGATTCGCAATGGGTGGCCATCGAGGGCATCGTTCGATCCGTGCGAAGACCGCAGGCTGTGACGTACTACGCCGGGCACGCTGCTTCCAGCAGCGCCAACCTTATCGTCACCCTTGCCTCCGGCCAGGATCTCATGGACGTCATCACCCTGGACCCGCAGGGGGGCGACCACAGCAACCTCATCGACGCCAGGATCCGGCTGCGCGCCGCGTGCGGCACCCGATTCAACCAGCGCAAACAGATCATCGGCGTGCATCTGTACATGCCCGACATTTCCTATGTGCAGGTGCTGGAACCGGCGCCCGCCGATCCCTTTTCGCTGCCCCTCAGCGAGACCTCCGACGTGATGCGGGCCAGCCAGCATGAACGCGGCCATCGTGTTCACGTGCGGGGCGTCGTCACCTCCACATGGGGTCCCCTGCAATTCACGCTCATGGATGCGAACCATGGCATCTTCGTGCATACCGAAGTCCCGGCCACTGTCTCGGTCGGCGATCTGCTCGACGTGGTCGGCTTCCCTTCCCTCGGCGACTACACCTCGGTGCTCGACGAGGCCATCGTTCGCCGGAGCGGCGTAGAACGCCCGCCCGCTCCAGTCATCCTCACCGCCGCCCAGGCACTGACCGGAGATCACGATGCCGAGCCCGTGCGGATCGACGGGCAATTGCTCTACAAATCGCGCACCGCATCGGAAAAAACTCTGCTCCTGACCGACGGCGGCACCACCTTCTCCGCTGCCTTGCCCGCCGATACTCCGGAAGGCTTTGACAACCTCGAGCCGGGAAGCCGGCTGCGCATCACCGGGATCTGCTTACTCGAGGTCACGCCCAGCAAAACACCGAAGGCCCTGAAGATCCTGCTGCAGTCCCCGGATGAGGTCCTGGTGCTGCAAAGGCCGTCCTGGTGGACACCGCGGCACACGCTGATTTTCGCCAGCGTTCTTTCCGCGGTCGTGATGGTGTTCATTGCGTGGAACGTCGGCCTGCGCCGCCGCGTTCGCGCGCAGACGCGGGTCATCCGCACCCAGCTGGAGGAAGCGGACACGCTGCGGCTGCAGGCCGAAGCCGCTCATCGGGAAAAGAGCAAATCCCTCGCCGATGTTCTGTCGCTGCAGCACGACCTGCTCGTGGCGCAGGAAAAGCTCCGCTATCAGGCCACGCACGATGTGCTCACCGGCCTGTCGAACCGCGGCGCTCTGCTTGACCTGCTGCGCGCGGAAATCGAGCGCACGCTGCGCACGCATACTTCCATGGGGCTTCTGATGCTCGATGTGGACCACTTCAAGCCCATCAACGATACCTACGGACACCTGGTCGGCGATGCCGTGCTGAAGGAGATCGCCCTTCGCCTCTCGCGAGCGATCCGGTCCTACGATGTCGCTGGCCGCTACGGAGGCGAGGAATTCCTGGTCATCCTGCCCTCCTGCGATCGCGAGCAGACCGCAAAAGGCGCCGAACGCATTCGCGCCGCTATCTCCTCGTTGCCGTTCCTGATCGCCGGCTCGGAAATCTCGCTCACCGTCAGTATCGGCGCCACCGTTGCCCCGGATGCCGCGCAAGCCGAAACCGAACTGCTCTCGCTCGCCGACCTCGCTCTCTACCAGGCCAAGAGCGCCGGACGCAATTGCACTGTGGTGAGAACGTCGTTCCAGGAAGAGCACGCCGAAACCGTCTGAATCACGGCGGATAAGAAAAAAGGGACGGGCTGTCAATGGCAGCTTTCGACCGTTCCGGGATGTGATAGGCTCTTGCCTCTATGATGAGCGAAAAGGAAGTTGCAGCCAAGCTCCTTCTGGACGCGGCAGCCCTGGCGCGAATTACTCAAAAGCTCCTGGAGGCGCACACTCCAGCTGACGCGCGTACAGTAATCCCCGAAGCAGCGAAGATCATGACGAAGCTGTCCTCGATGGAGCCATCCAGCCTGATGAATGTTGACAATGCAGGCGATGACGAAGTTATGGTTCTCCGAAGGCACTTAGTTCTGACCTTCACGGAGATGATTGGGCAAATGACGAATGTCGCCGAAAGCCTGGCGAAGCACTAAGAGTGCACAACATTCCCTGATTCGGCTCAGCGAGGAAGCAGCGTCGCTTTGATGAAACGCTGCGCGGGCCGCTCGATCCACACCATCGCCAGCACCGCCGCTCCTATCAGCAACACGTAACTCAGCCAGGGATCGAATCGCGCCAGTCCTGTCATCACCAGCACGTTGGAGCTGTGGATCAGGTTCCAGAGATTGAAGTGCAGGATGTACAGGCAGTAGCTGGCCTGCCCCACCGCCACAAACGGAAAGAACCCGAAAAACTTCGCAATCAGGTTATGCCCCGCCAGACCCAGAATGGCCAGGGCAAATAACGGCATCATCAGCCCATCGTGCATCATGGCGTACGGAAAGTGGTCGCCGAAATACAGCATGGTATAGATGCCCACCATCCCCAGCGCTCCGAGCAGCAGCCGCCTGCGCGCGGCTCGGGGAATCAACGCATCCAGATCCGCCAGCACGATCCCGAACAGGAACGACGGAAGGTGCGGCGGCGGCGAGAACTTCAGCGCGCGCATCCAGAAACCGTCGGTGTAGCGTCCTGGGTGCATATCCCCATCCGGATGCAGGCCCATGTACAAGCTTGGCAGGACCATTCCCAGGCACCACAATCCCAGCAGAATCGCCACCAGCGCCCCAATCTTCTTCGGCCGCTTCCACAGGATGACCAGCGGAAAAATCAGGTAGAAGAAGGCCTCGGTGCACATGGTCCACGCCGGGGTATTCCAAAATGTCGACAGCGACGGACTCCAGCCCTGCAGCAGCACCGGCGTCAGCACCACGCCCCAGGTGAACTGCGCATGCGAGCGCGCATGCCATTCGTCGATCAGCATGCCTACCGAGATCAGCAGCGCAAATAAATACACCGGATACAGCCGCGACATCCGCGCAACCCAGAAATTGCGCGCGCTCAGCTGCCCCTGCTGGGCTCTGTCGGAGTAGTTGTACGCGAGCACGAAACCCGATAGCAGCAGAAAGAAGCTGACCGAGGTAAACCCATTGTTCACCACCGGCGCAAGCGGGCCGAACCACTTCGGATTGGAATAGTGGAAGAAAACGATGTTCAGAGCCGCAAAGGCGCGCAGTCCGGTCAGCGCCGGAAGACGCTCCTTCTTTGGCTTGATCAGGACCGGCCTGGCTACCGGAGTCTCTCGCGGCGGTCCGGCTTCCCACGTATCCGTGGGCCGGGGTACGACTTGTACTTGTGCGCTCAGGCCGTCACCAGTGAGCCGACCTTCTCCCCGGAAACGACTCGGCGGATATTGCCCGGCTGGTTCAGATTAAAGATGATCATGGGCAGATTGTTGTCCTTACACAAACTCACTGCCGTGGTGTCCATCACCTTTAACCCCAGCCGCAGGATTTCCATGTACGTAATTTGTTCGAATTTCACCGCGTCTCTTGTGATGACCGGATCGGCGTCGTAGATGCCTTCTACTTTTGTCGCCTTAAGTAACACATCCGCCTTGATTTCCATCGCTCGCAGCGACGCGGCCGTATCTGTGGAAAAGTAAGGGTTTCCGGTCCCTGCCGCGAAAATCACTATCCGGCCCTTTTCCAGATGCCGGATCGCCCGCCGCCGAATGTACGGCTCGCAGACCTGGTTCATTTCAATGGCCGACATCACCCGGCAAAAAACGTCCCGCTTCTCCAGCGAATCCTGAATGGCCAGAGCGTTGATCACCGTCGCCAGCATGCCCATGTTATCGGCGGAAACCCGGTCCATCTCTTTGGCTTGCTCGGCCACGCCACGAAAAAAATTGCCCCCGCCCACCACGATGGCCATTTCCACACCCATCTGGTGAACTTCGGCAATTTCTGCTGTGATTTCGTGAATGCGGATCGGATCGACGCCGAAGCCTTTGCCCGCCGCCAAAGCCTCGCCGGATAGCTTGAGAACCACCCTTTTGTACATGCCACTGGCAGTATCGCACGCCCGGGACACAGCGACGTAGAGCCAGTGCCGCGCAAATTACCTCAGTGTGGCGCCCGTCCCCTAATCCGGAACGCCCTTCCCGTCCCCGCCGTAATCGTGCCGCTTCGCGCTGCCCTCCGGATCGCGCATCCAGTGCTTCAGCCGATCGGCATTCACCTCGACGCGCACAACGTCCAGCTCGCCATGCTCGTAGTCGGTGATGAGCATGCGCATCGAGGAACCGCTGGGCTGCACATAGATGAGGTCCACTTCCCCGTTGCGCGACCGATCCACTATGAAGCGCTGCCACGCGCCACCCAGAGAGTCGTCCACCAGCTTCTCCAATTCGGCGGAATCGGAGACGTTGTCGAGGTGGTCGAACTCGGCGATCTTCATTCCCTTCACGCCGCCGCCCGTCGCCGCCCACGCGCAGAAATTCACGAAGCCCATCATCGGCACCTTCTCCGCGCGCGTGTCGTAGCGGTGTTCGACGGCGGAGACGACCGCATCAAAGTCGTGGCCGGATGCGGCGCGGACTGTGATCGGAAGCACCACCATGGTGACTGCGGCGAGAAGAATCGCCCCCAGTGCGAGACTCACGGTTTTCATGGCTGCGGATCCTCCTTCTGCGTCTTGGCGTCGGCTTTCTGCGCCTTCTCGTCGGCCTTCTTCTGCGCCTTGTCGGTCTTCTCCTTGTCACCCTTCAGGGCCAGTTTGTAGCTGTCCTTGGGAATCCCGAAGTTGCCGCTCAGGTCCTGCAGGTCTTCCGGACGAATCGGGCCCGAAATGAACACGAAGTCGAGCTCCTTCGGCTCCGAGCTCAGGATGAACATCCCCTGCACTTCTCCGTTCACCACCTTCATATAGATATCAGCGTCATCGGTCGCGTCCTTCGAGCGCGTCTTCACCAGAGTCGACCACTCCGGCGTGTCGAACTGTTTGCGCACCGCTTCGAGATCCGCCGGCGTATATTGCCCCGGCTTCTCGAACTCGTAGCTGCGCACGTAGACGCCATTCAGCTTCGAGACGATGCGCTTGCCCTGCGCATCGTCCTTGTCGTTCATGAAGTGGCTGGCGAAATCGAGCATCTTGCGGTCCAGCGTCACCTCGGTGTAGTTGGAGGCGCGCTCCGCCAGCTGCTTTTCCAGCGTCACTGGAAACGGCGGCTGCGAGGACTGCGCCGCTGCCGGCAGCGCCGCGCCGGCAAAGAACCCAGCAAACAAAAGCACAATTCTGATGAATCCCTTTCTCATAAATGACCCCTCTCGCCTTTCCTGCCTTCCCTACTGATCGTCCTTTTCGCGGACCGTGCCCTTCTGACTAAAGCTTTCCCGCTCGTCGCGCGCGCCGACCTTCTGCTGCACATCCCGCAACGTCGATCCGGTGATCCGCAGCGCCAGCAGCACTTGTTCCCTCGCTCGCTCCCCGGCCAGCCGCTGTTGACGGTCGTGTTCGAGACCCCCGAGCACCATCCCCGCCACCAGCACGGCGGCCACGGCCCATCTCCACACGGGCTGCCTAAAACCCAGCCCAAACCCCAGGAACGTCTCGCGCGGCGCCCGCCCGTGCGGCACCCGCGCCATCACGCGATCCGCAAATCCACCTGGAGCCGATCGCGCCTGCAGTTGCTCCCGCAGCTCCTGTTCGAACGGATCCATCTTTTCAACCACGGCTGTACTCCTTCAGCGTCCGATCCGCCTTGGCCCGCAACATCTTCACCCCGCGCTGCAGATAACTCCTCACCGTCGCCAGCGGCATCTTCAGCTCCAGCGCGATGTCCTCCGGCTCCAGATCCTCCTGGTAGCGCAGCAGCATCACGGCTCGTTGCTGTGGCGGCAAGGTCAGCAGCAACTGCTCGACGCGGTTCATCAGCGGGATGAAATCCCGCACCACCGGCCGCAGGGCCATGCCGTCCTGATACTCCTCCGCCGCCATGCCTCCGCGCGCCGCCCGTCTCCGCAAGGCATCGGTCCCGCGATGGCACGCGACCCTCCGCAGCCAGGCCGTGAGGTGCTCTTCGCTCGCAAGGCGCGGCAGATTCCGATGCAGTTCCAGAAAGACGTCCTGCGCCACTTCTTCCGCCACGCCGCTCTCTCCCAGAATGCGATACGCGATCGAGAACACCCGCGCCTGATGACGCTCCACGATGGCTCGGAACTCCTGAGGCGATGCATCCACGGGCTTGCGTCCTCAACGGTGTACCCGCATATACGCAAATCGGGGTGCCGGATGATGCAAAATCCGCGAGAATTTCTTCTTTTTTGGAGTTTTACTCCGCCAACTGGAATCGACCTGGCTTTGGTCCGCTGCTACCGACCGCCTTTGGCCGTCGCTCCGCCGGATGTGACACCGAGCGCGAAATCGGCTTCATCCGAGCTGCGGCTCATCACCGGATGCTGCCCCATCGTCTGGCCATCCTTTTTTGCGTCGGCGGCCACCCGTTGTGATACATTCTGCGCCACCAAGGTATAGATCTCGCTCATCGGCGTCATACCGTTATTGGTCTTCAGAGCCTGCAACAGAAAGTAGGTGAAGTACCCGTGCCGCAGCTGATCGCTCTCCAGCGACTCTTCATCCGATCGGCTTGCCGCAATCACAATGCGCCCTGTGCCATCGGCCATTCGCTCCAGGGTCGCGGCTGAAGGAGCCGCATTGGCGATGCCCGCTCCCATCAGCTTCGACGCATTGGTCACTGCGCCGCCGCTGTAGCACGTGTCCAGAATCACCGCCGTCCGCAGGGCTTTCATGCGCGTGGCGACCGCATTCGCTAACTCCACCATCGGCAATGCCGTCGCATACAGCGCATCCTGATCGGGTGTGTCGAGGCTCTTGATCTCCGTGTCGTAGGTCACGATGTAATTTGCGCCTCCGGCCGTGTCGAGGGAGCGCGGCGAGCCGTGCGTCGCCACGTAGATGACCACCAGATCGTTCGGCTGAGCGTGCCGGGCAATCCAGTTCAGCTCCTCCTTGATTTTTTTGGTCGTTGCCTGGTCGTCTGTCAACACATGCACGTTGTCGGCGGGAAACCGCCCGATCACCGGGTCTTTCAGCGCCGCTGCGAAGGCGCCGGCATCGGAGGTGGTGTAGCCGAGGGCGGGAACAGCGCGGTCTTCAAAATGGCTGATGCCCACCACCAGCGCCCATTTCTGCTGGACCGGACCGGCGACCGCGGGTGCGCTCTGCGCCGGCGCGCCACTCTGCGGCGCATTCGCCGTCAGAGCACGTTTCGCCGGCGGCGTCGCCAGCACGAAGGGATTCAGTCCCTGCTGCATCGCGTCGGAGTCAAACATCCGCGCCTTGTCCATCGAATACTGCGCCAGGCTGGTGTGCCCCAGCCTTTGCTCCACAAGGCTCCGGTAGTACCAGGCGTCGCCCAGTTCGCTGCATGTCGAAACAGCGTGCTTCAGCAGCTGCAGCGCATCTTCAAAGGCGTCGTCGCTGCTGTTAGGCGTCACGCGCTCGAGCGCCTGCACCACCAGATCCTTACCCGAACCGCAGCGTTCATCCTGCGCGCGGGCACAGGTGCAGACAAAGGCTGCCAGCAGCGCCAGCCCCAATGCCCGATTGCGCGGCATGCTCTTCATTTCCCGTTTGCCGCCCGCGCCTTCATCGCGTTCACGATCGTTGGGCTCACCCCGCCTGCGGTTAGCTTCTGCTGCCCCGCTGAAGTCAGATCGAAATTCACGGCTTTCGCATTGCGCACCGTCTGCGCGATCGTGTCGTCGTCGATCCCGTTCTTCACCATCGCGATCACCTGACCATCGGTCAGCGCATGCGTCCCCACGGTCCCATGCGAAGTGGCGGTCTGCGAACCATCCGCACCGGTTGCGCTCTTCGGAGGCGTGCTCTTCGACCGGGCGGAGGTGTGTTTCACGGTCGGCGCGCGGGCCACCACCGTCGCGGGTGGCGGCGGAGCTTCTGGCGGAGGAGCATTTCTTGTCTCTTCCAGCTTTCGATAATGAGCAATCGCGGTCTCGATCCGCTTCTGGGGCTCCAGAAAATACTTCTCGCTGGGCTTATCGTCGACCGCCTTGCCGTAATTGATGGCCGCCTCATCCAGGAACTTCATCGCCGACTTCGGATCCTCGGCTGCGTAACCCAGCGCCTCGTTGGCGACCCCGATGTTGTACAGGCGGTAGGCGTCCTCTTCCTTCTTCGACATCGGCTTGGCCGTCTCGTAAGTTTCCAGCGCCCGCTGCCAGAGTCCGGCTTCGGCCTGCTTGTCGCCTTCGTCGATGGGGCCCGACTTCTTTGCCAGGAAGACCTCGATCGTCTCGTCGGTGTTCACGATTTCCGCAGCCATCTTGTGAACGGCCATGGTCAGCAGCTGCGCGCGCAGCTCCGGCTCAGTCGGCGGGCCACTGTCCGATGCGTCGGTGCCTTTGCTGCCCTTCAGCCGATGCAGGGAGCTGCCCATCGCCCCCAAAATCCCGTGCGAGGTGTTGTCGCCTGCGGCGTTAAATTCCTGATCGTAGTTCGCCGCAACATTGTCCGAAGCGACAACCTTACCGCTGCTGGTCTTCACCTGGAAAGCGACGTTCAGCGATCCGGTATACCTCGTGAAGTCCGCGGACTGCATGGTTGTTTTCCCGCCGGAACCGGAGGCCGGAACGTTGCGCTGGGTCACGATCGGCTGCGGATGGGCGTAGCTCGTGATCTGGCAACTGATAGTGACGGCGGGATTGTTTTCGTCTTCCTGCAGGGTTCGATCATTCTTCAGCAGCTCGGTGGTTAGCTGCGACTGCAGGTCGGTGGTGATGACGTCGGTATTCTGATGCGCGCTCGCCACCCGCACGCGGATCGTCTTGCCAGGCAACTGCACCATGGCTGGAAGCCGGCGCTGCAGCGTGACTTTGGTTTTCATCATCATCATCCCAAAGTTCTGCGCCTGGATCTGCAACGCCACGGCGGCGACAGCCAGCGCTGCCGCCGTCCCGATTCCGCGCAATGTCATCGCCAACTCCCTCGGACCCTGGAGACCCTTGTTATTGCGGCTTGTCGCTT
>PKVY01000080.1 GCA_003131625.1 Acidobacterium sp. | reverse complement strand
CCATCCATCATGTCGCTGGGCGCAACGACATCGGCTCCCGCGCGCGCCAGCGAGACGCCGGTTTTGGCCAGCAGCTCGAGCGTCGCATCGTTCTCAATCTCGTAGTCATCGCCAGCCCGTCTCGCCACGCCGCAATGGCCGTGCGTGGTGTACTCGCAAAGGCAAACGTCCGCCATCAACACCAGCTTTTTTGCCGCGCCCGATTGTTGCAGCGCCTGCAGCCCGCGTTGCACGATGCCGTCGTCGGCCCAGGCTCCAGTCGCCTGCTCATCTTTGCTTTCGGGCAGTCCGAAGAGCAGGACGCCTCCGATGCCCAGCGACGCGGCAGCCTCGACTTCTTTCACCGCCTGGTCGATCGAGAAGTTGAAGACTCCCGGCATGGAATCCAGCGGCCGGCGAACGCCCTCGCCTGAGCACAGAAACAGCGGCAGAATCAACGCGCCCGGTTCGAGACGCGTTTCCCGCACCATGGCGCGCAGCGGCTTGGTCACGCTACGGCTGACCAGAAGGGTCATTNNACCATGGCGCGCAGCGGCTCGTTGCGCCGCAGTCGCCGCATCCGGGTTATCGGGAATTCCATCCTGTCATTGTAGGCTGGGCGTCGCGATCTGGTCGTACTCCTGACCTGAAGCGCTGGGCAGCAGTACCCACAGCGTATAGATGGCCAGTGCGGTTCCGGTGATGGGCCGAATCAGGGTCAGAAATGCCGTGACCAGCGCCAGCGCTCGAGCCCACGGCGCTCGGCGCAACAGCGCGATGCCCGTGACCACACACAGCACAGCGCGTACCAGCAGAATCGTCGTGATGATCGGAATCAGCCAGGGCATGTTCTCGAATGGAAAGCCGTAGAACCCGAAGCCGTGCTCAAACGGGAATCCCCAGTTGTGGAACGCGCCTGCGAGGAATCCCACCGCGACAAACCAGTGCAGCAGCGTCCAGCCGGCATACGCGATCCAGAGAANNGATGGACGCGCGTCCAGATCCACGGTGGCGGCGTCGCCGTCGGAATCGGAGTGACCTGGCGACCGCACCGCGGACAGAACGGTTGCCATGCATCGATCGGCTGACCACATGCGCTGCAAAACATGGTTCGCACCTCCAACTGAGGGACAAGGGTGAGTACGCAGCCGGACAGCGTCCGGTTCCGGACGTTGACTCGGAATCTTTCCAGGGACTTCCCCAAAAAGCGCTTCCTGATAGTCTGTTTTGGGCAGATTGCAGGCCTTTGCAGCCGTGGTCTGCCGGATTTTGGCCCCCTTGGAGCACGCATGTCCTGGTTCAGGCGCGAAGACAACAAGATCGAATCCGGCGAAAACCGGGTGCGCACCGAAGGCCTCTGGACCAAGTGCGACGGTTGCGGTCAGGCGCTGTGGAAGGCCGAACTGGAGGCCAATCTGCAGGTTTGCCCGAAGTGCGGCCGGCATGGCCGCATCAGCGCGCAAGCCCGCATCGCCAGCCTGATGGAACCCGGCTTCGAGTGGCTGAACGGCGATCTGAAGTCGACCGATCCGCTGCAGTTCTTCGATCTCCGGCCGTATAAAGAGCGGCTCGCGCAGGCGCGGTCGCAAACCGGCCTGAACGATGCGATCGTTAACGTTAGGGGTTTCCTGGGTCCTCATCGCGTGGTCCTGAGCGTGATCGAATACAACTTCATCGGCGGCAGCATGGGCGCTGTGGTGGGCGAAACCATCGCCAGAGCCATTGACCGCGCCTGCGACGATCGGCAGCCGCTGATCACCGTGGCCGCTTCCGGCGGCGCGCGCATGATGGAAGGCATCGTGAGCCTGATGCAGCTGGCCAAGGTTTCGACTGCGCTGGCACGGCTGGACGATGCGGGCGTTCCCTACATTTCGGTGCTCACCGATCCGACAACAGGCGGCGTGACGGCCAGCTTCGCCATGCTGGGCGATTTGAACATCGCCGAACCTGGCGCGCTGATCGGGTTCGCTGGTCCTCGCGTGATCGAGCAGACCATCCGGCAAAAGCTGCCGGAAGGTTTCCAGCGATCGGAGTTCCTGCTGCAGCACGGATTCCTCGACGCTATTGTTCCCAGGCACGAGATGAAGCTGTATATGATCCGAGCGCTCGATTTCATGGGTCTGCCGAAAGTGGCGCTCGTCAGCAGCGATTTGCGAGCCGAGAGTGAGCAAAAGGCGAGCTGAACGGCGGGCTGGATTCCGGCGGTACCTGCGATTGGGAGTGAGGGGTATACCCCCCTCCCCTCCCCTAAACCGCTGATTGCGCGCAAGAATTTGATTCTGAAGGACTTCAGCAAGAGTTGACAAGCCAGTTGACAAGCTTGACAACATTGGCTTCTCCCTTCGTATTTGAAAACAGGCCGGTTGCGGCTGCTTATTTGAAAACAGGGAACAAAGCAGCGATCAGCGTTCAGCGTTCAGCGTTCAGAAAATCGGCGTGGGCGCCAGCCAGGGGCTCGGGAGTGAGAGCTGAACGGTTCAGTGGCCCAGCGCAAAGCAGAAAAGCCTGCCGTGATGGCAGGCTTTTTCTCTTTTTCTATCCTAAGTTCAGAATACCAGATCCAGAGAATAAACCTGCCAAAATTCTTGGCTTGGAAAGCCTGCTGTATCAGTGTTTGTTACTGGCAATAAAACGGTTGACGCACATGCGTAACCGTTCACCGATTAGGCTTGCTGGACCGATCCTGTTGCTCTTGACGTTGCTGCTCGCTGGAGGATTCTGGTTCTTTCATTTATTTGTTCTCTGTGGGACGTTCCTCAGTCCGTCGAGGAGCGTTGCAGAAAACGGCATGTGGCGTGACATCGCCATCTGCGACCCCTTCAGTTCCTGCATTTTCCAAGCAGATAGCCATGGTGTAAGTGCCATAGGCATCACTATATCGAAAAGTAAGATTGAGTTTAATCCCGCCCTTGAAGGCCCTACGTCTGTCGTATTCGCTAGTGCGCGACCCGCTCCATTCATCAGTAAGAATTATGCAATATCCAGTTTTTATCTGATCTTTAAATATTGGTGCAGGAAACTCTATAACCGGACTCGTTCGCAGTTGGTTTCCCTCGCGCCAGCAGGTATGGGCAGCCGTGCCGACATCTATCGTCTGTTGAACAGTGACATCCACGGCAGGAGTTTTGCCATAATTCTCAAAAGCCCATTCCCATTTAACGCGGCTGGATGGGCCATCCCGCCTAGGAAATCCAAGATCAGCGATGGCCAAAGCAGCGCCATTCTCAATGATGGCCTCTCTTTGGGCATTGGCAAGAGCGGCGGCGCCGATTTTGGCGGCTCTTTTAGCAGCGTCAGCGGATCGGCTCTGGATCGTAGTCTGTGCTTTCATCTGTGCAAGAGTTTGCGCGAACTGGTTTTCGTTGTCCGCGATGGCACTGACGGTCGCTTCAGCGGCCCGCTGCGAGGCAGCAGCTTGGATTCTGGATTCGCGGGCAGCAGTCTGGCTTATGCCGATGCTCTCGTCGAAATCCCTCAACTGAAGAGCGGCTATGGTGGCGTAGACGAAGGCGGCTATAAAGGCAAGCCAAGTCGCCCAGCGAAGAGAATTCTGTATGCGATAGTGGCGATCATCGCTGGTGGTTCTATCTCCTTCCGCTTTCTTGTACTCGGTAAGGACGTTTTCCCACCATTTCTGCCTAATTTCCTGCTCTTTGTCTTTGCCTTCCTTTGCTGCGCGTACGGCTTTGGCGTGATCTTGGACCGCTTCCTTAATCGCGCTCAATTCTGTACGCAGCATTTCGAGAAGGGCCTTGAACGGACGGGACAAATAGACCATGTAAACCAGCTTTTCCGGAGGATAATGAATGGAGATGAAACACGAATATCACGAAGGGCCGAAAGCCGGGGAGAATTTCGAACGGCTGGCGCGGGCTGTTTTTCAGGCCCCCAAAGTGGCGAACCCGAAAAAGCCAGCCCGCAAGCCTACACGCCGCAAAAAGACCGGCAGCGACAAGGGCTAGAACGGTACCTCTTCCCCCGTCCCTGCCTCCGGCGAGTGGTACGCGTCTGCGTCCTTCCCGGTCAGTTCGGCATAGGTGATGCGCTTGCCAGCAACCTGACTCATGAGGAATGCAAACCTGTCGGCGTCGTTGATCGGATTGTCCTTCGTGGCCCGATTGTTGAACCTGAAGACCTGCTCCGTAACGTAGCGGTCCAGATGGAAGGGCTCCACGCAAACGTACGTGCCGCGCAGCGTTCTCCGCAGCAGGCTCCAGAAGTTCTCGATTCCCTGAGTGTGAACTTCGCCGCGTACGTACTCCTGAATGTGGTTCACGGTCTTGTGAACGTATTCGGCGAGGCCGTCATAGCCCTGCCAGCCATCGGTGTAGAGCTTCGACCACTTCTCCACTTCGCGGAGAATCTCGTCCTGAAGGGTTTCCCGACTGACGTTAGGAACCACTCTGGCGCGTACCTGACGGCTCTCCCGGTCAAGGATGCCCATGACGGGAACATTCTTGATTCCGCGGCGCGGCATAGAGATGCGACGGGCTTTGTGCATCCACTTCGTACGGGGACCGATGAAAACCTCATCCGCTTCGACAGGGGCGCTCTCAGGGCCACCCAGCTTCACTGTGGAGTTGCTCCGCATTGCTTCGCGGATGCGATGGAGCAGAAACCATGCCGAGTTCTGGCGAACGCCAATCGCCTTGCCAAGTTCGTAACTGGAGATACCGTTCTTGCAGTTCGCCAGCATCCAGATAGCGACCATCCACTTATCGAGTCCAAGGGGCGAATCTTCCATGACCGTGCCCACTTTGACCGTGAATTGCTTTTTGCAGACGTAGCAGAACCACAGCCGCCGCGTCTTCACAAACGAGTGCTTCGCCTCTCCGCAGCGAGGGCACGTTACGTTGCCGCCCGGCCAGCGATACTCCACAGCCGTATCAAAGGCGCGTTGCGGATCGGAGAAGTGAACGATTGCGGCCTGAAGCGTGCGAGGCGTTTCCATGTCTGAAATAGTACAGTACGCGCACATGTGTGTCAAGCGTTTTATTGCCTTGTTACTTTAGTGAAGCGGTGGAAACTTGACAAACTTTGCGGAGCCTATCCGAGTTGTTCGTTTCCGAGTGTTCGCCAGAGATACCAGCAAGCAACAGATCGAAAGGGGCGCCAGTTCTCAGCCAGTTTCTCGATGTCCTGGTCGGCGCCGTACGTTCGCCCAATTGCGCGTTCGAGGCCGATGTCGCCCAGCGGGAGAACGTCGGGTTCTCGGAGCACCATGATTCGGAAGGTTGAGAGGGTCCACGGCCCCACCCCTTTTATGCCTTTCAGAGCAATCTGCCAGGTCGCGCCTCGGTTGACCGATTCCGATATCTCGTCGGCTCTTTGAAGGATCTCGACGCAGGAACTTGCTCGTCTTTGCGGCAATCCGAGCGCGCGTAGGTCAGCAACCCGTGGGATCGTCCCCCGGCTTGGAGAGGACAAGGTCGGAAATGTTGCGAGCAGCCGCCGTGCGATCCCGCAGGCGAGCCGCGTTGCTACCTGTTGGGCAATCACGATTCGAACGAGCCCCCAAATCGGGTCCTCGTCGGGCGCGGTCGGCCACCGCTGCGGCTGGCTAACAATAATGGCAGCCAAATTGGAGTCTCCCCGCGACAGAACGTCCTCCGGGCGTTCCCGGCTGACTATCCGAGCCGGTTGAATGACTCCTCCTCCTTGCAGCGATCTCCCCACGTTTTCGTATCCGACTCGCTGACTGGGGCGCGGAGCGTGCACTGCGTCCAGGCTTCGTCTAAGGCCGATGTCGCTTTCTGGATGTTCTTAGCTCGCGAAAGACGATTCGCGAACGCTTCGCACTCAGAGAATGTCAACGACGCCAATCGGTCCCGGATCTTCCGATCCACAGTCACGCCCAGTTCTTTCAGCTTGCCTCGAATGCTGAAGTGCGGAAGTCCATCCCAATCGTTCTTCGCCATCTTCTCCTCAACGGTCGGAGGCATGATCTGGAGTATCCGGTCGAATCTACCGGGTCGCCTGATAGCTAGATCGAATTGGGCAATATTGTTGGTGGCGATAATGAAGACCAAGGTTCCTTTTTTACGCAAACTCGCGAGCTTTGGGAGCATGGCCGTCGTCAGAAGACGCGAGAAGGGTTGCTCCGTGCCAGAGGCTCTCTCTCTCACTAGCTCGTCAAACTCGTCGAACAGAACGACGATGCCCTCGGTCTGTTCAAGGATTCGGAAGACTTGATTAGCTTCAGCTTGAAGAGCGTCCATACCCTTCCGAAGCAACAGTGACGGATCAACGGCCAAGAAATACCACCCCAAGAATCCCGCTATTACCTTGGAAAGCTCGGTCTTCGAAGTCCCGGGGGGGCCGAAGAAGATGGCTGACCGCGGGGTGCCGCGCTTAAACGAGACCCCGCCCTTAATCTTCCCGGCCTCAGCGGAAATTGGTTCCACGAAGCGGGTCCAGAGCAGCTTCTTGAGCGAAGCTGGCCCATCCTTTAGCTGAACTGTGCTGTCCAGCAAGCCCTTGGCAAAATCGTCTTGCTTAGTTTGAGGCGCATCGAGATGGGGATAAGGAAGCTCTAGTGTTCGGAATAGCTCCCTTCTCACAGCCTCTGCCAACAATCGATCCAAAGCGTAAAAGAAATGGTAGACGGACGCAGTAGCCCAAGACTCCGGTCGGCCTATATGAGGATGGTGGCCGGAAGACCAGGCCGCGACACCGGGGGCAAGCCGGTACGCGTTCTCATATGCGAAATTCGCGGAAGTCTTCAACGCCGAAAGATGGTCCAGAAGGAGTTCCTGCAGGTCTTCTACCTGCAGCAGCTGCACGAGCAACTCGTAGTCGTAACAATAGGCATTACCGTAGCCCGGGTAGTGGAAGAGGGGCCTGCTTAGCGGCCAGGTGCCATCAGCAAGCTGACAACCAAAGAAAGCTTCTAGGGCCCTCCTCTGGATACTGTGCTCATCCGGGCTTATCGTCGCCTTGGGGGTAAGCTCCGTAACAACCGCAAGCAGATAAGCCACGGCAAACGCATCCTTAGACTTGCTCTCCGAATCGATCAGAGCCAACTGCTTCGCCATCTCGGCCCACGCCCATTTATTGATCTTTTGAGCACGGGGACTGTCTCGCGGAAGCCTTCCACGCTTAGCCAAAGCTCGCATGACGAGCTGCGTAAGATAGCCGGAGGACGGGTAGTCGAACGGCTTCATTTTTACACCACCATCTCCATCATCGATCGCCGTTAGCAGCAACTCTTCCTTTCTTGCAATTTCGCGTCGACCCTCGGCGTCCAATGGATCTGCAAATTTCTCCAGCGCTGTGATAGCTTCGAGGATCCACGCGGCGGTAAACGGGTTGTCCTTGGGAAGATCGGCGCTGGTCTTCTTACGCACAAGCGTCTTCAGAAGTCCCGTTGTGTTTTTTTGCGAATATGCGTGACCCACCCAAGAGCTAGTTGCAACCAGAGAAAGCACGCAGGTGGCGGTACTGGAAACGGAGATACTTCTCTTATTGCTCTCGTACTTATTCCTAAAACCTCTCCCGACGGAGAAGCGCGCCAACGAAAGCTGTTGATCTTCGAGCGCTTCCTTGCAGCGAAGCCTCAGCGCTTCCAACTCGACGAACCCGAATCCCATCAGCAACTCCGAGGAGCTAGTGAACCGACGTGGGCAGGGCAATCAGCTTCTTAAGTTTTGCCGCATTTTTATAGAGCTCAGGCACCGGATCGCCGCCCGCTCCTTGGCCCCGAAGCAAGCCGGTCATGTTCTGAAGGATCGCTTGAGCACCTTCAATGTTGGCGTTTGCGTCAACAAGGAACCCCTCTGGACGCCGGTCTCGCGCCCCAGCGATGCAAACCGCGTCCTCTACGGACTTCACGACCTTCACATACTCGCGCAACGTCAGATCTAAGGGCATCGAAGACGCGAAGATCGGAACGTGTGCGCCTGCCGCAAAGCCGATTTCCATGGACGCAGATTGACCGACGTACCCATCTGGACAAACCAGCCAGACGAAGCTCGACGCCCGGATGCAGTCCAGGTGCCTGTCCTGGACGAGCCTTACAGACCGGACCGGGTCACTTGCAACGAACAGGAATTCTCCCTGCGCTGCGACCACTCTCGGGTCCGCCGGCGAAAGAACCCTCACGCCCTGAGACGCCAGCTCGTAGACAGCGCGCGTAATCGCTTCCATGTGACGGTGGAAGCTGCCGGACACTGCGGCTGTGATCATATGCACCTCCGACCCCTCACGCCACTGGCCCGTGAGAACGCAAGCAGGTCGCCAATCGAGCCGAGGCCAGATTATAGGACCGCGATGCCAGCGTGCGCCGTGATCTGCCTCTCTCGCGAGCCGCGTTCAGATTGCATTCCGCCCACAACATCTTGCATGCGCGGAGCCCTCGACTCAACCTATTGTATGATGCGGTAAATTACGGTGATATGTCAAGAATATTATAAAAACAAAGCACTTGATCATATGTAGTATGGGTAATTCACGGTAGCAATTCGAAGCTACCAAGAAGCCCATTCGCATGTCCTCAGCCCCTTTCGCCCCCGTCCACAGCCAAACGGAAGCCTCCCACCGAATACCTGTGCCGGATGCTTTCGTCTCGCGTTTCGGGTGGCTGGAAGGCAAGCAGCCCATTCGGGTTTGGTTATGGCTGCTTTCCGACGGGCACTACCGGGTGCTCACGGACGAACAGGCGCAATCAGATTTGGTGATTGCACCTATTCGGGCGCTAATCGTGGATGGGCCCTCTGAAAAGCCAACTCCCGCCAGCGAGGCTCAGGATGACGAAGAGGCGGCGATGCCTGCGATGCTGATACAGACGAACGTCACGCCCCCGCCGCCGGTATGGAGGATCGTGATTCCAAAGGCGGCGAGGGAATTCCCACCCCTCAAAACGAAACGCTTTTCAACGGTGCTGACGATGCACGGGCATTGGGAAATCTGGCACACGGATATTCTGTGGCGCGTCGCTTCCCGCAGTCGTGAATAAGGCGCACTTAGCGTTCGTCAGTCGAGGTCGCGGAGGCACCGGGTGACGTCCTGGTTGTCGCGGGTGAGGCGGAGGGTTTCGTCGACGTTGCCGGCGCGTTCGGCCTGATCGATGGCGGCGCGGAGGCGGCGCTGCTCCTGCTCGAGCACGGTGCGGCGGATGGCAAGGACGGCTTCTTCGACGGCGTCGGCCTCGGGTTCGGCATCGTGGACGGAGAGGAAGAGCTCGGCGAGCACGCGGCGGTGCTCCTCGGCGGCGAGGGCGGAGAGAGGATCGGCGCCGTCGGGGCGGTTGCGGAGCTGCTCGACCATCTCGCGCACATCGGAACGCATGGCGGAAAATTCGCGCTCGTGCTGGTGGAGGCTGCCTTCGGCGACGAGGTAGGCCTCGCTCGAACGCGGCGCGGAAAAAGCCTGGAGGAGGACGCGCTCGGCGTGGGTGAGGGGGTGGGCGTGCGTAGCGATGGAGTCGCGACGTTTGGCGGCGGCGTCTTTGAGCTCGGCGCGGACCAGAGCGGAGTCGATGCCGAGAGCCTGGGCGGCGTCGTTGGCAAAAGCGTCGCGGGCGATGCGGCTGGGGATGCGGCGGATGTGAGGCAGGAGGAAGTTGAGAGCCTCAGTTTTGGATTTCGGATCGCGGGAAGGAAAGAGGCGGCGGGCGCGCTCGACGAGGTACTCCTGATACTGCGGCGCGGCGCGGAGGGCTTCAGCGTAGGCGCGGGCACCGCGTTCGCGGACGTAGCGGTCGGGGTCGAGGCCGCCCTCGAGGGTGAGGACGCGCACTTCAAAACCTTCCTCCGTCAAAAGGGCGATGGATTTTTCGGCGGCGTTAGCGCCGGCCGTGTCGGGATCGAAGTTAACGATGACGCGGGTGGCGTAGCGGCGCAGCAGGCGCGACTGCGCTTCAGTGAAAGCGGTGCCGCTGGTGGCGATGACGTTGGGGATGCCGGCGAGGAAGACGGAGATGCAGTCCATCTGGCCCTCGACGAGGACGGCGCCGCCGTCGCTGCGGATGGCCTGGCGGGCCTTATCGAGATTGAAGAGGGTATGACTCTTTGAATACAGCGGCGTCTCGGGCGAGTTGAGGTACTTGGGGCCGGCTTTTTCGCCGGTGGCCGTGTCTCCGAACTGAAGGGTGCGGGCGGTGAAGGCGATGACGCGGCCGCTTTCACCGGCGATGGGGAACATGATGCGCTTGCGGAAGCGTGCGTAGATGGGGCCGGGCGAGCCGTCTTCCTGGTCTTTCCAGGAGAAAAGGCCGGAGTTGCGGAGGGCTTCCTGGTCGGCGAGGGATTGCAGTCGCTCGCGGAGAGCGTGGAAGGAGTCGGGGGCGAAGCCGATGCGGAATCGGGCGATGCCGTCGGCGGTGAGTCCGCGGCCAGTGAGGTATTCGCGGGCGGCGGCGCCTTCGGGGGAGCGGAGCTGCTCTTCGAACCAGGCGGTGGCGGCTTCGTGGAGATCGAGGAGCTTGCCGCGCTGGCGATGCTCGGCGGCTTCTTCGGGCGAGGCAAATTCACGTTTGGGGAGGGGGACGCCGCATTTTTGCGCGACGGTGCGGACCGCCTCGGAGAAGCCGACATTTTCGATTTTCTGGACGAAGGTGAAGACGTCGCCATGCTCGTGGCAGCCGAAGCAGTTGAAGAACTGGCGGCCGGCGTGGACGGAGAAGGAGGGGGTTTTTTCTTTGTGGAAGGGACAGAGGCCGTTGAAGTTTTGCGCGCCGGCTTTTTTGAGGCGGACGTATTCCCCGATGATTTTGACGATGTCGGCCTGTTCTTTGACGTGCTGGGCGAAATCGGAGGCCATGGAGCGCGGGGTTCCGGATACAGGGTACAGCGATCAGCGATGAAGGGTCGGAGGAGAACTGGCTGGGTGAAGAGCGGTTCGTCCCACGTTGGCTGGGGAGATTCCGTTTGTCGGCTCAGGGTGGTGCTGATGGGTACGTAGGTGAGTTGGCGGGGCCTGCGGAGTACTTCTGGATGAAACAATTTGGGGATTTCCACATCTAAATGAGTGAGGATCTGCCCAAAAAGCTCGACGTTTGCAGGGTGAAACGGCCCGAAATGGCAGAAATTGCCGGAGTTAGGCTGTTTTTATGCTATTCTGGACATCCGGGGGAGACGTGCGCCCTACGCCTGTCGGCCATTGAGCCGGACCGGCGATTGCCTCTTATGGCCCTGACCGCACCTCGTCCACTCCAGGTGAAGCAGATCCGAAATTCACGCGAGGGGACCCATCCGCTTGGCGATTGACGATAAATACGACGCAGACATTCAGAAGCTGATCGATGCGGGCAAAGAGAAGGGGTACCTGACCTACAACGAGGTCAACGACCTTCTTCCTGGCGACGTGAACTCGCCCGACGATCTCGACGATCTGATTACAACCATCGGCACGCAGGGAATCGACATTCTCGAGGGCGGGCCGAAGATCGGCGGCCCCGAGCGCGACGACTTTGAGCCCGAAGAGGGTGAGGACGTCGAGCTCGACCTGACGCCGGGAACGCTGGAAAAAACGAACGACCCCGTCCGCATGTATCTGCGCGAGATGGGCACGGTTCCGCTGCTGACGCGCGAGGGCGAAGTTGAAATTGCGCGGAGGATCGAGCGCGGGCAGATGCGCGTACTGAAGGCGATTTCGCGTTCGCCGGTGGTCATTCGCGAAATTATCGCTTTGGGCGAGGATCTGAAGCGCGGCGTGCGGAACATCAAGGAAATCGTCATCTTCGACGATGAGGAGCTGACGGAAGAGGTGGTGCAGGCGCGGGTGCGGCAGACGGTAACGCGCACCGACACGCTGGTGAAGCACCAGAAGAAAGCGCAGATGCTCGAGGAGAAGCTGGCGACGATCACGCAGAAGGCGAAGCCGCGTGAACACCGGCGGCTGCGCTGGAACATCGCGCGCGAGAAGGTGCTGGTTTCGCGGATTGTGCGCGAGCTGAAGTACACCNNATGCGCACGCTGGAGCGGCAGATTCGCTCGCTCGACGGGAAGTATGAGCAGTCGCGCAGCGAAGAGCTGAGAAAGGAATACCGGCGGCAGCAGAAGAACTGCAAGATCGACCTCGAAAAGCTGGAGGAAGAGGCGGGCGTCATCATCGCCGAGCTCAAGCGCACACAGCGCGAGATGATCCAGGGCGACATGGACGCGGAGCAGGCGAAGCGGGAGCTGATTGANNTGATTCAGGAAGGCAATATCGGCCTGATGAAGGCGGTGGACAAATTTGAGTACCGTCGCGGTTACAAATTTTCGACGTACGCGACGTGGTGGATCCGCCAGGCGATTACGCGCGCCATTGCGGACCAGGCGAGGACGATCCGCATCCCGGTGCACATGATCGAGACGATCAACAAGCTGATCCGGACGTCGCGGCAGCTGGTGCAGGAGCTGGGACGCGAGCCGACTTCGGAAGAGATTGCGAAGCGGATGGATATTCCTGTGGCAAAGGTACGCAAGGTGCTGAAGATCGCACAGGAGCCGATTTCGCTGGAGACGCCGATCGGCGAGGAAGAGGATTCGCATCTGGGCGATTTCATTGAGGATCGCCAGGCGGTTTCGCCTTCCGACGCGGTGATCAGCGTCAACCTGAAGGAATACACCTCGCAGGTGTTGCGCACGCTGACGCCGCGCGAAGAGCGCGTGGTGAAGATGCGGTTCGGGCTGGAGGATGGGTCGGAGCACACGCTGGAGGAGGTAGGGCAGAGCTTCCAGGTGACGCGCGAACGCATTCGCCAGATCGAGGCGAAGGCACTGCGCAAGCTGCGGCATCCGTCGCGCTCGCGGAAACTGCGGGCGTTCGTGGACACCGTGCACGAGTAATTCGCGTTTCTCTCAGGGAAAAAGGCCGCTCGAACGGAGCGGCCTTTTTGTTTGCGCAGTCACTGAACGGTAAGAGTGACCGGCACACTGTGGGTGATGTTGGACATCGTGCCCGTAATGGTGATGGTGTAGGTCCCGGACGGGGTTTGGTTCTGGGTCCCGCCACCGCCCCCGCCACCTCCTCCGCCTCCGCCACCCCCACCACCTCCTCCTGAGCCACCGCTCGCGGCGACGCCACAGCCGGCAACGGTGAGCACGATGATGGCGAGAAGGAGCATCGTCTGAGCCGATCTTCCGCGGCGGAGCCCGGCAAAGCCCAGAGGCAATGCCAGGGCCAGGACGGGAAGCAGCGACTTCCAGAGTGGATTGTGCCTCAGGGCGGAAGAAGTTGAGGTCGAGACTCCGGTGGCGATGGAGGCTGTGACGCTGGAGCTGTTGAGGCCGGTGATCGCGATACTGGCCGGGTTCAGAGAGCATGTCGCATACTGCGGAGCGCCGGTGCAGGAGAGGGCCACGGTGCCCGAGGTTCCGCCGAGTCCCTGCAACTGGAGGGCAAAGGTCGCAGTTTGGCCGCTGGTGACGATGGCCGAGGAGGATCCGGTGACGGTGACGCTGAAGTCGTCGCCCTGCCCGGAGAGCGCGACGGTGAGCGATTGGGTGAGGTTGGTCGCGGAGATGGTGAGGGTTCCGGTGGCTGCCCCCGCTGCGGCGGTCGAAAAGGTGACCCCAAGCTGGCAGCTTGCTGCGACGGCCAGCGTGGCGGGGCAATTGTTGGTGGCCAGAGCGAAGCCCGATGTGACGACGGCGGCAAGGCTGGTGAGAGCGTAGCCGCCGCTGTTGGTGACCGTGACGGTCTGCGCGCTGCTGGTGGTCCCGACCGCGTAACCTCCAAAATCGATCGAGATGGGAAGCGCGGAGGCGCCGGGCGGGGCGACTCCGGTGCCGGCTAAGGCGACGGTCTGCTTGCGAAACTCGTCGGTCACCGCGAGGGAGCCGACCTCAGCGCCGGCAACCATGGGGACATAGGAGACCGCGATGGAGCACGTCCCCTGGCCCTGCAGCGTGGTTCCACAGTTGTTGACTGCCGTAAAGTCGCCGGTCGCGGCGACAGCGATGCCCGTTAAAAGCTGATCGCCGCTATTGGTGAGCGTGACCTGCTGCGAGGCGCTGACCGTTCCCACCTGCTGCGCGGTGAAAGTCAGTGAGGACGGCGCAAGCGCGTCGGTGGCGGGAGCCTGGCCCGTGCCGGAGAGCGGGGCGGTTTGCGTGCCCACCGAATCTGTAACCGTGAGCGTTCCAGTTATTGTGCCAGAGGTGGTCGGGGCAAAGACGATCCCGATGGTGCAGCTGTAATTCGGCGCCAGCGTTTTGGCGCAGGTGTTGGCTGACACCGTAAAGCCGCCGGTCACCGTCTCATTGGCCAACGTCGAGGGTTCGCCGCCGGTATTGGCGATAGTGACGTACTGCGGCGAGGACTGGGATCCGACGGCGGTTCCGGTAAAGGTGAGCGAAGCCGGCGTGAGCACCATCGAGGCCGGAGCCAGACCAGTCCCGGCGAGCGAAACGGTGATCTGCCCTCCGTTCACGTTGCCGAAAACGGTCAGCAACCCGGTTCGCGCGCCGCTTTGCGAGGGATCGAAGGTCACGGAAATCTGGCAGGTTCCCTGGGGCGCGAGCGACTGCCCACTGCAGTTGTCGGTTTCTACGAAGTCCCCGGTGATGGTGAGGCTGGTGATGTTCAGATTCAGACTGCCCGCGTCGGTCAGGATTAATGTTTGCACCGCGCTGACAGTCTGGAGCGGCTGTCCGGGGAAAGTAAGCGATGTGGGCAGAATGGTCGCAGCGGTGGGAGCAGTCCCCGCGGTGGCGAGGTTGACTTGCCAGATGCCGCGGCCCCAGGTGGCGGCGCGCAGCGTCTGGGTGGCGCCCTGGTTGAAACTCATCAGGCTCACGACCGGCGCGTTGGGCAGGCCGCTGCCGTCAACATTCCAGCAGGCTCCGGTGAAGGACGCGCAACTGGCGACGTTCTGCGTGACGTAGACTCCGGTATCGAGCGCGACATAAACGATGTTGGCGTTGTTGGGATCGACGAGCACACTGTTGGCAGGAGCAGGGGGAAGATTGGAGCTGATGTCGGTCCAGTGCGCGCCCGCATCCGTGGAGCAATAGAGGATGGGGCTGTAGGCGGTGATGGCGGAAATTCCCTGGATCGTGACGTAGATGGTCTGGCCGGTTGGATCGTGCGGATCGGGAAAGATGCTGGAAATCCCAAATCCAGCAGGATTGAACTTCTCGGCGGTGATGCCCGCGTTGCTCACCGGAGACGAGTAGAGATCGACCCACGTAGTGTTCTCGGTCTGTGATGCGTTGTTGACGGCGGCGGTGAAAATGTGGCCGGGGATGAGCCCTCCGCCGTCGAAGACATCCGCCATACCCGCATAGAGCTGTTCCGCTCCGGCAGCGGGCGAGCCTGAGGTGATGGGGGCAGCGGCCAGAACGCGGATTTCGGCATTTCCATCGCAGGACGATCCCTGACCTTTGTCGAGCATGGCGCTGAGCAGATTGAGCTGGCTCCAGCCGGCGCCGGTAGCCGACCCACGCCAGACGCGGCAGGTGCCAAGAATCACGTCCGACGTATTTTGCGGATCGAGAATCCAGGGAGCGGGGATGGTCTGGAAATCGTTGCCGACCTGCGCTTCGCCGATGGCCACCTTGCCGAACCCCGCGGTGTTGCAGGAGGTCCCTTCGGTACAGCGGTTGATGCCCACGCCGAACTCGGAAGTGGCGTACCAGTTGCCCGCATTGGCCGGATCGATGGCGACGCCATCGCCCTCGCCGTTGAGAACCTGATTCCAGGCCGTCGCGCCTGAGACGGGAGCTGCTGTGCCCAGACCGCCGAGCGCGGCGAGCCACGTGGAGGCCTCGTTCGGATCTTCGGCGAAGTTCTCCACTTCGGCAAGAGATCCAAGGCCGGTGTTGAGATTCTGAAAATGCCTTGCGTCGTCGCTGGAGCAGGCAGGCGCCTGCTGGTTGACGGCGTCGGTAGAGCGCCACAGGCCTGCGTCGTTGCCGAAATAGAGGAGGCCGGTGGCGCCGAAGGTGGCATCGATGGCGTGCTGGGCGGGAGCGACCTGGGCAGCGGCACAGGTCTGCGTGTTCGTTGCGTTGCGCCAGGCGCAGCTGTTCGCCAGGCTGCATCGCCAGATGTCTTCTGTGCCGGCAAAGAGCAGCGTGTCCTGCTGCGAGGGAACGGCGGCCAGCCAGAAATCGTAATCCGCCTGCGCGATGGTTCCGCTGCTGGCGGGGGTCTGGAGGGACTGATCGGAAATGCGCGTGCCGAACAGCACGGTGGAGGAGGAGCACGCAGCGGAAGCGAGGTGGCAAACGTCCTGCCACATACCCTGGTCGAGGTTGTTCTGGTCCACGGTGAGGGCGAACATGTCGCCCGTGACGGGTTGAACCGCGAGCGCTCCCTGAAAGATGGGACAGGCGCGCGAGCCCGTCCCTCCCGGATTGGTGGGGCACATGACGGTGGTCAGGTTTGTGCCGGGCTGGTTCGCGAGCCTCGTCCAGGTAATGCCGTCGGTGGACTCGTAGTATCCGTGAAAGCGAATGGCGGCATAGAAGCGCTTGCGGACCGGATTCCAGACCACGGACGTCGCCGGATTGCTGATGGTGTTGGAGTACTGGTCGGACTGAATGACCTGGTTGCCGTCTTCGATGGTCGCCAGTTGCCAGCTCACGCCCGCGTCCGGGGAGTAATACAGTCCGAAGGGGCTGGTGTTGCTCCAGGTCCCGACGTACGCCGCGTCTCCCGATTCGGTTACCGCTGCAACCACGAGATCAGGGCTGGTGGTGCTCCAGGCGAATCCGGCAAATGCGCTGCCGAGAAAGTTGTAGGGCAATCCGGGTGAATTCAGAGCGGTGGAAGTTTCATCGATCAGGTTCCAGGTCTTTCCGCCGTTGGCGGAGCGAAGGATGCCAGCGCCATACCAGGAGCCGGTGCCCGTGTTGGGGTCGCCGGTCCCGGCCAGGATCACGTTGGTCCCGCCGGGCTGCACGGTGATTGCACCGATGCTCAACGAGGTGAGCGCGGCCGAAGACCATGCGTTCAGAGCGTCAGTGAGCGGAGTAAAACTGACACCCGCTGCGCTGCCAGCGGCGTTGGTGGATTTCCAGACGCCGCCCGCATCGGTACCTGCGTAGACGGTGTTTCCGGATAGATCGGAAGGATCGGCCGCCAGGCTGGTGACAGGCCCCGTGACGAGATTCCACGCGGCGGTGCTGACCTGGGAGGGTCCGACGGGCAGCCACGTGGTCGAGGGCGTTGTTGTGGCCTGGGCCCGGACCATGGCCGCATGAGCGGCGCGCGCCCGCACCAAAACGATGGCAGGAACCGCGGCACGAGGCACACGGCGCGCCAGGAAGAGCTTGGTGCGCCAATCCGCGTCCGTTTGTGACGATGCCGGACGCTGGACGGGGGGCGCGGGCTGCTGGGCCCACGCGGCTGCCCGGCCAGCAGGATCGCTGACGGCGGCCACCGCACAGAAGAGGATGATCGCTGTCAGCGTGCCGCTGCGGAACTTTCGACGACCGGCTGGCTTGCCGCCGGTCCACCGTTTTTCTGGGCCCAATGTAACGCCTCTCCGCAATCCCGGCACCGGAGGTCGTCTCTCCACACCCGCAGAAAGCCGCTCGATCCCGCCGGTTGCGCCAACGGGATGTAGCTATTATTCGGGCGATTTGGGACGACGCGGACGTTACGTTGGTCAGCGACAGGTTCCCCAGGTACCGCGAGAAGTCGAGTTGGGAATGCGCACGGTGAGCGCAGCGGTTCGCAAGAGGGTCGGGGCGTGCGTGGCCGCCCAGCGGAGGTCACAACGAGACGATTGGCTCTTTACAGTTCCGGATTCAGGCCCGGCACATACGCGCCCTGGGGCAACACGGTGTGGCTCTCGGAGGTTTGCCAGTATTTTCCGAACATCACCCGCGCGGCCTCTTCATACCGGGTGATCGTCTCAGCGGATTCTGCCTGCGACTCCTCGGTAGTAAACAGGCACGCACTTGCGGTGCGCCAAAGGACCTTCAGATCGCTCGCCAGGGTCGCCGTGCGCATGTACTCGAGATCGAGCTTCGCTTTGGCCGGCTTGACGAACATCTCGTAGAAAGTCTCGAGCTGATCTTCAGGAATCCCGGAGAGGAATTCCTCTTCCTTGCGAAACGCCAGCGTGGCCACACCGGTAATGCCGGGACGGCAGGCCATGTGCAACGCCTCATGGTGCGGGAGCTTGGGCCGCGGGCCTACCAGAGACATGTCGCCGCGCAGCACGTTCCAGAACTGCGGCAGCTCGTCGAGCTTGTAGCGACGCAACAGGACCCCCACAGCGGTGATGCGGACGTCGCCACTCACAGTAATGGATGAGTTGCTCCCCTTTTTAGGACACATGGAACGAAACTTGTAGAGGGTGAACTCACGGCCATTCCGGCCCATGCGGCGCTGCCGGAAGAGAATGGAGCCCTCTGAGCCCACGCGAACAAGGATCGCGGCGCAGGCCATCAGCGGCAGGAAGCCGATGAGAGCGAGGGAGGCGAACAGAATCTCCAAACCTCGGCGCAGCGAAGAAAGCGCCCAGGAACTCGCATCCCCGGCTGTGCGTGCAGCATCAGCACGCGCGGAATCACCGAGGGGAGCGGGCGATCGCAGAGTCCGCCCTGTTGAAGGAAGATGCGCAACCCCTTCTGTTCTGTCAGCGGAGTCCGGACGAAGAATATTATCGAAAGAAAGCGAGCTCATTCCACCCATCACAACGAATGCGGTATTCTCGACCTTCGCAAAACCTTAAGGAAAGCAGATCAGATTCCGGCGGGCTGATTTTGCTGGATTGCGATGTTACTAAACTGTAACCAATGATGTTGCGGGTTTCAGTGGTTGCAGTATACCAGGGATGCATGCTGTTCGATCATGCTTTTTGGATTCCCGCGCACGAATGTCACGCTCGTGTCATTACGACAATAACCTTGCCAAAATGGGCATCTCAATCCCCCAAAGGTATACCCAGGTACTCACCCACCGGCAGCATGCTAGACTGTCCCCACAGGGATTACCCCGCACGAATCAATGAGACAAACCGCTTCGCGGCGCCATCCGTGCACCCTCTCCGCTTCGCACATCAGCCCCGTATGATGAACCGACTCGCTTCGTTTGTGGCGGCCTCGTGTCTTGCCGTTGTCCTGCACGCTGGGGCACAGGACACCCTCCCCGGCACTCCGCAAAGCTCGTCGGGCACGCCGGATTGCTCCGATCCCCTCCTGGCGAACTCGTCACAGTGCGCCGCTCAGAATCAGAACCCGATTTCGCTGTCTCCAGGGAATCCGTCGGGGCAGAATGGCGGTCAGGCGCCCCTCAATTTCAACTACACCGACAACGAGAATGTTGGCCGGCAACCGGCGATCCGGCCTCAACAGCAACCCCCGCTTCCCCCCGAGCCGCTGACCGAGTTTCAGAAATTCGTGGCCTCCACCACCGGTCAGGTCCTGCCAATTTATGGAGAGAGCCTGTTTCGCCAGGTTCCGACCACATTCGCGCCACTCGACATGGTTCCCGTGCCCCCCGATTACGTGATCGGCCCGGGGGATGAACTGCGCATTCGGGTGTGGGGACAGGTGAATTTCCGCGCCGACGTGCGCGTCGATCGCTCCGGCGAGATTTACCTGCCGCAGATTGGGGGGGTGCAGGTCGCGGGGCTGCCATCCTCGGCCCTTGACGCGCACCTTCGCGCCGCGATTGGACGAGTTTATCGAAACTTCGATCTCACGGCGGATGTCGGCCAGATTCGCGCGATTCAGGTGTATCTCGCCGGCGAAGCACGCCGCCCCGGCCTGTACACGGTGAGTTCGCTCAGCACTCTGGTGGACGCACTCTTTGCCGGCGGCGGTCCGTCGACGGCCGGATCGTTCCGCCACATCGAGCTGCGCCGGGCGGGCACTGTGGTCACCGACTTCGACCTGTATTCGCTGCTGGTGCACGGCGACAAATCGAAGGACGTGACGCTGCAGAACGGCGATGTACTGTTCATTCCTCCGGTTGGCCCGCAGGTGGCCCTGACCGGCAGCGTGAAACACCCGGCGATCTATGAGCTGCGCGCCAGCGACGCGCTGGCCGAGGCGCTCGCCGATGCGGGAGGCGCCTCTGTCGTGGCCGCCCAGGCGCGGATTTCCATCGAGCGCACCGATGAGCATCGCGACCGCTTTGCGATGGAGGTTGCCTGGGATCAGGCCGGCCTCGCGACGGAGCTCGCCGACGGCGACCTGGTTCGCGTTTTCTCCATCATCCCGATGTATCAGAAGACGGTCACCCTGCGCGGCAATACCGCGAATCAGGGCCATTTCGCCTGGCACTCGGGCATGCACATCAGCGATCTGATTCCGGATAAGGATTCACTGATTACGCGCAATTACTGGTGGAGACGCGCGCAGCTCGGGCTTCCCTCTCCTGAATTTGAGCCGCTGCAGAGTTTTCCGGATCTGCGCCAGCCCTCTTCTCCGACAGAATTGCCGCGACGGCAGCTGATCCAATCGCCTGCCAGTGGCGGGGCGACCTCCGGAGCGAACACGGGCCAGCCTTCGTCGGGGTCCAACGAACAATACCCCGGCGAGAATCCCGCGATGTCCAGTCAGGATCAAACCGGCGCTTCCAGCACGATCACGGGGTCTTCGAGAAGCCTTTCGGCTGCTCAGCGAGCGGGCAGCGCGAGCCTGGCGGTTGAACAACCCACCTACTCGCAGGCTCCCGCCGCGATGCGCACCGAGGTAGGCCCGTTCGCGCCGGAGATCGACTGGGACTACGCCGTGATCGAACGGCTGGATCCGGCCACTCTGAAGACAATCCTGATCCCGTTCGACCTGGGCAAGCTGGTGCTCCAGCACGATGCTTCCCAGGACCTCGCGCTGCAACCCGGCGATGTTGTTTCCATTTTCTCGCAGGGCGACATTCGCGTTCCCATCGCGCAGCAAACCAAGTATGTGCGGCTGGACGGGGAGTTCGGGCACGCCGGCGTGTACACGGTGCAGCCAGGCGAGACCCTGCGCGATCTGGTGCAGCGCGCCGGCGGGTTTACGACCGCAGCCTATCTGTACGGCTCGGAATTCACGCGCGAATCCACGCGCGCGGTGCAACAGCGGCGGATGGACGAATATGTCCAGACGCTGGAGATGCAGATGCAGAGGGGCAATCTGGCGCTCGCAGCATCGCCGGCGACTTCGGCGCAGGATCTGGCCAGCGGCGCCGCCGCTCAGAACAGCGAGCAGGAGCTGCTTGGACGGCTGCGCCAGATGCGCGCCACTGGCCGCATCGTGCTGGAATTCAAGGCCGGCAGCAGCGGCCTCGATGTCCTGCCGGATATCTCCCTCGAAGACGGGGATCGTTTTGTGGTTCCTCCCGTGCCCGCGAGCGTGAATGTCGTCGGTGCGGTTTACGATCAGAACTCCTTCCTCTACGAGAGCATTCGGCGGGCGGGCACCTATCTGCATCTCGCGGGCGGCCCGAATCGCGACGCCGACCGGAAACATATCTTTATTATTCGCGCCGATGGATCGGTGATCAGCCGCGAGGCCGAAAAAGGCATCTGGGGCAACGAGTTCGACAACCTGCGAATGAACCCGGGCGATACGATCGTTGTTCCTGAGAAGACTTTTAAGCCTTCAGCTCTGCGAGGCATTCTTGACATGTCGCAGCTCTTCTCACAGTTTGCTTTGGGCGCTGCGTCGCTCAGCGTGATCCAGTAATCGGAACGGCGCGCCTTCTGACCCTGTAAGATACGGTTAAAAGGCGCCGCCCTTCCCGGGCCTTCGCACAATTCATGGCAACAGAAACACGCTATCCCGATCTGAAAGAATCATCCGGCGCTCCCCCGACGTCGCAGGCGCCGGACCCACCCCGCAGTCATGAAGAAGAGATTTCGCTGCTCGATCTGCTGATCGTTTTGGCGGAACGCAAATGGACGATCGTGCTGGTCACGGCAACGTGCGCGATCCTGGCGCTGATCGTCTCCCTTCTCCTGCCGAAGCGGTACACCGCTACGGTCATCCTGCTGCCGCCGCAGCAGAGTTCGTCTCTGGGCGCCGCGCTGAGTTCGCAGATCAGCAGCCTGGGCTCGATGGCTGCTCTGGCTGGGGGCAGTCTCGGCATCAAGAATCCCAACGACATGTATGTGGCCATGCTGACGAGCCAGACCGTGGAAGACGGCTTGGTGCATGACTACGAGCTGCAGAAGGAGTACCACAAGCGGCTGGTGTCAGACGCCCGCAAAGCGTTCGAACAGCACGCAGCAGTCGATGGGAGCAGTAAAGACGGCTTGATTCACATCTCGGTCGAGGACCATGATCCCAACCGAGCGGCGCAACTCGCCAACGGATATGTAGATGAATTTCGCGACCTGTCGAAGCATCTTGCCTTCACCGAGGCGCAGCAGCGGGCTCTCTTCTTTGAACAGCAGCTGGAGCAGTCCAAAGACAATCTGGCCAACGCCGAAGAAGCTCTGAAGCGCACCGAGCAGACCACCGGGCTGATACAGCTTGACAGCCAGGCGAGAGCTCTCATCGAATCGGCAGCCGGCCTGCGTGCGCAGATCGCCGCCAAAGAAGTGCAGATTCAGGGCATGCAGACCTACGCGACCGGAGAAAACGCCCAGCTGGTCGAGGCTCAACAGGAGCTCGAGAGCATGCGCGGCCAACTGGCGAAACTGGGCGGCTCAGATGAATCCGGGGACTCTCTGATGGTCACCAAGGGGAAGGTACCGGAGGCGGGCCTGGAATATGTGCGCAAGCTGCGGGACGTGAAATATTACGAGACCATCTTCGATATTCTGGCGAAGCAGTTCGAGATCGCCAAGCTCGACGAAGCAAGAGAAGGAGCGATGGTTCAGGTTGTCGATCCCGCGATTCCTCCGGATCGCAAGTCCTTCCCAAAACGAGGTCTCATTACGATCATCGCCGCGGTTGCGGGACTTTTCCTCGGCGTGGTGGCGGCGTTTTGCCAGGCGGGCTGGACCCATTTGAAAGAGGATCCTGAAGCCGGCGCGAAACTGGCCCTCTTCCGCCGCGCTCTTCGCAGCAAACAAACCTCGGGAGCTTGAACCTCCGGTGCGGGTAACTCCTATTCCGGTAAATCCTTCGAGCCTGTGACGGCGAGTTTCGCCGAGACTCCTCCTGCAGCCGCGCCCGGCGAACTTCCTCCGACGAATATCTCGTATTCGCCGGCGCGAACCGCGCGATGGCCGCTGTCGTCCACTTCGCTCAACTTCCGCGCATCGAGGTTGAAATGGACAACCGCACTGGCATGGGGTGCAAGCTGCGCGCGCACGAAACCCTCCAGGCTGCGCAACGGGTAGCCCTTCCCTGTCGGCGGGATCAGGTATAGTTCGGCTACTTCTTCTCCCGGGCGGCTCCCTGTGTTCGTCACAGTTACTGCGGCACTTAATGGGTCGCCTGCTTTCAGCGACGATGAGGATAACTTCAGCCCGACATATCGAAACGTCGTATAACTCATCCCGTAGCCGAAGTGATACAGCGGCTCGCCGTCAAAGTAACGGTAAGTCCGGCCCTTCATGCTGTAGTCAGTGAACGGCGGAAGCTGGCCGTCGGAGGCATAGAAGGTGATCGGTAGCCGCCCCGAGGGATTTGCTTTACCGGTCAGGATGTCGGCGATGGCCTCGCCACCGGCCTCGCCCGGATACCAGGCTTCCACGAGCGCGGCCGCGTGATCCTTCGCCCAGTTCATGGCCATGGCGCTGCCGCTCATCAGGACCACGACGACCGGCTTGCCAGTCGCGGCAACAGCCTCGAGCAAATCCTGCTGGACCTTCGGCAAATCGATGTCCGTGCGGTCGCCGCCGGCAAATCCGTCGACGTGCACGGGCATCTCTTCGCCTTCAAGATTGGGGGAGATGCCGACGAAGGCCAGGACCACGTCGGAATCCTGCGCCGCGCGCACCGCTTCGTCGCTTAGTGCTGCTGCAGGCGCCTGCCATTCCAGCGCGACGCCTGCGCCAAGAAGAGGGGCTTTGAAGACGTAGTCGATGCGGATGGTGTGTTCCTGGGTATCGCCGAGGTCGATTTCCACCGCCGGTTCACGCTCTCCGCGCCGGTTGGGCGCCGGGTGCTTCGTGCTGTCGTACACTTCTTTGCCGTCCAACCAAAGCGCGTAGGTCTCCTGATCTCCGCATCGATAGCAACCGCTTCGCCGCAGCGCCAGCGTGTATTTTCCTGGCGCAGGAGGCACGAACACTCCCGTCCAGCGCACGCTGTAGCCAGTCTCGGGCACCTTCGGTCCTGGGCTTGCCCCGTTCCAGTCGAAGTCGATCTGCTTATCCACGCGGGTGAGGACCGGGGAACCGGAGAAGTTGGGATTGTCGAAGTACTCGCCGTGGAGGCCCGGCTCCTTCGATCCGGCTTGGGGATGCAGCGCGGTGCGCGGGATCACGATGGGCAACTCCGCGACATAGTTCGATCCCTGGGCGTAGGCGACCGCAGCTTTTCCGTGGAGTGCGCCCTCGATTCCGTCGACGGGCAGTGACGGGTGCGAGGGGATGGCGTTGTAGTTTCCTTCGATCGCGGCGAGCGATGCGGCGTTCGGCCCGATGACCGCGACGCGCTTCAATCCCGGCTTCAGAGGCAGAATGCCGTCGTTCTTCAGCAGCACGATGGATTCCTGCGCGGTCTTCAGCGCCAGGGCGCGATGCTCCGGCGCATCGACTGCGGAGAAGGGAATTTGCGCATACTTCACTTCGGCCGGCGGATCGAACATGCCGAGCTTCATGCGGGCGGTAAAGAGGCGGCGCACGGCCTGATCGATGGCGGCCTCGGGGATCAGGCCCTGGCGAACCGCGTTGTCCAGCGCTTTGTATTCCTGGCCGCAGCTGGTTTCGGTTCCCGCCTCGACCGCGACGGCGCTGGCGTGTGCGGCGTCAGGAGAATAATGATGCCCGCTCGCGGAGTAGAAGTCGGAGATCGCGCCGCAGTCGGAGGTGACGAATCCCTGGAAATTCCAGGCGCCGCGCAGAATCTTGTCGAGCAACATGGTGCTCGCGCACGCCGGGACGCCGTCGATGGAGTTGTAGGCGCACATCACGGAGTCGGCGTGCGCCTCGGTGACGGTGGCGCGAAAGGCCGGCAGGTAGCTGTCTTCGAGGTCGTGCGGCGTGACGTCGACGTTGAATTCGTGGCGCAGCGACTCGGGCCCGCTGTGCACCGCGTAATGCTTGGGCGTGGCAATGGTGCGGAAATATTTCGGATCGTCGCCCTGCAGGCCGGTGACGAAGGCCACTCCCATGCGGCTGGTGAGGAAGGGATCCTCGCCGTAGGTTTCCTGGCCGCGTCCCCAGCGCGGATCGCGAAAGATATTAATGTTGGGCGACCAGATGGTCAGTCCGTAGAAGATGCTGTGCAGGTTGTCGCGCATGGCCTGCTCGTACTTCGCGCGGGCTTCGATGGAGATGACGGTGGCAACCTGATGCTGCAGCGAGGTGTCCCAGGTCGCGGCGAGCCCGATGGCCTGCGGAAACAAGGTCGCGTAGCCAGAGCGCGCGATGCCGTGGAGGCCTTCGCTCCAGTAGTCGTATTCCGGCACGCCGAGGCGCGGGATCGCCGCCGCGTGATTCTCCATCTGCGAGACTTTTTCCTCGAGCGTCATCGCGGAGACGAGCGCGTCGACACGCTTATCGAGCGGCTGCGAGGAGTCAAACCAGATTTGGCTGGAAGACTGCGGGGGCGGGGCGGTCTGGGCAACGAGGGCCGGAACTAAACCGGCGCAGAGAATCACGAGCGAGCGCTTCACAACATTCAACACAGCCTTGCTCCTGCTGGGGAAAATTTGGTTCGGGTTAATTGAGGCGGTTTTCGCGTATCGTCTCCGATCAACCGCCGATCTTACCAATCCCACAACGTTCCATCGAGTTTGCGCAAGACGGGCAGGTACGCGCGCTGGTAAGGATACTTCGCTGCCAGCTTCTCGTCGAGTTCGACGCCGAGTCCGGGACCGTCGCCCGGATGCATGGTCCCATCGTCGAAGCGATACCCGTGCGGGAAGACCTCATCGGTCTCTTTCGAGTGCGGCATGTGCTCCTGGATGCCGAAGTTGTGAATGGCGAGGTCGAAGTGCAGCGCCGCCGCCATGCAGACGGGCGAGAGGTCCGTGGGGCCGTGGCAGCCTGTGCGGACCTGGTAGAGGGCGGCAAAGTCGGCAAGCTTTTTGAGCGCTGTGAAGCCGCCGGCGTGCGTCAGCGTGAGCCGCGCGTAATCGATCCACTGATTGCGAATCAGCTCGTGCACGTCCCAGATGGAATTGAGCACTTCGCCGGTGGCGATTGGCGTTGTGGTGTGTTCGCGAATGACGCGGAAGCCTTCCTGGAATTCGGCGGGAACCGGATCTTCCATCCAGAAGAGGTGAAACGGCTCGAGTTCCTTGCCGAGGCGCGCGGCTTCAATCGGGCTGAGGCGGTGGTGGCAGTCGTGGAGCAGGTGCAGATCGTCGCCGAACTGCTCTCGCACGCGGGCGAAGAGCTTGGGGACGTGGTTGAGATACTTTTCGGTCGACCAGCGGCTTTCCGAAGGCAGGCCGCGCTCTGCGGGTTCGTAGGGCTGTGCTCCTTTGGGGACACCGTAGGTGGCGTCGAGTCCGGGAATCCCGCTCTGCACGCGGATCGCTTTGTAGCCCATCTCGATATGGCGGGCCACATCGTCGCAGGCTTCGTCAATGTCCGCTCCGTGCGCGTGCGCGTAAACGAGGACGCCGTCGCGGCTTCTGCCGCCCAGCAGGTTGTAGACGGGCGTGTTGAGCGCCTTGCCCTTGATGTCCCACAGCGCCATGTCCACGGCGGCGATCGCCGACATGGTCACCGGGCCGCGCCGCCAGTACGCTCCACGATAGAGGTACTGCCAGATGTCCTCGGTCTGGAAGGGATCGCGATGCAGAATGCAGGGGATGACGTGCTCGGTGAGATAGCTGGCGACGGCCAGTTCCCGTCCGTTGAGGGTGCCGTCGCCGAGGCCGTAGATGCCTTCGTCGGTCTCGATCTTCAGCGTGACGAAGTTGCGCCCCGGCGAACAGACGTTGACGGAGGCGTGTTTGATTTTCATGGGTGCGCATTCCCTGTTTTCGCGTTCGCTTCGGGCACGATCTCCATATAGTCGATGGGCGCGGGCTCTCCATCTTCGGGTTGACCTTCGATGGTCAGCACGTCGCCGGGCCGCAGCGCCACGCCACGCAGAGTGTAGCGCGTTGAGGTGTCCCCGTTGGGCGCCTGGCCGGGGAGCGTGTTATCAGCTATCCAGGTGGCGATGACCTGCTGATTGAGAAGCAGCCGAAACGTCGACGCGCCCTGGCGGTAGTCGAAGTACTGAACCGCAACGTCGTACCAACCGGCGGGCCGATCAAGGTGCGCGGCTGCCGAGCACATGGTGTGCTCGCTACAGACGTAAGCCTTGCCGCCGGAGGCCGTCTCCCATGGGTTGACGTCGACCGGCGTGTATCCGTCGAGCTGCATCTGCGACGCGACGATGCGGTTGGGATCATGATCGATGCGGCCGCGTTCGTCGTGAATGCCGGACATCTTCTCAAACCAGCGATCGATCGCATCGCGCCAAACGATGGCGTGTCCAGCCTGGTATTCCAATAGGCCCAGGGTTTTGTCGTAGCGCTCGGGATCGATGAGCCCATCGAGCATCTGCCACTGACGGACCAGTCCGGCGGCTTCATCGGCTCCCTGATAGTGCAGATCGTAGAGGGTCTGGATCACCGTCTTGCCCGTCTTCAGCCGATACGTGTACCGCTCATGATGCATGAAGAGGAGCAGAGAGTCGGGGCAGGTCTTCAGCGAGGTGTACATCGCTGCGACTTCCGGCGGGTATTGGCCGATGAATCCTGTTCCGGTGGCAACGGTGCGGTCCATCCCCACGCCGTCGTGGTCGGCGCGGATCCATTGCCCCCATCCGTTGTTCTCCTGCGACTGCGGCGCCGGGCCGTAGTGCGGGCCGGTGATGTTGGTGAGGGTCTGCAGGCCGAGCGGGCCGGTGTAGTGCTCGTAGATTTGCCACGACGAGAGCAGCATCTGGCTGACCGTGCTCACGACTTTGGGGTCGTTGCTGAAGGTCAGCCGCGTCCAGTCGGCGGCGATGGTCTCGGCGGTGGTGCTGGGATTCCAGGCCAGGCGACCGAAGCCATAGAGGTTCGCCATGGCGAGGGGATGCGCCAGCCAGTTGGTGTCGAGGCCAACGTTGGCGACGCCGACATAGCCGCCGAGCGGGCGATGGAAGCTCGTGCCGTCGACAATATCCTTTAATAAGGTAGAGCGATTGTCGGCCCGCAAGTCGAAATCGAGGTAACTCTTCCACATCGTGGGCAGAAAGACGAGATGCCGCTGCTGGCCCAGGTATTCCTGGGTGATTTGGAGCTCGACGGCCTCGTTCGTCTTGCTGAGGCCCGCGAAGAGCGGCGAGACCGGCTCCCGCACCTGGAAATCGATGGGCCCGTTTTTGATCTGGACGATGACGTTGTCGGCGAACTGTCCATCAAGGGGGTGAAAGATGTCGTACGCGGCGCGTGCGCGGTCGGCCTTCTGATCGTTCCAGTCGAGATGATGGTTGTAGACGAAGGCGCGGTACAGGACGATGCCGCCATGCGGCTTCAGAGCCGCGGCGAGCATGTTGGCGGCGTCCACCGGCGTGCGGCCATACTTCGATGGCCCCGGCTGACCTTCGGAATCGGCCTTGACGACGACACCGGCGAAGTCGGGAATGGCCGTGTAAATCTCGTCGATCTTCGCGCGCCACCACGCCGCGACCTTCGGATCGCCAGGATCGAAGGTGTCGAGACCGCCGATGGCCTGCGGGCCGTTGATGGGCACGGAGATGGAGAGCCGCACGCCCCATGGACGAAATTGATCGGCGATGCGCGCCACGCCGCGAATCAATTCCGGAGTCAGGATTTTGGGATCGGCGTTGACATTATTAATGGAGCATCCATTGATGCCCACCGAAGCCAGCAGCCGCGCATACTCGCCGGCCCGCGTCAGGTCGGTGCGAACCGCACCGTTATCAAAAAAGATGGACCGCCCCGCGAAGCCGCGCTCAATGGTGCCGTTGAGGTTGTCCCACTGATTGACCCAGCGTACGGGAGCGGCGGGTGACTCGCTGCCAGCGAGGGCGACAAAGCTCTCGCCGCGCGCGATGCCGGAGAGCGCATGAAAGGCGCCGTAGAGGATGCCCCGCGGGTCGGCGCCGGCGATCAGCCACTCGTTATGGCCGTGTGTTTCGAGCACGCTTACGGCGAAACCTTCGGGGCCGAGCGATGGTGGGCGATATTGCGGGAATGCCGCGCGCAGCTCGTCGGTGGTGCCCAGCACCCAGGCATCTTCGCTCGGAAGAGACGGCTCAACGCGCAGGGTGCGGCCCAGCATCGAGCGAACGCCGCGCAGCAACTCGTCTTCGGCACTCGCAGCCGGCTCGGAGGAATCCAGTTTCACGATGGCCGCAGGCATGGCCTGATAGCTCATGGGAATCCCGGCAGAGGAAGGCGGTGCGTAGCGCAGCCATCCCTGGGAGCCATCTTCGGCGTGGGTTGCGAGCGTGCCGGAGAGACCGGCGATCAGAACGAATGCCGGAAAGGCGCTGTTTCGATCAACCATGACGTGGTGAAACGCTGACGAGACATTCTCGCAGAAGCGGCCACGATCCATCGGTGGCGCAAGCCTGGGAAAAAAAAGGGCCGGGACTGTCGAGGGTCCCGGCCGGGAGGTTCTATGCAAGTGAGATCAAAACTGGAAACGGCCGCTGAACTGCAGCGAACGCGAGCCCTGGGTTGGTGAGTAGCCAGGCCCGAAGCTGGTGATTTCGCCGAAGGTCGAACTGCCGACCGTCGTGCCTGGGTTACTGTTCAGCAGCGCGTGGTTGGTGACGTTGAACGCCTCGAAGCGAATCTGGAACTGGCTCTCGTGGTAAATGGTGAAGGCACGGAAGAGACTCGCGTTTGCATAGGAGACGCCCGGTCCGCGGAATTCGTCACGGTTGGTGGTGCCGAAGACCGGCGGAGTGATCTGGGACGGGGTTTCTGTAGCAGTGTAGCTTGGCTGGGCTGGGTTCGCGAAGGATGCCGCATCGAACCAGAGCTTGCCTCCGCTGACGGGGCTGCCCGCGGTGCGAGCGTGGCCGCCCAGCTGGTGGTAGGGCGCAACCAGGTTGGCGTAGAGAGGCTCGCCCTGCGCGTTGGCGGTGTTGCTGTTAGCGTTCACCGTAAACGGAGTGCCGCTGATATGGCTGAACTGCCCATTCAGCTGCCATCCGCCCAGGATCGCGTTGCCGGCGCCGTTGCTCGCCCATGCGTGACCGCGGCCGAAGGGCAGGTTATAGATACCCCAAAGCTCCAGGTTGTGCGTCTGGTCGTACCCCGCGAGCGCCCGGTTCCGCGCGTAGTACGCAGGATAGTTCCACGCAAGGCCGCCGGAGCCGGATCCGGCGCCGTTGTCCTCGAAGTCGATGGCCTTCGAGTACGTGTAAACCACGCCGAGCTGCGCGTAGCGGCCACCGTTGTAATTCAACTGCGACTGCAGCCCGTTGTATTCGGCACTGAAGAGCGGCTTCACATAGCCGATGCCGCCGGTGTTGTAGCAGGTGAGATTCGTGGTGCCCGTGCACCACTGCTCGTTGACGATTTGGTTGGCCGCGAAGCTGCACTTGCCGGTCAGCCCGGTGGAAGGATTGTACTGGCCGTTGGCCATGCAGGGTGTGGTCCCGCTGGGCAATGGCGACGAATTCAGGTAGCCCGTCTGGGTGAGCTGCCGCACATCGTGCGTCCCGACATAACCCACGTTGGCGACCATCTTCCAGCCCAGATCGCGCTGAACGAAGAGGTTCCAGCTCTCGATGTAACCGCGGTGGAAGTCCTTGGTCACCGTGGTTGTCGAGGTGCTGACCGGCAGCGAGGCAAATCCAGTGGAGTAGCTCGGGATGGTGAGGGCGGGAATGCCGTAGGTGAGCGTCATCGGCTCCCCAGTCTGATAGTTGGTCTTATTGGCCGGATCGACGGCAATGGTGTCGACAGCGGTGCCCTGGTATTGCGGATTCAGATCCATCGGGAACGAGTCGCGCAGGAAGCGCAGGCTGTCCGGATCGGAGGTCAATCCCGCTCCCGTGCGGACTACGGTCTTGTTGTCGAGCCGGTAGGCAAAGCCGAGGCGAGGCGAGAAGAATCCCCACCCCATCGACAAGCCGGAATTTTCCGGCTCGCCGCCTACGCCGCCGACTTCGACGTTGGCGCTCTGCGGCAGATTCGGATCGAGAACGTAGACGCCGGTGTGGTCGCGGTAGGCTGGCGGATACAGTTCGTAGCGGATGCCATAATTGACGGTGAGTTTCGACGACGCGGTCCACTGGTCCTGCGCGTACGCGCCAATCTCGGTCCAGCGCACAGCATTCGGATTGGCGATCTGGTGCGCCGTGGTTACGGCTTCGCCTGAGCCATTGTTCGGAAGGCCCAGCAGGAAATCAGCCAGGGCGTTGTAGTTAAAGATCGTGGTAGGCGTGTTTTTCCCATCCTGACTGATGTCCCCCGGTCCGACCGTCATGCCCCCCTGGAACCAGAAGCCGCCGCGTGGGCAATTGATGCTGGCGCCGGCGGTGGGCTGGAAGTGATTCAGGTCGAAGTGATAGTAGCTGAAGCCATACTTGGTGGCGTGCTTGCCTTTGGTCCAGCTCAGGTTCACATCGCCCGTAAACTGGTTGTCGCGGAACAAGTATGGATTTGCCGCCTGCGCGTTGCCGAGAGTGGAGAAGGTGCTGCCGCCCTGCATTTCGAAGATGGGCTGCCCCACATAGTTGGTTCCCGGGCCATTGGTGCCGGGAATCTTCAGCACGTCCGTTCCGTAATCGCCCAGCTTAAGGTCGAGCAGCGATTGCGCGCCGGTGACCTGGCGCGTATAGCCGAAGTCGGCATCCATCACCAGCGTGGGGCTGAACACATGGCTCATGCCCAGACCCGCGTCCTGGATGCGGCCCGACGCTGCGCCGGACTGCCCGCCATCCAAAGCAGCTCCCCCCGCGTTGCCCAGAGGCTGCGGATCGAGGATGGTAAAGGGCTCGATGCTGTACTTGCCCATGATCTGCGTATTTTCCGTGGGAAGGTACGTGATTTTTGCGTCGTTGGTGTTGCGGTTGTAGGCAAAGGTGCCGGTGCCGAGATAGTTATTCGATAGCTGGTGGGTCAGCTGCGACGCAGTGGGCGTGCCAACAGCCTTGGCGATCGGCAGCAGGTTCGCGATCATGGTCATAGCCGCAAAAGACTGGCGCGATGCTGGGATTGCGTTGGTGCCATATTCCGACAGGAAGGTCGGGCGAAACTGGGGAGCAAGATAGCCATTGACGTAATCGCTGGCCGGATAGGTACCCACCGTGGGCTGCGGGTCGTAAATGGGATCGAAGCCGGCGACTTCGGAGAAATCGCCGCCCACCATAGCGGCATCCGGAATGGTCAGCGTTCCGGATTCCAGCTGCCGGCGCGTCGTGCGTTCGAAGTTGTCAAAGAAGAAGAGCTTCTTCTTTCCGGTGAGGATTTTCGGGATATAAACCGGCCCGCCGATATTGAAGCCCCATTCATTGAAAACGTTCTTGGGAACGGAGCCAGTTGGGTTGCTGGCGCTGATCAGCGACGCTTGTGTCGCGGTGTAGGATCGCGCGTTGATGGCGCCGTCCTGGTAGTATTCCCACGCGGTCCCGTGAAAGTCACGCGTGCCGCTTTTGGTGGTGATGTTAATCGATGCTCCGCCCGCCAGGCCCTGTTCGGCGTTGAAGGAGTTCGTGTCGATGTTGACGTTCGCAACCGACTCCGCCGGTGGCACGTAGGTGATGATGTACGGCAGCCAGCCGTAGTAGTTCATGGCGCCGTCAATGCGGGTGGTGTTGCCGTTGTAGTTCATGCCGTTGACGTTGGCCGAAATAGAGCGCGATGGATTCGCGGCCGTTGAGTTCTTTTCCTGCACCATGGCCGCGCCGGGAATGATGGTGTACAGGGCCTGGAACGTTCGTCCCTGGCTGGAGGTGAGCGGCAGCGCCGACAACTCCGTCTCCGTGATCTGGTGGTTGACATCGGCGGTTTCGGTTTGCAGTGCCGGCGCCGTATCGGTGACGCTGATGGTCTGATTCACGCTGGCCGCCTGCAGCGAGATATCGACGCGCACGACGCGATTGACATCCACCACAACGCCCTGCTCGTTGAATGCGGCAAAGTTCCCGGTACGCCCAACGGACAAGGTATAGGTGCCCGGCAGCACGTCTCCAAAGCGGTACTCGCCCACGGCGTTCGCGATATCTGCACGTACTTCGCCCGTTCCCTGGTTCGTCAGGGTCACGCTCACCTTCGGAACCACGGCGCCCGTCTTGTCCGAGATGGTGCCGGTCAGAGTTCCGAAGAGCGCCTGGCCTCTGACTGTTGCCGTTCCCAGCAGCGCCGCCGCCAGCATGACGAGCAACAACCATTTCCGCGTCGTGAACCGCTCTGTTCTGAATTGCGTTTTTGGCCTCGCCGGCATAAGTTCCTCCCCAAAAGTGAACCGATTGTCCATGCCCCAAATCAATCCCCAGCTCTCTGCTGCGGCTGTTTGCGGGATGTTCGACCGCCAGGCCAGTCTCCCCAGTTTGCAGGCTGGCGGGAGATTCCCTCCGGCTGAGCAGGGCACGCTCGTCGGTTTAATATGCGACCCGAACTATAGGAGGCCGTTTGCAAGGTTGTCAAGACTTTTGAGCGGCGCGTTCCAGCTTTGGGACGAGCGTGCGCCGCTTCCAGCCTGGGATGGACGGCGGTCCCAACCCTTCGGTTGACCAGCTTGGGTGGACCGACGGAAAGCGGGATCAGACGAAGAGCATATGCCTCACGCGGTCTGGACCTGCAGTGCATCGGCCCCGTCATCGTCCGGCGCGACACCCTGGGGCGTATGCTCGAGCGCCAGGCCGCGCTGGAAGACCAGCGCCGCCGCGCCCCGCAGACGAGCAATCTCGCTCTCATGCGTTGGCCGAATCAGCGGCGGGTTCCCAGCCAGGGTCAGCTTCGCCGCTTCCTTCTCGATCACCGGACCGAAGCGGTGCCACGCCGAGGTGACGTCGCCGGCGATCAGGATGGTGCTGGGCGAAAGCGCCGCGATGATCATCCGCAGTCCGCGTCCGATCCACATTGCCTGCTTCGCCAGCGCCTGCGCTGCGGGCAGATTGCCTTCCTCCGCCAGATTCAGCAGCTCGTGGAAGGTGACGGTTCGCCCTTTGGGCTGCAACTCACGGAAATAGCGCAGCGCCGCCCGGCACGATGCGAATGTCTCCCAGCATCCGCTCTGACCGCACGCGCAGCGCGGTCCTGCCGGATCGATGGGGATATGCCCGAACTCGCCAGCCATGCCGTGGAGACCGGAAATCAGCTGGCCGTTCGCGAAGACACCGGTGCCCACGCCTTCAGAAACGGTGACCAGCACCGCATCGCGCACCCCATCCATGCGCGCAAAGGTCAGCTCCGCCAGCAGGCAGGCGGTCGCGGCGTTCTCCATCTTGACCGACAACCCCATTTTGGTCTCGATGACCTTCTTCAGATCGAAGTCGGGCCAGTGCAGGTTGGGAGCAAAGGTCAGCCGCTGGGTGGCCGGGTCGACGCGTCCGGGCAGGCTGATGCCGATCCCTTCGGTCGATTTTTTCGGCACAGTGCGGCGCATGCGCTGCATGCATTCGATCACCAGCCGCGTCGACGCCCCCGGATCGGAAGTGAGCGGCACCAGAGCGCGCGAGAGCAGGCGTCCGTTCAGATCGACCACGGCCACGATGGCCTGGCGCGGATGAATATCCACCGCGATGGCCACCATATCCTCATTCAGCCCAATCAGGGTGGGCCGGCGGCCGCGCGGCGCCGAAGCGATGGAGCCCTCGCGCACCCACTTTTCCCGAATGAGCTGCTCGACGATCTGCGAAACCGTGCTGCGCTGCAGCCCCGAGCGCCGCGCCAGATCGGCGCGCGAAATCGGCTGGCCGGTCCGGATCAGCTCCAGCACGATATCGCGATTGATGCGCCTTGCGGTTTCGCTCGATGCCAGCTGAACATCCGTCAGGTCGACATGGCGCATGCCGCGTACGTTTCTGTGGATGCCCGCGGCGTTTCGTCCCGGCGCCTCTGTCTGCGGCCCCAGCACTGTTCGTTCCTCCCTGGGTGGTCTGGTTCAGCGGCCCCTGCCGCGAAGCAAACTACAACTCTACACCGGGAAACCCCTGCCGCCAGCAGAGAATCGGCGCGGCTTTCAGTCTCCCGACAACTCTGGCCTGCGAGGCTGTCCAACCGGCGGAATGCGGGCCCGGCAGCGCCCGCTGCTTCTATTGATTCACGCCGCTGGCCAGAAACCCCCCATCCACGGCGAGAATCTGCCCGGTGACAAACGAGGCGCTTTCCGAAGCCAGGAAAACAGCCGTGCCGACCAGTTCCTCGAGATGCCCATAACGATGCATTGGGGTGCGCATCAGGACCTCGCGTCCTCGGGGGGTGTTTTCGAGCAGCATCTCATTCAACTCGGTTGGGAAAAACCCCGGCGCAATCGCATTCACGCACACTCCGTGCCGCGCCAGTTCGATAGCGAGCGATTTTGTCAGGGCGCCCACTCCGGCTTTGCTCACGCCGTACGGCGCGACCTCGTAAAAAGCCACAAACGTGGCCAGCGATGCGATGTTGATGATGCGCCCCCACCCCTGCCGCACCATTCCGGGCGCCACGATCTGGCAGGCGCGAAACGTTCCGGTCAGATTCGTCTGCAGAATCGAGCGCCACGCCGGCTCCGGAAACTCGAGCGTGGGGAGGCGCTTGGTGGTGCCCGCCGCATTCACCAGAATGTCGACCTTACCGAACGCGGCGACAGTTTCCGCGTGCAGGTGCTCGAGCGTGCTGCGCTCCAGAACATCCGAAGCGATCTCCAGCGAACGCCGCCCTCTCTCCCGAATCTCTTTCGCGACGTCGGCGACCTCGCGGCTCCTGCGCGAGCTGGCCACCACATCCGCTCCGGCCTCGGCCAGCCCAAGGGCAATCGCACGGCCAATGCCGGAGGTCCCCCCGATGACCAGCGCAACACGCCCGCTCAGATCGAATCGGTCCCGCACTGTCTCTGCCATCATTCGCGTTCGATCTCAGTGTCTTTCGGAATTCAGAATCGCCGGAATATAGAAGTGGAAGAAGCGGTCCGAGTCCGAATCGAGGCAAACCTGCGCGTTCGGCGCGCCTTCCACCGGCCGCGTGAAACCCTTGTCGTCGATCTCGATATGCATGGGTTGCGTTGGGCACAGCGCGGGATCGATGGCAGCCGCCACAGCCATCGCATCGAACAGCGTCGGCGTCGGGTTGCCGGTCGACGCGCTCCATTCCGCATAGAGCGACAGCAGCGCGTCGGTGGTTGGCGTAGCCTGGCTGAACAGCGTGTCCCGCATCGTTTCATCGAGCTTCAGCTGCGTGGAGTCGAGCGGCATCATGTCGATGGGAACGCCCGAGGCAAACAGCTTCCGCGACGACCCGAGGTCCATCATGATGTTGTATTCCGGTTCCGGTCCGCGATCCGGCAGATAGCCGAGGTCGCCATAACGCCGATGGATCGACCCTCCCATCAGCACCACCTTCTTTAGTTTGCGAAACGTCGCTGCATCCCGATCGAGCAGCGCGCCGACATTGCTGAAAGGCGCAACCGCAATCAGCGTAATCTCGCCGGGATTGCGCCGGATCGCATTGAGCGTGAAATCCGTCGCGTCCGGCCAGCCCTTCGCCGGCTCCGGCTCAACTTCCGCCCACCGCGCCTGAGTAAAGGTCGATGAGGCCTGGGTCTTCGGTCCCACTGCGACGGGAATCTCTCCATGTCCCATCGCTTTGAGGAGCCGCTCCGCGAGCCGCGCGCGCAGATCCGTGTTGCCCCACGCCGTGGTCACGCCGATCACCTCAAGCTTGGGACTGGAAACCGCCAGGGCCAGCGCGAACGCATCGTCGATGTCGTCGCCAATATCGGTATCGAAGATGACCTTTTGCTTCCCGCTGGGCGCTGGCTCCTGCGTGCGAAGATCACCCCAGCATCCCGCCCCAACCAGGGCTGCCAGGCTCGCGACGATCAGCTTTTTGAGAATTCGACCTTCTTTCATGGGTCTCCCTGCAACCACTTGCGCCCTCGCGCGAAATTTGGACCTCAGTCTATTTCCCGATGCAAAAGCTTGAGAATATCCGGTTCAGAATATCTTCTGCTGTCGTCTCTCCGGTGAGGCTGTCGAGTTGGCGCAGCGCGCCGTAGAGGTCCAGCAACAACATCTCATGGGGAATCTTTTTGCCGACCGCTTCCCGCGCCGCACCGAGCGCCGCCGCCGCTCCGCTCACCGCTTCAAAATGACGCAGGCTGGTGAGAATGCCGGACTCGCTTTCTCCCGCCGGATTCCGCACTAACTCTGCGAGGGCATCGCGCAGGGCCCGCATTCCTTCCCCGGTCAGCGCCGACGTCGTCAAGGAAAGCAGCGGCAGGTCGGGCGGGACGTCAGCGCCGGTGTTCAGATCGGACTTATTGCGCACAACCAGCGCGCGCCGCCCCGCCAGCGACGCGATCAGTTCGCTTTCGTCATCGCGCAGCGGAACCGAAGCATCGAGCACCACCATCACTACATCCGCTTCAGCCAGCGTCTCGCGCGTTTTGCGGACGCCGATGGCCTCGGCCTCATCCTTTGCCTCGCGCAGGCCCGCTGTATCCACCAGCTCCACGGGGATGCCGCCCAGCGACAGCCGATCCGTCACCAGGTCGCGCGTCGTTCCCGGCGTCGCGGTCACGATCGCCCGCTCCCGCTCCAGCAGGCGGTTAAACAGAGACGACTTTCCGACGTTGGGCCGCCCCACAATCGCCAGACGTAGCCCGGCGTGCACCATCCTCCCATGCTCAAATGACCGCGCCAGCTCACCCAGCTCGCCGGCAATTGTATCGATGCGGGTTACAATTTCCTCGTCCGGCGTCACTTCGACGTCGTCTTCGGCGAAATCGATGCCCGCCTCCAGCAGTGCGATCAGCTCCACCAGATTCTGTTTCGCCGGATGCACGCGCCGCGAAAGCCCTCCGCCCATCTGCTCCGCCGCGATGCGGGCCTGGTAGAGAGTCTGCGCTTCGATCAGATCCCGCACCGCTTCCGCCTGGGTCAGATCCAGACGCCCCGCCAGAAATGCCCGCTCGGTGAACTCTCCGGGCCGCGCCAAACGCGCGCCTCCGCGCAGGGCCAGCCGCACCAGCATGTCCAGGATCACTGGCGATCCGTGCGCGGCGATCTCCACGAGGTCTTCGCCCGTGTAGGAGTGGGGCCGGGCGAAATATGTAACCATCGCCTCATCTAATTTGGCCGATGTGTCGGGATCGGCCACCTCCGCCAGGCGCGCGCGCGCAGGCTCCAGAGCGCCGCCGGTGCGGATCAGGCCGTTCGCGATTTCCAGCGCATGCGGGCCCGACAGCCGCACGATGCCGATGCCGCCCCGCCCGGGCGGCGTGGATATGGCGACGATCGTCTCCTGCGCGACCGACTCCCGTTCCGTTGTCTGTGGATGAGGCTGCACGCCGCCGGCTCCCTTGCCACCGCGCCCCGCTGGAATTTGTTGCCCGGCAATCGTGAACTAGCGGCGCCGTCCGGAGAAGCGGCTCTCCCTCGGCCTCTCATCGCGGTGTTCGTATCCCTTCGGATACGCCACCACGTAGCGCCGTAGTCCTTCGCCCGTCGATGCCGTCTCCAGATCGGGGTAAGCGCGAAACGCCAGGTGCAGCATGCGCCGTTCTCGCGAACTCATGGGCGCGAAGCTGTACGGCTGCCCGGTACTCTTCACTCGCTCGGCGGCGGTTTCCGCAGCCAGCTTTAGCTCCCGCGCGCGCAGCGCCTTGAAGTTCTCCGCGTCGAACGAGATTTTGTCGTGCTCTTCGTTTTCGAGGCGCAGCACCTTGGACGCGACATGTTCGAGAGCGCGCAACAGCTCCCCTCCGCGCTGCGTCAGCAGTCCGGCGTCGGGTCCGGCGAGCTCTACGTAGATTTCCCTGGCTTCGAGGCCTGCCGGATCCGCGGCTCCAGGGCCGGCAGTGATCCGGAACTTCAAGCGCAATCCACCCAGATGGGTGAGCGTCTTCAGGAAATCCGCGATCTTTTGCGCGGCCTCGGAGTAGTCGTCGATGGGCATTGAATCTTTGGCTGCTTACTCTATCCCGACTTATTAGATCACGTTAGAGAAGTCCTGATCCACTGTTCCGGCGACAACCCAAATTAGTGCCGGGCATTGATCGCTTTGACGGTTTTTCCTGCGCGTTTGGCCGCCCGTTTTGCCGCAATCGCGCGCATTTCGCGACCCATGCTCGTCCGGTTCATCGCCAATTGCTGCGCCACGCCCAGCAGGTTGCTGCCAGCCCAGTAAAGCGCCACACCCGAGCCGATGTTCCACATCATCACGCCGAAGACCGCGGGCATCATGAAGGCCATCATCCGCTGCTGGCTCTGGTCCATGCCCGGCGAAGGAGTAAAGAATTGCGACAGGAACATCGAGACGATGACGAAGATGGGCAGGACGTGCAGCACATCCGGCGCCGACAAATCCGGCAGCCACAACCAGTGCGCCTGGCGCAGCTCGATCGCGTACATCAGCATCCGGTAAAACCCGAACAGCAGCGGATACTGCAGCAGCATCGGCAGGCAGCCGCCGAACATGTTCACGCCTTCCTTCTTCTGCAGGTCGAACATCTCCTTGTTCATGTCCTGCCGGCGCGGGTCGGTCGTCTTGTACTTCGCGTATTTCGCCTTGATAGCCTCGATCTGCGGCTGGATGCGCTGCATCTTCAGCGACGACTTCATCATCATGAAGCGCGTCGGCAGCATGGCCACATTCAGGATCAGCGTCAGGACAAGAATCGCCCAGCCCCAGTTCGGAATGCCGTGCACCACAAAGAAGCGCAACACCAGCAGCATGGGCTTCGCGATCCAGCCCCACCACCCGAAGCTCACCACGTGCTCCAGGTTTTCGCCGTTCGCCGCCTGGACGGTCTCCAGCAGTCCGAGAAGCTTGGGCCCTACAAACAGCCGCGTTTGTAAATCGCCGCCATTCGCGCCCAGCGCCGTGCCCAGGATGGAGACTTGATCCACAGCGTTGGGATCCGGGTGCGCCGGGTTCTTCGGCAACCCAAGAGATTCGTGCAGCGTGACCAGGTTGGTGTCAGCTGGCGTGGCCGGCATAAAGATCGCCGCGAAATACAAATCGCTCACGCCCGCGTAGTCGTAGGAGCCGCGCAGCGTGTCGCCGCCCACTACTTTCTTGGCCGCAGTCTCGTCGGCCTTCCCGTTCTCCGAGTAGGCGAAGTAGGCACCCGCATATTGCTGCAGCGTGGTCTGGTCGCCCAGGCCCGAGGGCCAGGCCAGCATCGCCGCCACTGGAACGCCATTCTGCGTCACCGATACGTCGGCGTCGATCACATAACTCGAATCGAAGTGGAAGGTCTTGTGGACGGTGAGCCCGCCGTACGAATAGTCGAAACTCAGCGTGCCGGGGGCGGTGATGCTTCCCGTCGCCGACGGAACATAAAGCACTGTATTCAGCCGGTTCTTCAGCCCGGCGTCGTACGCCCACAGCGATAACGGCAGCCCGAATTTCGCCGCGGCATCCGCATTCACCAGGTCGAGCGGCTGTTTCTGGCTGTCATCCTTATATTTCTTCAGCACCCACGACTTCACCGCAGCGCCGCGACTGGTGAAGGTGATGCGATACAGCTCGTTCTCGACGACCGTTTCGCTTTCGCTGGAAGCCTGAATTGCAGTCGTGGCTGGGGCGGCGGCCTTCCCCGGACCCGTCACTTCCGTCGGCGCTGCTGGACTTCCCGCACTCGTCGTTGCCGCGGGCGGAGCTGCCGCGCCGTTCGTCGCGGTCTGTGTCTTCTGTTGCGCAGGCGCCGGCTGCTGCGTCTTCTTCGGCCCAAAGACCTGGAACGCCACAACCATCAGGACAAACACGATCATGAAGCCGAACAGCGACTTCGAATCGCCGCCCAGGCCACCGCCGCTGCCGCCACCCTGATTGGGATTTTGTATCTCTGCCAAGACTTCCGTTTCCTATCCGGAGAACTTAGTGGACTTGCCCGGCCTGAACGCCTGCTGCGGGGCCGCTGTGTTTCGCCGGCACCGGATCAAAACCCCCGCGGTGCAGCGGATGGCAACGCAGCAGCCGGCCCAGCGCCATCATCGTGCCCCGCGGCAGGCCATGCTCCGCAACGGCAATCGCCGCATACTCTGAACACGTCGGCTGAAAACGGCACGCACCCGCCGTCCCCACGGCCGCATGGAGCGCCGGTGAGACGACACGCTTATAAAACGCAAACAGCGCGCGTACGCTTCCGTCCCTCAGGCCCGTGAACCGCCGCGTTACGGTCGCGCTCATTTCCTACCCTCCGCGCCGTCCGCGACGCTCGCAAAAACCCGCGAGACCTCGCGCTCCAGGCACGCAAATTCCATCTCCAGCACCGTCTTTCGAGGATGCAGCACCACATCCACACGCGGCGGCAACTCGCCCAGATGCATCCGCACCGCCTCTCTCATACGCCGCCGGATGCGATTCCGTTCCACCGCGCCGCCCAGCACACGGCCCGCCGTCAGTCCCACGCGCGGCGCCGCGCCAGTTGGGTCCTCGTTCGATCGCGCTCGAAAAAAGTAGCTCATCGATGCCGACGAATGCCTTCGGCTCTCCTGATACACGCGCTGGTAGTCCGCGTGTTTTCGCAGACGGGCGCTGCGCCAGTCGAATCTTGCCTCCGGCATCTCTCCATTCTTTCGCACTTTCGGGGGTGGCAGGCGAGCGATGATCGAAAATCCAGCCGCCTGGACTGAACAGGAAGACTCTAGTCGCGATAACCCGCGCTCACGGAAACACGCTTGCGGCCCCTGGCCCGCCTCCGCGACAGCACTGCGGCGCCGCTCTTCGTCTTCATACGGCTGCGGAAGCCGTGTGTCTTCGAACGGCTGCGGCGATTAGGCTGAAATGTGCGCTTCGGCATGAAAATCTGGCTCCTGAAATGTTTCGGATCGGGCCGGACTGCGCGCTGTCTTTTCGTTGCCTGGTTCTGGCGCGCAACGGCTCTCGTCGGCCGCGCAACTACTGAGACACTCGCCTCATCACGGCAAGTTTTGAGTATATCGCATCGCTTTGCAGGTCGCAAAAATCGCGGCGCGTGCGCATTTTTCACCACCATCTGTGCAACTTTCGCGCAACGAAAATTTTCTCTGCGCAACTCGCTTCTCTTCGCCTTTTCCTGTGCTACTATCGGCAACGTTCACTTAAGATTTTTTCGACGCTTTGCGGTTGTCGGAAGAACTTGACCGAAGCTCCGATGCGTGACAGATCGGAGCCACTCCCGGCCAGTACGGATCTGCTCCTGAACTCGCCCTGTAGTCACACGCCAGGGTTCACCTTGGGCATTTCTGCATTTCGGCCTCGCGGCGCCACCGGTCACTTCCCACTTCCGGGCGTTTGTCACAAGAGGATTGCGCATGTCTTTCGCCGTTACTTCTTCTGTCGTTCTCAATCCTTGGGTACAAATCCTCGCCGCGCTCGAAAAAAAGGTCAATCGCCAGTCCTTCGATACCTGGCTGAAGCCCACGCGCTACAGCTATGTCCGCGAACGCATGCTCTTTGTGCGCATTCCCACACCCGAGTTCCGCCATGTGGGCGATCGCTACGGCGACCTCATCCAGGAGGCGATCGAAAACCTCCGTCTGGAATTCGACGACGTCACCTTCATCACTCCCGACGAAGATCCGACGCTGCCGCGTGCTCGCCAGGATGGGGGTTTCGCACCGTCTTCTTCCACGCCGATTCCGCCTCACGCGAATGGGGGGCTTCGTCCTCCTCCTGGCGGCCCGCAGCAGTCTCGCTTTGACTGGTCGACCGCCGCGCAGCTCAATGCGCGCTACACCTTTGACGGGTTCGTTTGCGGACCTGGCAATCAGTTCGCGCGCGCTGCAGCCATGGCCGTCGCCGAACAGCCGTCCAAGGCTTACAACCCGCTCTTCCTCTACGGCGGCGTGGGCATGGGCAAGACGCACCTCATGCACGCCATCGGTCACGAGATGAAGCTGCGCCAGCCGGGCGCCTCCATTTCTTACGTATCCGCCGAGAAGTTCACCAACGAGATGATCAGCTCCGTGCGCTACGACAAGATGACCAGCTTCCGCGACCGCTTCCGCACGGTGGATCTGCTGCTCATCGACGACATCCAGTTCCTNNTTCTTCCACACCTTCAACGCGCTCCACGACAACATGAAGCAGATCGTCATCGCCTCGGACCGCCCGCCGCGCGAGTTGGCCGAGATCGAAGACCGTCTGCGCAGCCGTTTCGAGTGGGGACTGATCGCCGACATCCAGCCGCCCGACCTCGAAACCAAAGTCGCTATCCTGCAGAAGAAAGCCGAGAGCGAACACGTCGTCCTGCCCATGGACGTCGCACTCTTCATCGCCTCGAATGTCCGCACCAACGTCCGTGAGCTCGAGGGCGCGCTGGTGCGCCTCGTGGCCTGGTGCGGTCTGAACGGCGTCGAGATCGTGCTGCCCACCGCACAGCAGTGCCTGAAGCAGTTCATCGATACCCAGGTGCGCAAGATCACGATTGAGTCGATCCAGCGTGCTGTCGCTGAGCAGTTCGGCATGCGCATCGCCGAGCTCAAGCAGAAGAACAACTCCCGCGCTGTCGTGGTGCCGCGCCAGATCGCCATGTATCTGGCCAAGCAGCTCACCGAGGCTTCCTTGCCGGAAATCGGTCGCCAGTTTGGCGGCAAACATCACACCACTGTGATGCACTCCATCGGCAAAATCGACGAACAGCGCCGCAACGACAAGAACCTCAACAGCACCCTGAATAAGCTGCAGGAAACGCTGAACGGGTAGGGACCAGGCCGTACGGGCGGCCATGACGGACCATCCTCTTATGAACGGCGATCAGGAAAACAACGTCGAGCAGGCATGGCGCGAAGAAATCGAGCGTCGCATCGCTTCCATCGACGAAGGAACCGCGAAGCTCGTGCCGTGGGCTGATGTTTATGCCCGCCTGAAACGCCGACTCAAGCGTTGAACCATCCCTTGCTGCTTTTCTGAAACCTGCGACCTGTACCCTGTACCCTGCCCTTGTGAGCGGAACTCACAAGGGCCTGAGCCCTGCCGCCAGGTAGATCTGCGACATCAGTTGGATGTCCCGCAGTCCCTCTTCCCCCGGCGTCTTCGGTTCCTGATTCGACCAAACGCATTCGGCCAGATGATCCGCCTGCCGCACGAAGTCCCACGGATCCTTGTCCGGCTCCGGCTCATCGATGTCCTGCCCTCCCGCAATGTGCGCCGTCAGGTGCTTGCCCTGATACGGAAATGCCGGCTCCATGGCCAGCCACCCCTTCGATCCGTGCACCTTGAAGAATCCGCCTCCGCCGGTGTCGCCGCCATAGGTCGTGGTGCAGCTGGCCAAAATCCCGGACGGAAACTTCATCGTCCAGCCATCGTTCTCCTCGACCTCGTCGAACCGCCCATCGTGATCGATCGTCGACGAGTTCGCCTTGATCTCCCCCGGCTCTTCGCCCGTCAGATACCGGCACGCGTTCAGCGAGTAGATGCCGACGTCCATCAACGGGCCGCCGCCGGCCATCTTCCGGTTCAGCCGCCACTCGCCCGCCTGGATCGGGAACCCAAACGCGCTCTCGATCGCCTGCACCTGTCCGATCGCCCCCGACCGGATCAGCTCGATGGCCTTCAGGTGCAGCGGATTGTACTGGCAGCGATACGCGATCATCAGCTTCACGCGGGCCTTGTGGCAGGCCTCGACCATTGCTTTGCAATCGGCCACGCTGGTCGCCATCGGCTTCTCGCACAGCACATGCTTGCCTGCCTTCGCTGCGCGGATCGTGTATTCCGCATGCATGGAGTTCGGCAGCGCGATATACACCGCGTCAATTTCCTTGTTCTGCCGAATCTCGTCGTAGTTGTCGTAGCTGTAAATCGAGGGCGATGGCACGTTGTACATCGCCGCCTGCTTCTCCGCCTTCTCGCGATGGCCGCTCACCAGGGCTGTGATCTTTCCCGTCTTCGACAGCTCCACCGCGGGCATAAAGTGGTCCATCGAGATGCGGCCAAGCCCCACGATGCACCAGCGCAGCTTGCGCCCCGCGTTCTCCTTGTCAGCGGCCTGCGCCCCAATCTTCGGCAATGCGCCGGCGAGCGCCGCCATCGCACTCAACCGGGAAAAATCGCGGCGAGTCAGCGTCATGGACAAATCCTCCGCGCCCATTGTAGGGCCTCCTTGCTGCACGGGTTTCGTGTACACTGGTTACGGATGAAAAACATTACGCTCAGCGCCGACGAGGATCTGATCGAGCAGGCCCGGACGGTGGCGCGGGCGCGCCGCACCACCCTCAATGCCGCGTTCCGCGAGTGGCTGGTGCAATACACCTCGCAGCGCAACCGGGCCCGCGACTTCGACGCTCTCATGCGGCGGCTGAAGTACGTCAATTCCGGAGGACGCCGCTTCACCCGGGACGAGATGAATGAGCGGTAGGTTCTTTCTGGATACGAATATTTTTGTTTATGCATCTGACGGCACAAATCCGCCAAAGGCGAAGCGGGCGCAGGCGTTGATGCGAGAAGCGGTCGCTACGCAAAAGGGTGTCGTCAGCTATCAGGTAGTACAGGAGTTTTTCAATCTGGCTCTGCGGCGGTTTCCCAAACCGATGGCCACCGCCGATGCTGAGGAATACCTGGCTACAGTGTTCTTTCCACTTCTGGCGATCCACTCTTCGGCCCCGCTGTTTTCCGAGGCTTTGCGCATTCAGGCGCGGCATCGGCTGCCCTGGTACGACTCGCTCATCGTCGGCGCGGCGATCCATGCCGATTGCGACATCCTCTATAGCGAAGATTTTCAGGACGGCCAGCGGTTCGGGCCGACTCGTGTAAAGAACCCCTTCCTCTGAGTCTCGCGAGCCTACTCATCCCGCAGCAGAATCGCCGGCTCCACGCTCACAGCTCTGCGCGCAGGAACCGCTGCGGCCATCGTTCCGATGAGCACCATCGCAGCAATCGCGCCCGCCAGCACGACGGGGTCGTAGACCGTCGCCTGGTACACAATGCTCGCCAGCACGCGGGTTCCCAGCGCGCCCAGCACCAGTCCCGCCACCGACCCGATGCCGAGCAGCAGCACGGTCCGTCCCAGCGCAGCCCGCAGCACCTGCATTCGCTGCGCGCCCAGCGCCACGCGGATGCCCATCTCGCGCAGTCGCCGCGCCACCGCGTAGCTGGCCATGCCGAAGATGCCTGTCGCCGCGAGCATGCCAGCCAGCACACCCAGGATGCCCAGCGCCACCGTGGCCACCCGCGCTGGAAACAGCACCAGCGCCAGCGCGTCCGGCCAGCTCTGGAGCGTGACCGGCAAACTCGGGTCGAGCTTCTCCAGCATCGGTTGCAGCGCCGCTGTAATCTCTGCCGGCGGACGGTTCGAGCGTACCACCAGCGTCGTATCGTTTTCGTTGTTCTGCGCCAGCGGCCAGAACATCGCCGGCTGCGGATCTTCGGTCAGGGAATCGTATTTCCCGTCTTCCACTACGCCCACCACTTCATAGATCGTCGCTGTTCGTCCCGGCTCCGCGAAACGACGGCCCACAGCAGTGTGGACATTCCCAAAAACGGTTCGCGCGAACGTCTCATTCACCAGCGTCACATGCGAGGTCGTGTTGTCGTCGTGCCAGGTGAAATCGCGCCCCGCCACCAGCCGCGTCCCCGCAGCCTGCAGCAATCCCGGCGAGATGGTGAAGAAATGCGCCGTCGTGATGCTGTTCGAAACGCGAAAGTCCTGGGTTCCCTCCCGCCAAACCGGCGTGCTGCTCCCTCCGGTGCTGAGCGGTATCTCGTCAATGGTGCCGACCGCCGTTACTCCAGGAATCTGTGAGGCTTCCTCGATCATCCGTTTCTGTACGGGAAAAGACGACTCGTCGGAGTAGCTGGCCATCTTCATCTCCGTCTCCGCCAGCACCACCCCTTCGGGCTGGAAGCCCATCGGGGCATGCAGCTGCCGGTTCATGCCGCGCAACCCCACCAGCGCGCACGTCACCAGCAAAGCGCAGAGCGCCACCTGCAATCCCAGCAGCACATCGCGGGCCGTCAGCCGCCGAAAGACGCCGGTCGCCGACCCCTTCATCACCTGCATGGCGTCGATCTGCCAAATTTGTCGCGCCGTGAGCATGGCGGGCAGAATGCAGCTCGCTGCCGCCAGCAGCACCGCAATGGCGTAGACGCGCGCATCCGCCGCCACCGTCACATGGATCGGAAACGCTGCAATCGGCCGCCACCGGCTCAACACCCTCAGCAGCGCAGCCGCGACAAACGTACCGGCCGCCCCACCAAACACCGACAGCAGCGCCGCCTCCGACAGTACCTGCCGCAGCATCCGCCAGCGGCTCGAGCCAATCGCCATGCGAATGGCCAGCTCGCGTCCGCGGTCCGCTGCCCGCGCCGCAAAAATGCTCGCCAGATTCACGCACGCTGCTATCAGCACCAGCAGCGCCAGCACCAGAACGCCGCTCAGGAAGCCCCGCGCCGCGTCGCCTACCTGATCGCCAAACAAGCCCGGCGTCACCAGCCGAATGCCGAACTGGTCGTCCTCGGTCGGGTACTGTTTCGCCATTTGCGCCGCAACGGTATTCAGATCGTTCGACGCCTGCTGGAGCGTCACTCCGGGCTTCATCTCTCCAATGACAAACAGCCCGTGGTTGTAGCGCTTGACGAGGAAGCTGTATCCCTCCAGCTGCTCCTCATTCACCATCGGCACAAAGAAATCCGGCCACAGGAACAGCTCCGTCCCGTGAAATTCCGCCGGCGTCACCCCGATCACGGTGAACGGATGCTTGTTCAGGTCCACAACCGAACCCACCACGCGCGGGTCTCCGCCGAAATGCGAGCGCCAGTAGCTGTCGCTCAGCACGATATACGGCGCCGAATTCGGCCCGTGCTCGTCGCTCGTATGAAACAGCCGTCCCACCTCCGGCTGCACGCCCAGCATGTCGAAGTAGCTGCCCGAGACTTCATACATCCAGCTCTTCTTCGCCGCACTCCCCTGAATGCTCACGGCGGCCTCGCCGATCCGGTACGTGGCCATATCGCTGAACGTCGTGTTGCGCGCGCGCAGATCCTCGTAGTCGGGATACGACTGGCTGATGTATCCGTGCGGCTTCTGCTCGAGCATCTGCAGCCGGTCCGCCCCGGCCACGTTCAGCGGACGCAGAATCGCCGCGTTCATCACGCCAAACACCACCAGGCTCGCGGCAATCGCCATGGTCAGCGACAGCACGGCCACCAGCACAAATCCCGGCGAGTGGCGCAGCCGCCGCGCCGCAATTCGCAAATCATTCCACAGTTCGAACATCGCGTTCTCCCCAATCAGGCAGGAAAGCTCCAGGAGGTTTCCTGCACCTTCGCCACCATCCCGATTGGGGCAGGCATCTCATGCAAAAAAGCCACTTACAGAAAGTTTCTCCTCGCGATGCCCCGCGCTTCCTGTCCAGAATCCAACCCCACCGTCCATTCCCGGACAGCACCTTTTGTCGCTCGCGCTTTGCTCGCCGTTCGCTCCCCCTCTGGCGATGCTTTTTCTGCACCCTGCAACCTGTTCCCTGTAACCTGATCTTCAACCCACGATGCATCGACGCCTCCTTCTGGCCTTTTCCTTTGTCTTTCTTCTTCTCTCAGCCCACGCCGCGCCACGCCTCCAGGACACCGGCTTCCTCAATCGCTCGCTCGAAATCAACGGAGTCCTGCACCGCTACGTCGTCTATCTGCCGGAAAACTGGAACCGCGAACAGACCTGGCCTGTCATCCTTTTCCTCCATGGCTCCGGCGAGCGCGGCTCCGAAGGCATGGACGAAACCCAAATCGGCCTTCCCCAGTCCATCCGCCTCCATCCCGAGCGCTGGCCCTTCGTCGTCGTCATGCCCCAGGTGCCTTTCAGCCATCACCACTGGACCGACCCCGACATGATGGCGATGGCCATCGCCGCGCTTGACGCCGAAATCAAGGAGTTCCACGGCGATCGGGAACACGTCTACCTCACCGGTCTCTCGCTCGGCGGCTATGGCGCGTGGGAAATCGCGAAAACGTACCCGCATCGCTTCGCTGCGCTGGTTCCCGTGTGCGGCGGCGTCTTCTGGTCGTATCAGCCCGATCGCTGGCGCGAGGTCTCGACCCTCCCGGGCGAATACGCGCAGGCCCTCGGCCGCACGCCCACGTGGATCTTCCATGGCGCCGACGACCCTGTCGTGAGCCCGCGCCAGTCGCTGCTCATGTTCCAGGCGCTCAAAGCCAACGGCGGCGATGTCCGCTATTGGGAATACGCGGGCATCAAGCACAACGTCTGGGATCGCGCCTACGCCGAGCCCCAGCTCCCGCACTGGATGCTCGCCCAGCGTCTCAGCGCCATCCCCAAACTCACTGCGGTCTCAGAACAGATCCTCATCCCCGTGCATCCCGTCCCCGTCAAAGTCGATCCGGCTGTTTACAACACCTACGCCGGCGATTACGAAGACCAGAACGAAGTCGTCGCCACCGTCTTCCGCCAGGGAGACAAGCTGCTTTCCCGCGACCGCATCGGCGAGGTTACAGAGCTGTTGCCCGAGAACCCAACCACATTTTTCTACCCAACCGGAGGCACGCGCCGCCTCACCTTCGAGCACGATACGGAAGGCCGCATCACCGGCATTCGCTTCCACGACGACCGTCACGAAGAATTCTGGGAACGCAAGCGCTGATCGTCGTCGATCTCTATTTCATCGCGAACTTCGTGCTCATGACCACCGATGTCGATTCTGTACCCTGTACCCTGTACCCTGCGCCCTGTAACCTGCTTTTCCCTGTCCACTCTCGAACACTTTTCCCCCGTCTGGACACCCAGCCCATCCCCCCTCCCAGCTAAGTCCCTGATTCCCCAACCCCGCCAAACCCCCATTTGCGGCACACCGCGTGCTCTCTTTTCTTGGTTCGGGTCCCCCAAAATCGCAACTTAAGGGAACAGTTATGCACCCATCCGCGTATCCAAACAGCGAGGTCCGCGCCATGCGCCGCTTCGGTCTGTTCATCGTCTGCTTTACCGCGCTCGTCGTTCTCGGCGTAACCCTCCCCCATTCGCGCCGCTATGTGCGCGCCGCCGCGCAGCAATCCGGCAACTGGCACACCGGCGACTGTGACGACAACAGCAGCCACTGGGGCGAAGCCCACGTCTGCCAGATGCGCCGCACCACCTTTGCCCTCCCCTCCGGCCACCTCAGCGTCAGCACCACGAATGGCGGCATCGACGTCACCGGTGAAGACCGCTCCGATGTCGCCCTCGAAGCCCGCGTTACGGCCTGGGCGCCTTCGGAATCCGATGCGAACAATCTTCTGAGCCAGGTCGTCATCGACACCAACGACGGCGACCTCCGCGACCACGGCCCGCATGTGCACTTCTTCAACCGCACCGGCTACAGCGTCGACTACCACCTGCACGTGCCGCAGCATCTGGCTGCCAACTTCCACACTATGAATGGCGGCATTGACCTCACCCGCCTCAACGGCAATGTGCATTTTGAAACCACCAACGGCGGCGTCACCATCGACCGGCTCGCCGGCGAAGTGCAGGGTCACACCGTCAATGGCGGACTGAATGTCTCGCTGGCCGGCGATCACTGGCAGGGGGAGGGTCTCCATGCCGACACCACCAACGGCGGCATCGATCTGCGCGTCCCCGAACATTACTCCGCCCATCTTGAAACCGGGACCGTGAACGGCGGCATCAACGTCAACTTCCCCATCACCATCCAGGGAGAGATTAAGAACCGCCTGAACACCGACCTCGGCAGCGGTGGCTCGACCATCCACGTCCAGACCGTCAACGGAGGCGTCACCATCAGCCACAGCGATTCCACCAGCACAGACTAGAAAATCACTGCTTCATTGCCCCGACCCCAGACTTTTCGTGCTTCGTTTCCCTCCCCCAGGCCCTCCCCCTCTTTCCTAACACTACACAGTCTGGCTCCACCCCCGACTGTGTATCGCCAGTCCCTCCCAGACCCGCACCCTGTCTGGTCGAAACCACCCTTTCCACTCACCCCACCGCGTTTCCACACCCCATCAACGCAACCTCTGTTAATCCCGTGGAGATCCTGTGCCTCTACTCCGCGGTCTGCTCCCGATTTCCTCGATCTCCTCTTTCCCACACCCACGTTTTCTAAAACTCGCACCCCCTCCCCACCCGCACCACCAGCGGTTTCCCATCGCCTTTCCACTTTTCCGCCCCAAACGACTACGGCTACTAGTAAAGAACTAAATTCTAAAAAGCTCTTCCCGCCGTCGCCGCCCCTGTGCAACGCCGCCCCAATACCCAACACCCGCTTCTCACAAAACAATCCGTTTTTCCAGAGGGCACATGACTCTAGAATGGATTGACTCCACTACGCCTTGCAGACCGCCGCCCTGCTTGGTGTACAGTGAGTCCAATCGATTCGGGGGAGCACCAGCATGCCGGCTGTCGAAGAGGAAAAGGCCGTTCAGGGAGCGACTATGGAGATCACCGTCAGCCGTCAGGATCTTCTGCGTGAGCTCACTGCCACGCAAAGCGTCGTCGAGCGCAAAACCACCATCCCCATCCTCTCCAACTTCCTGCTCGAAGCCGACGGCGACCGCATCGTCATCACCGCCACCGACCTCGATCAGAGCATCCGCACCTCCTGCGCCGCGAAGGTCAAAAAGCCCGGCTCCTGCACCATCCCCGCGCGCAAGCTCTACGACTACATCCGCCTCCTCGGCGACGGCGACATGTCCGTCAAGCTGCTTGAGAACCACTGGGTCCAGATTCGCGCCGGCCGCTCCAACACCCGCATGGTGGGCATGGCCCGCGCCAACTTCCCCCAGGTGCCCGAGTTCCCTGAAGGCGGCGTCACCCGCATCCCCGTCGCTTCGCTGCGCACGCTCATCGCGCGCACCATCTTCGCCATCTCCAACGAGGAATCCCGCTACACCCTCAACGGCGCGCTGCTCATCCTCAAGGCCGAATCCATCGCCATGGTCGCCACCGACGGCCATCGTCTCGCGCACATCGAGAAGACCGGCGAAACCTTCTCAGGCATCACCGCGGAAAAGAAAACCCTCGTCCCGCGCAAGGCTCTGCAGGAGCTGCAGTCGCTGCTCTCCAACACCGAAGCCGAACACGTCGAGTTCGCCGACGATGACTCGACCCTCTTCTTCCGCATCGGCCATCGCGTGCTCACCAGCCGCAAGCTCACCGGCCAGTTCCCGAACTACGAAGCGGTGATGCCGCGCGACAACAACAAATTCGTCATCGTGCGCAGCGCCGATCTGTCCGCGTCCATCCAGCGTGTCGCGCAGTTCGCCGACGAGCGCTCCGGCGCCATCAAGATGCGCATCGAGCAGAACGAGCTCAAGGTCTCCTCGTCCTCCACCGAAGCCGGCGAATCGGAAGACACCATCGAAACCCCCTACACCTTCGACGCCATCGTGGTCGGCTTCAACTCTTCGTACCTCATCGATTTTCTCAAGGCCATCGGCAACGAAGGCGAAGTGCGCCTCGAGTTCAAAGACGCGCAGTCCGCCGGCCAGATTCGCCCCGAAGACGGCTCCGACGAATACAAATACCGTTACATCATCATGCCCATGCGCATCTGACGGATCTGCACCTTGTCATCCCGAGCGCTGAGCCTCGCGAGGCGGAGGGATCCCAAAAACGGACCTTGAGGTACGCTCCACTCGGACCTATGAGGCTAGCGGTCAAATGGCGATCGGTTGGCCGTTCTAGGTCGTACTCTCGCCTAATCTCCGACGACTACTATGCATCGCACGCAAAAGGCTCTTCTGGTCCTCATTCAGGAACGTCTCAATTCTTCTATCGCAATCTTCGATGATTGATCGGACCTTCAGACCCCTGTCCCTTGGACTGAGGCTGGCATCAGCTTTAGCGGCCAACGTCCGTTCGTGACGCTCACTAAAGATCGGCTCAAGCAACGCGTATTGCGCATCATCCAAATTGAGCTTGTCTTTCGCTCGCTTCGCCTGTCCCATCGGATCAGTTGCGCGCGGCTTCTTTGACGCCGAATCTCGCTCGTTCGGAAGGTTTCTCGGCCGCCTGCGCGCTCGAATTTGGGCTATCGAAGCCTCAGACGGTCCGGTCTTGGACATTTCCGCGCTCAGTTCGGCTCGGAACTCGCTCAAATACTCGTGGGCCAATGCACGATGTGCTGAAAGACGATCAGGCGAGTAATCGCTGGATATTGGATGTATGGCACACCAATCGTAATACTCATTCAGGCTTGGCAAAAGAGCTCTTGCGATCTTATAGTTCTCCTCATTCTTGCGCCACCATTGCCAAAGCACCGTCGTTACTGGGTGTTTATTTGTCGGCCCAAAAGCGCGCACGGACTCATGAACAAAAACGCCGAATGGCGGAGCTGTCTTCTCCGCGACAAATGCCTGAACGAGCGGCATTCCAAGGAGAATTGATTCAGCATAGGAACTCTCTTTTAGAATCCCCGATCCTTCAACAGATTCACCTCCGAGGATGACTGGTCCATACGCGATCGCACCTCGGATGACTGAACGCTCCCATTGCTCCAGCATGATGAATTCCGCGCCCATCGAGCGAAACACGTCGGAAATAAAGAACTCTAGAGGGCCTAGGTCCTCGCAAACGACGTATATTCCATCGATTACCGGGTATAGATTTATTGGTTTGTGGGTATTCTTCTTCTGGGCCTCAAGTGCAGCCACGTGGAGCTTCATGAGCGGAATCGACGCGGTCCTCAGTCCCCGCAGCATCTTGCCCTGCGATCCCATGATGTCGACCCATAGGACATATCTGTTTCGCTGAGGGCCGGCTTTAGCTCCAATGAAGTACGGCCGCAAGTGATCGAGTTCCCCGCGCGTCATACCGTATATCTTCTTCAATTCATTTTGTTTGGAGGATTCGCCGTTGGTCACGATGCACTCCCCGATGGAACTTAAGACCAAGATGCTTTCCCCGTCAGAATATCTCCATGACTCGCCATTCGGCCACCAACAAATCGTTGGCGGCTGGTTGGCTCCGCCTATTTCGCCACTGAGGTAGTGTCCGGTTGGTCGGCAATCCGGAACCTTCGCCCGTTTCAACGAGGCTTTGGCGATAAGGCGCGCGCTGAGAGATATGCTAGTTCTCTGAGCGGGGGTTTGTCGTGTTGTTTAGATTCTTCTGCGACGAGAGCCACGATTCGACGAATGAGAAGCGGAAGCCCGGCGACCCTCCTTTCGAGCCTCGAAGCTTTGTGGTGGGCGGCATGTTCGGCGATTCGGACTCCTGGAGCAAGGTCGAAAAGGGATGGGCACGAAAAAATGAATTGGAAGGGGTTGCGCGCTTCCATGCTTCACATCTGAACGCCGGGACGTGGGAGTACGATGGGTGGTCCAAAGCGCGTCGGGTCGCCTACAGCAAAGAGATGCTGACGATTCTGAAGCGCCCTGGAAGAAAGTTCCACGGAATAAGCATTGGACTTTTCGCAGACGAGTATCGCAAGATCATCAGCCCTCAAGGCCAAACGAAGCTCGGGCCTCCATATCTCGTGTGCTTCAAGACCACGATGACAACGCTCGCAAGCCAGATGGATTACGGCGGTTTCCATCCTGAAGACCAGGCGGACGTCATCATAGACCAGAATGAACTTGAATCGGAGGCGATCCGACTCTTTTATAGTATGAAGGCTGATCCCAGCTTCAAATACCGGCACCGCCTCGGGAACTGCATGGCTGGGAACGCAGAGGAATTCGTCGGCCTTCAGGTCGCTGATTTTGTCGCTTACGAAGCCTTCAGGCTAATGCACGGGAAGCGAACGCGGAGCGACTTCGATATGCGAGCGCCAATGCGGGCTGTGTTAGGGCGAGTAGGTTTTCTTGGGCTGGCGTTCGGAACAGACACGCTTAACAAAATCAAGGACGATGTGGACCTCTTACCTTCCGTGCCAAACGGCTTTTTCCTTGTGCCCCCTTTTCTGGATGAGGAGGAGGGAAAGAAACTTGCCCAAATATAGCCGAAGCTGTCAATGCGACTTCCGAAAAGGCCTCAGCAACTGAGATGTGGACGCCTCGGGATCCCACTCCCTTGTCTGTAAATGGAGAACCTCGTCCAGTCGAGAGAATGCTCGGGGACATGCGGTTCAGAACTAGAAATTGTGAGGCGTTAGGCGTGTACGAAGTTCTCGGGGACCGGGTTTTCCTATTGCGCACGGCAAATGGCAACTATTTCAAGCAGACGGAGCACGCTGACCAAGACCGTCCAGTACTCGTTGAACACATGACCTTTGGAAATGCGGTCAACCTTTTTGAAAGCGACTTCATTCAGCGCTTCGTCTCGTTTGAACAGGCCTTTCCAGATGGGGTCAAAGAGTGGTGACCGGCTGGTTGCCATTCCGGGACTTTCACCCACGTCGCCTTGGCTTGCCCGCCTCATGACCTTCGTACCGCGCGCCCCTTCGAATTTGCTTGAACCTGCCCCGCAAAACTCCTAACCTAAAAACAAGGAAAGCTCTGTCCGCCCGGTTTCCACCCGGCCCGAACAGAGCTTTTCATTTTGCCGCCAAGCCGCTAGTCTCGGGGAGCGGTACGGAGGAGGGTAATACCTGATTTACGGTACCCAATTCGCCTCGCAGAATGAACCACTTGCCACACCCCCGGGGGAGGGGGGGTGGGGGTGGGAGCCCGCGACGTGTCCCCGGAGCCGATTCGCTCCGCGTTCCGTGACCGGCAGAACTCGTGATCTTTGACGAACCCACCTCCCTGGCATTAAAGTCGCCCTACTCTTCCCCACCAGCCCGGTTCGAGATCGCTGCCAGCAACCCTTTGCATCACCCGGTCCCCCGTTTCCGTGCCATTTCCTGCAGCGCAGAAAGGCCCCATGAAACCGTCTGGTCCGCAAATTTTCACCGCCTTCACCTCGATGCCGATGCGCTTCGCATCTCTGCTGTTGATTCCTGCGTGCCTCCTGCTGCCGGCGCCCGCTGGTGCAGCGGTTCTCTCCACGCAGACTTCGCTCGGGACGACTGCCAATAACAACCAGACGACGCCGGGCCAGGAGGTTCTACTCATAGCAGTGGTTTTTACAGGCGGCAATCTGGTCAATGGAGGGACCGTTTCCTTCGCCGACAACGGGAACACCATCTCCGGCTGTGGGTCAGCGGAGATCAACCCCACCAACGGAATAGCGGGCTGCGACGCCACGTTCTCGACGGCGGGTGTGCATCCGCTGACGGCCACTTTCAGCGGAACTCCGGAGTTCCTCGCGAGCACGAGCGAAACGTACGCTCTCAGCGTCATCACGACGCCGACGGTGACGGTATCTCCGGCCTCCTCGACCATCACGACCGCCCAGCCGGATCAGGTGTTTGTCGCGGTAGCCGGCGGCAGCGGCAACCCGACGCCCACCGGCACGGTCGTGCTGAGCAGCGGAGGTTATGGTTCCTCGATCGCAACCCTGAGCGGCGGCTCGGCCAACATCACCATCCCGGCCGGAAGTCTGGCCGTAGGCAGCAACACGCTCACCGCCACCTACTCTCCTGACGCCGCCAGCGGCCTCACCTACCTCAGCAACATCGGCACCGCTCCCGTCACGGTGGTCCAGGCCATTGGATCGTGCTCGACGGCGAACCCGAATCCCAATCCCAATCCGGAGTCGTTTGCCGCAGTGAGTGACTTCAACGGTGACTGCAAGAGTGACATTTTGTACCGCGACACCAGCACCCAGCAGGTCTTTGAGTGGCTGATGAACGGGACCACGCTGACAAGCACCGGGAACTCCGGCACCCCCACGTCCGACTGGGTCATTCAGGGCACGGGTGACTTCAATGGCGACGGCAAGGCCGACATTCTGTGGCGCAACAGCACCACCGGAGAGGTCTACATCTGGCTGATGAACGGGACGACGTTTACGAGCAGCGGCAGCCTCGGCTATGTCTCCTCGGACTGGAGCGTTGCGGGCGTCGGAGATTTCAACGGCGACGGCAAGGCCGACATCCTGTGGTGGAACAGCACCACCGGCCAGGTCTACGTCTGGTTCATGAACGGAACCACGATGTCGGGCGGCGGCAGCGTCACCTACATCTCTTCCGACTGGGTCATTCAGGGCATTGGCGACTTCAATGGCGATGGTGATGCCGACATCCTGTGGCGCAACAGCACCACCGGGCAGGTCTACATCTGGCTGATGAACGGGACCACGTTGACGACCAGCGGCAGCCTCGGCTACGTCTCCTCCGACTGGAGCATTGCGGGGGTTGGCGATTTCAATGGAGACGGCAAGAGTGACATTCTGTGGCGCAACACCAGCGGGCAGGTCTACCTCTGGCTCATCAACGGAACCACGATGTCGGGCGGCGGCAGCGTCAGCTACGTCTCCTCCGACTGGGTCATTCAGGGCGTGGGCGACTACGATGGTAGCGGTCGCGCCGGCATCCTGTGGCGGAACAGCTCCACAGAGCAGGTGTACGTCTGGCTGATGAACGGGACCACGATGACAAGCAGCGGGAGTCCGGGCACTCCCGCCGCTTCCTGGCAAATCGCTCCTTAAAGCGGTCGAACCCAGGTTTCGTGCAACTCTCGTTTGGCGACGAAGGAACGAACGCGCCAGCCCCGTCGCAGGCTGCCGAGGGGAATGATGTGGTGTCGGCGCATTCTGCCGCATTGTTAGCAAGCCGGAAATAACGGCTACGCCAATAGCGCGGGCCGATGTTTACTAATGCGTAATTTCAGGATTGCCGGTCAACCGTCCACAACCCGGAACTCTGCGCGTCTCTCAGGATCGCTGAGTGCGTTGGCGATTCGCCACTCACAACGTCGACGCGGCCAAAATCCTTCCCTACTGCCTGTTACCTCATTTTGTTCACCCGTTTACACAAATAAACCGCGAGCAGGCAACAGGCGCCCTCTGTTCTGAATCTCAACGGGCGGCGAACTGACTTTACGGTTGCTCTAGCTGACTTTGGCTGTCCCTAAAGCGACATTTTGTAGCACTTCAGGCATTCGCAAGGAGATTGCCATGGCACCATTGTCCAGTCGCCGGAATCGTTTGGCGCTCGTAACGCTCAACAGCTTCTTCATCATGGCTGTTCTCTCCCTGGGTTCCGTGCCCGCGCACGCAGCCATTGCGTACGTCAGCGCTTCGCATACGGTTTGCACGCAGGCATCTTCTGGCGCCAGCACACAGACCTGTACCCTCGCCGCCCCGACCACCGCCGGCAATGATGTGGTTGTGGGGCTTGCCTGGGAAAGCACCGGCAGCACGATCGGCAACGTTCGCGGCAGTGTGGCCTCATCGTATTTCTCCCTGTACGCGGCCGTGTGCAATTCGGGGAGCGAATGCGTCGCGACGCTGGTTTGTCACAAGTGTGCTGCGCAAACTGCGGTCACGACAACCATGACCGATGGCACGGCATTCGTTACCACGGTGGAAGAATACTCCGGCGTGCAGGCTCTCGGCATTACCGGAACGAAGACGGCTTCCTCAACCAATCCCGGCCTCACGCTCGCCACCGGAGATGCGAATGACTGGACGGTGTGCGCGACGGCCAGCCTCGGCGCTGGTGTCCCCACGGCAGGCTCGGGTAACCTGCGCAATGCCG
>PKVY01000048.1 GCA_003131625.1 Acidobacterium sp. | reverse complement strand
AAATCCCGTCGGGGACGCCAACAAAACACGCCTGCGCGGTCAATAGCCGCTTGCATCGGAGCTATCGGGACGCGCAGAACCGCCTTCCCTTTCCTGCTACCCTTCGGCCATGGCCGTTCGCAAGATCGTCCACGTCGACATGGACGCCTTCTACGCCTCGGTCGAGCAGCGCGACGATCCGAAGCTGCGCGGCAAGCCCGTCGTCGTCGCCTGGCTGGGCAATCGGTCCGTCGTCTGCGCCGCCTCCTATGAAGCTCGCCGCTTTGGCGTGCGCTCCGCCATGCCCGCCCTGCGCGCCGAACGCCTTTGCCCCGAAGCCATCTTCGTCCCGCCGGATTTCGTCCGCTACCGCGCCGTCTCCCGCCAGACCCGCGACATCTTCCGCTGCTACACCGACCTCATCGAGCCGCTCTCCCTCGACGAAGCCTATCTCGACGTGACGGAAAACAAATGCGGCCTGCCCACTGCGACCAAAGTTGCCAGCGCCATCCGCCGCCAGATTCGCGACGAGCTGCATCTGACCGCATCCGCCGGCGTCGCGCCCAACAAATTCCTCGCCAAGATCGCCTCCGACTGGCGCAAGCCCGACGGCCTCTTCGTCGTTCAGCCCGAAGACATCGATACGTTCCTGCCGCCTCTACCCGTCGAACGCCTGCCCGGCGTCGGCAAAGTAACCGCGGAAAGACTCGCACTCCTCGGCATCCGCACCGTCGGCGATCTGCGCGCTCAGGAACTGGCCACCCTCGAGAGCCACTTTGGACGCCACGGTCATCGCCTGCACGAGCTCGCCTTTGGCGTGGATGACAGTGACGTCGTGCCGGACCGTCCCACCAAATCCATCTCCGCGGAGGACACCTTCGAGCGCGACGTCGCCCTCGAAGACACCGAAGACGCGATTCGCCGCCTGGCCGAAAAGGTCTGGAACGCCTCCCGCAAAGAAACGCGCATTCCCCGCACCGTGGTCCTCAAACTCAAGACTGCCGAGTTTAAGATCCTCACCCGCAGTCTCACCCCTGCCGAAACGGTTGCTTCCTGCGACGAGTTGACCGGCATCGCGCTCTCGCTCCGCCAGCGCGTGGACCTCGGTCCATCGCAGCGCTTCCGCCTCATCGGCGTCGGCCTTCACAATTTTCACGACCCCGAAGACGCGCCAGCGCAGCCTATTCTCTTCGAATAATCACGGAGATCTACTCGCTACTGGCTACCCGCTACTGGCTACCGGCTGCCTTTCTCGGCGGACGCACGATCAGCGGCACCACAATCGACACCAGCATGATCGCCGCAATCACATGCAGCCCATAGGCAAACGAACTTCCGCTCTGCCGCAGATGCGCGATCAGCAGGGGCCCGAAGGCGCTGGCAGAACCCCACGCCGTCAGCATCAGCCCGTAAATCGGCCCGATGTTCTTCGAGCCGAAGTAGTCCGCCGCAAAGGCTGGCATCGTGCCGAATCCGCCGCCGTAGCACATCAGGATGATGAATGTAACCACCGTCAGCATGCTCGCCTGGTTGATGTACGGCATCAAAAGGAAAAGTCCTGCCTGGCACAGGTACATCACCACGAACGTCCAGCGGCGCGTGATGCCGTCGGAAACCCACGCCCAGAAGACCCGGCCCACTGCGTTGCCGATGCTGGCGATGCCCACCATGCCCGCTGCTGCAATCGCCGTGACCTTCGCAATTTCCTGGAACATCGGCGACTCCTGCGAGATCACCGAAATGCCCGCTGTCGTGTTCAGGAACAGCGCCAGCCACAGCGCCCACCACTGCCACGTACCCAGGGCGCTGCCCAGGGTGTAATCCGTCGCCGCCCGCTGCGATTTTTGCGTCGAGCTCGGCGTCCATCCCGCGGGCGTGTATCCCGCAGGCGGATTCTGCATAAACCACCCCGCAATCATCGTCACGATCAGATAAGCAACACCCAGGTAAGCGAATGTGTGCAGCACGCCCACCCTCTGAATCAGCCGCGTCGCCATCGGCGCCGTCACCAGCGCCCCCGCGCCGAATCCGCCCACTGCCACGCCGGTGATCAGGCCGCGCTTGTCAGGAAACCACTTCACCAGCACCGCAATCGGCACGATGTATCCGAAACCAAGCCCGATCCCGCCGATGAGTCCGTATGACAGATAAAGCCAATGAAGATTGTTCGCGGAGTGGCTGGCCAGAAACACCCCGAGACTGTAGAGCAACCCGCCCGTCAGCGCCACCGGTCGCGGCCCCGCCTTGTTCAGCCACAGTCCACCGAAAAAGGCCGCAACGCCCAGCACAAAAACGCAAATCGTGAACGTCAGCGTCACCTGCGAAATTGTCCACGCGAATTGCTTCACCAGCGGTGTGCGAAACACACTCCACGCGTAGACGGCGCCCAGCGCCATCTGCATAAAAATTCCTGCGACAGCAATGCCCCAACGCCTTCCGTCTGACATGTTCCCCCTCCAGGGATGGATGTTTCCGGGCTCAACCTTGGCTAATTCGGGCCGGGGGTACCCTTCATCTTCAACTGATTGCCCAGCGATTCAAGAAATCGATTGATGAGCGCCACGCTCCGCCGCAGTTCCTTGCGGCGAAACTGGCCCAGCAAAGCCAGCAGCCCAGGCGGATCGATCACCGGCCTGCGCTCGCTGCTCAGCGTCTCGCCCACCGCCGTTGCGTAGCACTGCATCAGTTCCGGATTGATCGAGCCCAGCATCTTCCCGAGGATGATCGCGTTCCGCAGCGCGCGAATCGCCTCCGGCGTTTGTGTCGCGCTCACGGCGGTCTCCACCACTGTGTCGCCGGCGCTCAGCACCCCGCGCAAAACCTCAAACACCCGCGCCTCATGTAACTGCTGCAGCAGTTCGTAAGAATCGAGCAGCGCCTCGGCGTATTCCGCCGGCGCGTTCTCCAGCCGGGCCAGCAACTCCTTGCGCGCATCGCGCGGCGGAATTTCAAGAGCAATCGGTTGCGCCATTCTGTCTTCTCCTGTTCGGCCCGCGCTACCTGCACCGGCTTTGAAGGAGAGCCGGGGGAATGCTCTCGATCATTTCCGTCCCTCACGCACCGGCTGGATCTGCACCAGCCCGTTACCGGGTTCGTGGTAATCCGCGCGCCTCCACTTGCGCTCCACTTCCACTCCGCTCTGCGGCGTGGGATGCCCGAATCGCGAATTCGTCCGCGGCAGCGGATTCGCCCCCTGCTCCGGCAAAACCTTCATCTGCACCGACGTCTCCTTGTACGCGGGTGTGTGCGTCACCTTGTCCGTACAGCTGCTGGTCAGCACATTCACCGGCTCCTCGACGGAATTCATCGGCATGTAGAGCTCCATCCCCGTCACCCGCTCCGTCACCACCGCCTGCACCCGCACGTCGCCAAAGCGCGAAGTCAGCTCCACCCATCGTCCGCTGTCGATGCCCCGCTCCTTCGCCAACTCCGGCGAAACCTCGACAAACGTGCACGGCGTCTTCTCGCGAATCCCTTCCGTGCGATACGTCAGGTTGCCCTCGTGGAAATGTTCCAGCAGCCGCCCATTATTCAAATGCAGATCGAAAATCGCATCCTGTTGGTTCGTCGACTCCGACCACGCCAGCGGGAAAAACTTCGCCTTCCCATCCGGAAAGTTGAATCGCTGCGTGTACAGCAGAGGCTGATCGCTCCCATCCGCCGCCACCGGCCACTGCAGCGTGCGATACCCCTCCAGCCGCTCATAGGTCACGCCCGCCATCGTCGGTGTCACCGAAGCAATTTCCCTGTAGATTTCCGCCGGACTCGCATAATCCCACTGCGCTCCCAGATGGTTCGCAATCTCCTGAATAATCTTCCAGTCTGGCCGGCTCTCGCCCAGCGGCTCAAACACCTGATACAAGCGCTGGATCCGCCGTTCCGTGCTGGTGAACGTCCCTTCTTTTTCCAGACTCGGACTCGCCGGCAAAATCACATCGGCGAAGCGGCATGTTTCCGTGAAGAAAATATCCTGCATCACGAAAAAGTCCAGCTTCGTCAGCGCATCCTGCACGTAGTTCGCATTCGAGTCCACCAAGCTCATCTCTTCGCCGAACACATACATCGCCCGCAGCTTTTTGTCATGTATCGCGTCGATCATCTGGTGATTGTCGAACCCCGGCTTCGGCGGCAGCGTCACGCCCCACGCCTTCTCGAACTTCGCCCGGATCTCCGGATCGGCGACGCTTTGGTAGCCGGGAAAATTATTTGGCATCGCGCCGTGATCGCTCGCTCCCTGCACGTTGTTGTGCCCGCGCAGCGGATACGCGCCCGTTCCCGGCCGCATGTAATTCCCCGTCGCCAGCAGCAGATTCGAAATCGCCGTCGATGTGTCCGACCCCATCGAGTGCTGCGTCACCCCCATCGCCCACAGCCCGCACACGCTCTTCGCTTCGGCGATCATCCGCGCCACTCGCTCCAGCGTCTCCTCCGGCAACCCCGTCCGCTCGCTGGCGTATTGCATCGTGAACGGCTCCAGGCTCTTGCGATACTCGTCGACACCATTCACCCACTGCTTCAGAAAGTCCGTCTTCGCCAGGCCATTGTCGAAAATCCACCGCGTCACCGCGCTCAGCCAGATCAGATCCGTCCCCGGCCGCGGATGCAGGAACACGTCGGCCCGCTCCGCCATCTCATGCCGGCGCAAATCCGCCACAATCAGCTTCTGCCCGCGCAGCTTGTGCGACTGCTTCACCCGCGTGGCCAGCACCGGATGGCTCTCCGCCGTGTTGCTCCCGATGATCAGCACCAGATCGGCCTGCTCGATGTCCGAGATCGACCCGGAATCGCCGCCGTACCCGACCGTCCGGAACAAGCCGACCGTCGCGGGCGCCTGGCAGTAGCGCGAGCAGTTGTCCATATTATTGGTGCCGATCACCGCCCGCGCCAGCTTCTGCATCAGATAGCTTTCTTCATTCGTGCACTTCGACGAAGAAACGAACGCCAGCGCGTCCGGCCCGCTCTCCGCTTTGATCTCCACGAATTTTCGTGCCACCAGCCCCAGAGCCTCATCCCACGTCGCCTCGCGGAACCGTCCCTCCTCGCGAATCAGCGGCTTGGTCAGCCGATCCGGGCTGTTCACAAAATCCCATCCAAACTTGCCCTTGATGCACGTCGAAATGCCGTTCGCCGGACCCTCCGCCGGCTCAACCTTTAATATGTGCCGGTCACGAGTCCAAATATCGAAGCTGCATCCCACCCCGCAGTACGTGCACACCGTCTTCGTCTTTTTCGTCCGCGACTCGCGCATGGCCGCTTCCACTTCCGACAACTGCATGATCGCCTCGTACCCCAACTCCGGCTCGATCCCCTTCACCACGTCGATCATTCCGTCCAGCGCCGGCTTCGGCAGCGCGGTAAAGTAGCCCGCCTCGCCCAGCATCGATTTCTCCATCAGCGCATTGCACGGGCAAACCGTCACGCAATGCCCGCACGAAACGCAGCTCGACTCGCCAATCGGCGCGCCGCCATCCCACAGCACCCGCGGATGCTCATCCTCCCAACGGATGCTCAGCGTCTCGTTCACCTGCACGTTCTGGCACGCTTCCACGCAGCGCCCGCACAGGATGCACTGATCCGGATCGTACCGGTAGAACGGGTTGGACATGTCGACTTCGTACGGCTTGGGCTTGTAGGGAATCTCCTGGTGCTCGACCGCCAGCAGCTTCGTCGTGTTGTGCACTGTGCAGTTGCCGTTATTGTTGTCGCACACCGTGCAGTAGAGCAGGTGATTGCCGAGAATCCTGTCGAAGGCCTCGCGCTGCGCCCCCTGCGCCCGCGCTGACTCGGTCGCCACCTTCATCCCATCGGTAGCCGGCGTCGCGCAGCTTCGCACCAGCTTGCCGTCCGCCTCCACCATGCACGTGTCGCAGGTCTGGATCGGCCCCATCTGCGGGTGATAGCACACCTGCGGCACTTCGATGCCGGCGCGGTTGATGACCTCCAGCAGCCGCTCGCCCTGGGAGAACTCGCGCGCTGTTCCGTCAATGGTTGCTATCGCCATGGCAGGCCGCTTGCTGGGCGAACGCGATGCTACCACGCCAACCCCAGTCCTGCGTGTTAATTTACCTGCGATTCGCCGCCGCCCTGGTCCCTGTTTCCTACTCCCTATTGCCTGCCCTTACGGCTGCCCCTCCGGTGTGGGATTCCCCGCCGTGAACTCCGAGCAGCAGGGCTTCGCCGCCGCCGAAAACTCCATCAGCTCCACCCGCGTCAGGTCCGGATCGTAAAAGTTGAACTGCCACTTCCCGTCCCTCCCGACCTGCGGACGCGGCGCAGCGTCACCCAGGCGATCCTCCGCGTAGAGCGTTGTCACCGTCTTCTCCATGTTCACCACGCCCAGAGAGAAGTGGTTCAGCACTCCCAGCTGCTGTTGCGCGATGTGATCCGGCGCGCCCTGTCCGTTGTAGACCATGTACTCCAGCCAGTCGTGCCCGTCCGGAACCTGCTGCGACACCCAGTCCGTGTGGTCCGCATGCATGCCGCCGTACCAGTAGGGCTGGAACCCCAGCAGCTCCCGATAAAACTTGTCCTCATTCTCCCGGCTCCGCACGAACATCCCCACGTGAATCATGCGCCGCCCAATCGGATCGCCGCCCGTCAGCGAATACAGCGCCGCCGTATTTTTCGTCGCCAGAATCTTCGTCGGCGGCTGCACGAATTCCACTTTGTTGTTTTCCGGGTCCTGCACATCGAACCACGCGCTGCCGTCACTGCTGTGTTGCACCTTATCGGGCACGGTCACTCCGTGCGCGCCCAGGTAAAGGCGCATCTGCTCCGCGCTCTTCGTCATATAAGCCAGATGGTCCAGCCGATTCGTGCCGGCGTCGGCAGGCATCGGCAACACCTCGATGAACTGCTCTTCGTTCACGTAGTAGCGAACCCCATCGCTGCGCTCCGGATCGTCTCCCTTCACCAGCCCGACATCGTGCACATAAAAATGTTCCGCCTTGGCCGAATCGCTGGTGTACACCGCCATATGCGAGATCCCGAGGATCGCCGGCCTGGTCTGAGCTGCGCAGGAAATAGTGACGAACGCTAATGCCGTGACTGACAGACGCATGAACTTCGACCCCTCCCGAGTGCGTATCAAGAATAACCCTGCGGCATGGAGCATGGGTCTCGGTGACCAAAATCCACGCTGCCAAATCCCGGTCAACCGGATACTATGTCCCCACGGATGAAACGTCGGAAGAAGCCCGTCTCACCCAATCTCCTGCGCCTTTTTTTGGCTCTCTGGATCCTTGCCAGCCTGGGCTACTGGATCGCGGGCGTCGTCGACCTGTGGGACACCCGTGTCCACTGGGATCAGCGCGTCGACGTCCCCTTCCGCTTCGACTCCGATTCGCGCCTCATCCACAAGAGTGGTCTCCAGCCCGAAGCGCGCGCCGCCGGCCTCGCTGCCGCTGATCGCATCGAAGCCCTCAACGGCGCCGCCTACAGCGGAACGGCCCAATGGGCCACGGTGCTTTCCGAAAGCCACCCCGGCGACATTCTCGACGTCGACGTCACCCGGCCTGATGGCTCCCACGCCACCCTGACCCTGACTCTGGCGCGCACACCGTATCTCTACGGCCGCCTGTCCCCCTTGTGGGCATTCTGGCAAGGCTTCCTGCTCGTCGGCCTGCTCACTCTGGTCTGTCTCCTCATCGGCTACTGGGTCGTTCTCACTCGACCTGCCGATCGCAACGCCTGGCTTCTCCTCGTTCTTCTTACTTTTCCCAGCGTCGTTTTCATTAATCCTGGCCTTGCCAGCGGCATAGCGCTGGCCCTGCGCGGCTTCTGGTATCAGACGCTGCAGCTGGCTGGCGCGCCCGCCCTGCTTCTCTTCGGCATTTACTTTCCCGAACGCTCGCGCATCGATGCCCGCGCCCGATGGATTAAGTGGCTTCTCCTCGCCCTCTTTGGCGTCTCCGTCCTTTTTCTCTATCCCTCCATCTACATGGAAAACTACGGCGGAGGCGACGGGCCATTTCTCACCCGCGCCAGCGACATCGCCAGCGCCATCATCAACAGCCTCAACCTGCTCTGCGTCGTTCTCTATCTCGTCCTCACCCTCGATAAGCTGCGTTCCGCCTCTACTGAAGACGCCCGCCGCCGCCTCCGCGTCCTCACCACTGGCATGAGCATCGGCATGGGCTCGCTGCTGCTCGTCTTCGTGCTGCTGCCCCACTTCGGCATTACCGGGAACACGACCACTGGGTACTGGATTCGCAGCGGCGGCGCTGTGCTCTTCATGCTGGCGCCTCTCACTCTGGCCTATGTCGTCGTCGTGCAGCGCGCTCTCGACGTCCGCGTTCTCCTGCGCATCGGCACCCGCTATGCCCTCGCCAAAGCCACGTTGTGGGTCGTTCAGGCCGGTCTGCTGCTCGTCGTCGGCCTCCGCCTTTTCCTCCCCATGTTCGAGCGCCGCGTCCCGCAACCCTCTGACATCTGGGCCGCGCTCATTTTCCTCGCCCTCTTCCTTGCTCTCCGTTTCGGCGTCGGCAAGCGTATCGAGAAATGGCTCGACAAGCAGTTTTTCCGCGAAGCCTACAACGCCGAGGTCGTGCTCAACGAGCTCTCCGATGAGGTCCGCCGCTTTACGGAAACCAAGCCTCTGCTCGAAACCGTCGCCCGCTGCATCTGCGATACGCTGCACATCCGCCAGATCGCCCTGCTGCTGCGCCGCGGCGATTCGTTCTACGTGGAGCAGGCTGTAGGCGTCTCTGCCGATGGGGCCCTCACTCTGCCCGCGCAGGCCTCGTCCATCCGCTACCTCCTCAATTCCAACGAACCCGCGCGGCTCTACCGCAACGATCCCGACGCCTGGTACCTGATGGCCGGCACCGCCGAGCGTCGCGCTCTCGACCTGCTCAATGCTGAGTTGCTCGTCCCTCTGCCCGGCCGCAACCGCCTCATGGGCGTCATGGCCCTCGGTCCCAAGCGCTCTGAGGCTGCCTGGTCCCGCACCGACCTGCAGGTGCTGCAAACCGTGGCGCGCCAAACTGGACTCGCTCTCGAAGTCAGCGAGCTCGCCCACTCCCTCGCTGCGGAAGCCGCCCAGCGCGAGCGCGTCGATCGCGAAATGGAGATCGCCCGCGAAGTGCAGGAGCGCCTTTTCCCGCAGGAGATGCCCGACATCGCCGGCGCTTCGCTGGCCGGTGCCTGCCGCGCCGCCCTCGGCGTCGGCGGCGACTACTACGACGTCTTCTCGCTCGAGGATGACCGCCTCGGCCTCGCCATCGGCGACGTCTCCGGCAAGGGCATCTCCGCCGCGCTGCTCATGGCCAGCCTGCGCGCCTCGCTTCGCGGAGTCTCCCTCAACAGCCCCCGTAACTTCGCCGAGCTCATGCGCAAGGTCAACGTGCTGGTGTATGAGGCTTCAGCCTCCAACCGCTACGCGACCTTCTTTTTTGCCGCATACGATCCGCGCACCCGCCGCCTCGATTGCGTCAACGCCGGCCACAATCCGCCGGTCCTGCTCCGCAATGGCGAAGTCATCCGCCTTGAAGCCGGCGGTCCCGTGGTCGGCCTGCTTCCCCTCGCCCCTTACGTCGAGCAGTCGCTGACCCTCGAACCCGGCGACCTCCTGCTCCTCTACACCGACGGCATCAGCGAAGCCATGACCCACGATGATGAAGAATGGGGCGAAGATCGCATGATCGCCGCCGCCCGCAAATTCCGCGACAAACCAGCAGACGAAATCCTTCACGCCCTGTTCGCCGCCGCCGACAAATTCACCGCCGGCGCTCCGCAACACGACGACATGACGATGCTGGTCCTGAAGCTCGACGCTTCGCCGCTGGCATCCTGAGCGAGCCTTTGAAAAATCGCTGTATGATGTGAGACCATGATCGCCGCCAGAGTAGCAGGCATCGGAATGACTATTTCAATTGCACTGGTGGCGGCGTGCGCGATCGGAGTGGTTGACGCTCAGACCACAGATGGCACTCCTGTCGCGGAGCCGCAGTACATCAACAGTTTTTACTCTTTAGATTCAAACGGAAAGCTAATTGAATTGGAGCGCGATACGGTAACGTTCCGCGCAAAAAGCAAGGTTCTGCCAGGATATGCGTCGGTCAAGATGGAGTCGGAATTCAAGCCAGCGCACGCGTCCGTGAGGCTTCCGTCAACCGCGCAGTTCGTCGTTCGAGGACGCTCCGCCATCAATCCCGCGTCTGTCTACGAATTACGTGTGCTGAAAACCTCAAAGGATCACCGCGATTACGTGATGACGCAATCCCACGGCTCTGTCTTCGGAGGTTCCGCAACATCGGATCTTGACGAAGGCGCTGTGCCGATCAGGTTCGAGGAGTATGGCAAGAATTCGTATCGCATAGTAGCGGAACACCCGCTTGCCCCGGGAGAGTACGCCTTGGCGTTCCGCGGCATGGTGACGGAAATCTATTGCTTTGGCGTGGATCAGTAAACAGGGCCCTCCTGGGATGCCCTGGCCTCGCCTGTGGGCTTATCCTCAAGCTCGTCTCAATCACGATAATTCACTCAGGCATCTGGCAGCGATCACTCCAGCGGCGTCTGGAAACGGGTCGAGACCAGATGTGCAAGCGCTGAAGGTAACTCGATGTCGTGCCAGTCGGATGGCAATCCTGGAATACACGCCAGACTGTACTCGACTTGTGATCGGGTGACAGACCTTTCCGGAAAGAGCATTCTGACGGAAAGGTAGACGCCGTCCACCTTGGCCTCTTTGAGTGAGCTCGCAAGGTGGAACGGAGCCTTGAGTTCATCACCTCGATGAGTGATGACAAGCCATTCCCGATCTCGCGGCAGCAGAGAAATTTCAACCTGCTCCGCCGACTGTCCAAGTTTCCCAAACGACCTGTTACGCGCCCTCATCACGGCCTCCGCCGGTTCTGATTAGGTCCGACTTCAGGGGCGTCAGGACTGAGGTGGATAGTAGCACGAGGTCGCGGGTTCCCATTTGAGTAGTGTTGGCGATTCGTGTACCTAGCAGCCTTTGTATCAGGGCACGAGTTCACTCGTGCCGCAAAGGCCTCGAAAAGAAGTGGGCTTCAGCCCCTGATTTCGTTTCACGAGGAGCCGGATTGACCGATTCGCTACCGGCTACGGGCTCCCGGCTCCGGGCTCCTGGCGACCCGCTACAGGCTACAGGCTGCCGTTAGAGCTTCGCGAAGAACGCCTTCATCCGGTCCAGCCCCTCATCCACATCGGCGTGCGACACCGCATAAGACAACCGGATGTGCTGCGCGGTCCCGAACGCCTCGCCTGGCACCGTCACCACGTGCGCCTCATGCAGCAGCCGCTTCGATAGCTCCATCGCCGTCGGTACGCCCGCCTTCCCCAAATACTTCGCCACATTCGGATACACGTAGAACGCGCCTTCCGGCTTCGTGCACGTGATCCCCGGAATCTCCCCGAGCCGCGCCAGAATCCGATCCCGCAGCGTCAGGTAATCCGCCCGCATCTCTCCCACGCATTCCTGCGACCCGCGCAGCGCCGCAATCGCCGCCTTCTGCACCAGCGCAGTACTGCTCGAGGTCGACTGGCTCTGCAGCTTCGCCATCGCCGCGATCACCGGCTTCGGCCCCAGCGCAAATCCGGCCCGCCATCCCGTCATCGCATACGTCTTCGACAGCGACCCCAGCACCACCACATGCTCCTTCGCATCCGTGAACGATCCCCCGCTCACCAGCGCGCCCGTGTACTGCAGATAGACATAGCACTCGTCGAGCAGCACCCAGATTCCGCGCTCGTGCGCCAGATGCACGATCCGCTCCAGGTCCTTCGGCGACATCACCGCGCCCGAAGGATTCGACGGCGAGTTCAGCAGGATCGCCTTCGTCTTCGGCGTGATCGCCCGCTCGATCGCATCCGCCGTGACGCGGAAATTCTCCGCTTCCGGCGCCTCCACGAATACGCACGTCCCGCCCGCGTACTGCACGATGTCCTTGTACGACACCCAGTACGGCACCGGCACAATCACCTCATCGCCGTGATCTACCAGTACCTGAATGGCGTTAAAGATCGCCAGCTTCCCGCCCGTCGAGAAAATCGCCTCGTCCGGCGTGTAGCTCGACCCGAAATCCGCGCCGTGGCGCTCTACAATCGCCTGGCGCACCTCCGGAATCCCGGAAACCACGGTGTACTTTGAGAAATTTGCCTGGATTGCAGCGATCGCCGCATCCTTAATATGCTGCGGCGTAGCAAAGTGTGGCTCGCCCGCGCCAAAATCCACCAGCTTCGCACCCTGCGCGCGCAGCTTCGCAGCTTCGGCGGTCACAGCCATGGTGGCGGAAATCTCAATCCGCCCGATACGCTCAGAAAAAAGCGAGGCAGCAGTCGTAGTCATGCCGCTATTTTTTCAGATTTTCGCTGCCGCCGCCGGAGATTTTTCTGCACATCAGGACCCAAATCTCCACAAGCCTGAACGCCGTGGCTCTGTCTGGACGCGAAAAATCCGAGGCTTCGCAGGGGACAACTTTCAGCCGTGCCGTAAAGATCGCAGAATTAGCGCGACTTTAAGGCTCGACAGGCATTCCAGAAAATGCCTTCTCTGCGCTCTCCGTGTCCTCTGTGGTGAACTCTCCTCACCCGAACGACGTCATCCGCTTCGCCGCCGTCACCACATTCTGCGCCGAATCGACCACGTCGCCGACCACATCCTTGCCGGCCTTCATGTACTTGCCGGCGTAATCCTGGACGCTGTCGGCCGTATCCCGGATGATGTCGCCCGCTTCCGCGATACTGCGGCGAATCTGCCGCCGCGTCCGCGCGCCCGACTGCGGCGCGTAAATCAAAGCGAGAGCCGCTCCCGCCGCGACTCCAACACCAAAGGCTGCCCAGAATTTCCACGTCGTCATGGTCTTGCTCCTCTTCTCATTTTGCGCTCTTCTCGTCAGATACGTCGGACCGTCTGTTGGTTGCGCAGGTTCCTTCCCTGTGCAAAACAAATGGCGCAAAGCAAAAAACCGCCCACCAGGGGCGGCCTTTCGCAGCATTACCGCAGGCATTCACCGCTTCGCACCCAACTGCTGCGCCTGCAGCGTCACCAGCTCGCTCAGGTCCTGCTTTTCCAGCCCATGCACCGTCCGGTTGAACTCATCCACCTTCGTCGACCAGTTCATCGAACAGAACTTCGGCCCGCACATCGAGCAGAACGCCGCCTCCTTGTAATAATCGTCCGGCAGCGTCTCGTCGTGCATCGACCGCGCCGTCTCCGGATCGAGCGACAGCGCGAACTGCTTCTCCCAGTCGAACGTGTACCGCGCATAGCTGATCGCGTCGTCGCGATCCCGCGCGCCTGGCCGGTGCCGCGCGATGTCCGCCGCGTGCGCCGCAATCTTGTACGCGATCATCCCATCCTTCACGTCCTTCTCGTTGGGCAGCCCCAGATGCTCCTTCGGCGTCACGTAGCACAGCATGCTCGCGCCATGCCAGCCGATCAGCGCAGCGCCAATCGCGCTCGTGATGTGGTCGTAGCCGGGGGCAATGTCCGTGACCAGCGGGCCAAGGGTATAAAAAGGCGCCCCGAAACAGTACTCCACTTCCTTGTCCACCTGCTCCTTGATCTTGTCCAGCGGCACATGCCCAGGTCCTTCGATCATCACCTGCACGTCGCTCTCCCACGCCTTCGCCGTCAGCTCACCCAGCGTCTTCAGCTCGCTGAACTGCGCTTCGTCAGAAGCATCGGCGATCGATCCAGGCCGCAATCCATCGCCCAGCGAGAAGCTCACGTCGTACTTCGCCATCGTCTTCACGATGCGATCGAAGTTCTCGTACAGGAAATTCTGCCTGTGGTGGTGCGTCATCCACTGCGCCAGGATCGCGCCGCCGCGGCTCACAATCCCCGTGATGCGCTTCGCCACCATCGGCACATACTGGATCAGCACGCCCGCATGAATTGTGAAATAGTCCACACCCTGCGAGGCCTGCTCCTCGATCACCTCAAGATAAACGTCAATATTGAGGTCCTCGAGCCGCTTCACGCGCGCCAGCGCCTCATAAATCGGGACCGTCCCAATCGGCACCGGCGAGTGCCGCAGGATGGCGTCGCGAATCTCCGGAATATCGCCGCCCGTCGACAAATCCATCACCGTGTCCGCCCCATGCTGGATCGCCATATGCAGCTTGCGCAGTTCTTCGTCGATGTTCGACGTGATCGCCGAGTTGCCGATGTTCGCGTTCACCTTGCACCGCGTCGCGATCCCAATCCCCATCGGCTCCAGTTCCGGATGGTTCACGTTGGCCGGAATGATCAGCCGCCCCACAGCCACTTCGTCGCGGATCACTTCCACCGCCAGATCCTCGCGCTTCGCCACGTAGGCCATTTCTTCCGTGAGCAGGCCTTTGCGCGCAAAGTGCATTTGCGACAGGTTGGTGTCACCGGTGCGCGCGGCCTCAGCCTTGCGGCGCACGATCCAGTCGGCGCGCGGTTTCAAAATCTCAAGCGTTGGATTGGAAGCAGCCATCGTTCACCTCTCTCAGTCGGAATCGGCGTTGCGGTTCGGTGAAGGAAGATCAAACACCGATTATAGATTGCGCTGACCGAGCCGCGCCTTTGTGACCCGGGTTCAAAACGCCCCACCATTTTCCCCTTGACCCTCGAACCGGTTCCAGAGTCCATACTGTGTCCAGAATGAAAGCTCCCCGGCCAAAAGGCGCCATGACAACGGGCAAACTCGCCGCCGCAACCGGCGTCAGCCCCGACACCATCCGCCACTATGAGCAGCGGGGGCTCCTCTCCGCCGCGCTGCGCACTGCGGGAGGCTACCGCCTCTTTCCCTCCGATGCGCTCACCCAGGTCCGGATGATCCGCGCCGGTCTCCACGCCGGCTTCAGCCTCACCGAGCTCGCAGGAATCTTCCGTGAACGAGCCGCCGGCGGCGCTCCCTGCCGCCGCGTGGCCAACCTGGCCTCAGAAAAAGTCCGCTCCCTCGACCTGCAAATCGCCCAGTTAACCCAGCTCCGTGACTGGCTCTCTCAAACCGTCGCTGCCTGGCAGAGCCGTCTCAACCGCACCCCGCCCGGCCGGCGCGCCGGACTCCTCGAATCACTCGCCCGCAAGCAACCGAACATCGATCCCCGAAAGGAAACCGCCCATGAAAATCGCCATCCTCCTCTCCGCCCTTTCCCTCATCGCCGCCTCCCCCGCGCAAAGCCCAATGGCTTGCCCCATGGGCCAGCAGCAAAGCCCCGCTGATCCGCACGCCGCTGGCGTTGACATGCGCGGTGACCACGCCATGGGTTTCTCCCACGACGCCACCGCCCACCATTTCACTCTGCTTCCCGACGGCGGCATCATCGAGGTCGACATCAAGGCGGACCGCGACGATGCCACCCGCGACCAGATTCGCGCGCACCTCACCCACATCGCCGCCATGTTCTCCGCCGGCAACTTCGACGTCCCCATGTTCATCCACGACAAGGTCCCGCCCGGCGTCCCGGTGATGAAAGCAAAGCAGACCGTCATCTCCTACGTGTTTCAGCCCACTGATCGGGGCGGGCGGGTTCGAATCGTGACCACCGACCCGGACGCGCTCAGCGCTGTGCACGACTTTCTGGCGTTCCAGATTCAGGATCACCGCACCGGCGATTCCACCGCCGTCCAGCAGCAACCCTGACTCAGTCTCCAGGCCAAGCCAGCGCTGAAAATCAATGTCCGGCCGCGAAAACTCCAAATGTGGAAAATTTGTCAAGAGGGGAGCCCAAAAACCGAAGTAATGACCCCACATAACAAGCCACTTACACCCTTATAGCCTCAAAGATATTTGGCCGGTTTTACTGCTGGACTTGGTATCCTGATAATAGGGGGCAAAGAAGAAAATCCCTGCCAGACTTACGCGTGAGGCCGCCATCAGGGTGGCCTTTTCTATTGGGATCACCGATACAGAAAGGGAGAACAGCCAGGGCGCTCATGACACCTCACCCCCCCACCACCGACCAGGCCCCTGGGTCTATGCCCTGCATTTTCAGCAGCTTGCCACAGTCCAAAGAAGGCCTCGCGCAAGCCCTGCGCTTGCAACCACTTGCCACAGCCCCACCCAGGGGGGAGGGGTACCCCCTTGGACCATGCAAACCGACGACAAAAAACCGCCAAACGCCCGTCCGCTACACTCGCTTTATGTTGGGAGAGAACGCCAGCTTGTTTTCGGCCGACAATGCCGGTGGAGAGTGGGTGACAGCCTATTGCGACGGCGGATCGCGCGGCAATCCGGGTCCAGCCGGCTACGGAGTGTTTATCGAGGGCGCCGACGGCAACAAGCTGGCCGAGCTGAGCGAGTTTCTGGGCAAGGCGACTAACAATGTCGCCGAATATTCGGCTCTGCTGGCGGCGCTCGAGTGGGCCCTGCACCACGAACACCTGCGGCTTCGGGTCGTTGCCGATTCCGAACTGCTCGTCAAGCAGATGCAGGGACGCTACAAAGTTGCGAGCCCCGACTTACGCCCGCTGCACGATGAAGCGAAGCGCCGCGTCGCGAAGCTCGATGCGTTTCGGATCGAACACGTCCTGCGCGGGAAGAATCAGAAGGCGGACCGGCTGGCCAACGCGGCGATGGATCGTGGCACCGGGCGCAAACCGGCGCCGAATCCCGCGAAGCCGAAGGATCCGCAACAGCAGCCGCTCAAGGGATACGTGAAAAACGGCGTGGTCCATCTGCTCGAAGGCGAGCTTCCGGAAGGAATGTTCGTGAAGGTGACGCCCGATCGTCAATAGCGATCCGGCAATAACTGCGTGACCCTGCTTTGGAAGGAGGAGCTTCTTGTCCGGCTTAGCTATGCGAGCCGCTCGCCTCGACGATCTGCCTCGTCTGACCGAAATCTATAACCACTACGTCGTTCACTCGCCGGCGACGTTCGACCTCGAACCCAAAACAGCAGCCCAGCGCCGCGAATGGTTCTGTCAGTTTGCCGAAACGGGACGGCATCGGCTGCTGGTCGCCGAAGAAGACGGCGTGATTCTCGGCTATGCAGGCACCATGCGCTGGCGTCCCAAGCCGGCCTACGACACGACGGTGGAGACCAGCATCTACTGCGCGCCCGAATCCGTCGGTCAAGGCCTCGGCGGCAAACTCTACGCTGCGTTGTTCGACGCGATCGCCGGCGAGAATATTCATCGCATCGTTGCGGGATACGTTCCACCGAATTCGGCTTCGGCGGCGCTGCATGAGCGATTCGGCTTTCGCCCGGTCGGCACGTTCAGCGAAGTCGGCTATAAGTTCGGCCGCTACTGGGATGTGTGCTGGGTGGAAAAGCGGGTGTAGACGCGTCACGCTCGGCAGCCATCAGGCTTTTTGTTTGCCGCGGGTGCTTTGCGTTTTCCTGGCGACGGTTGATCCGGCACGGTGGCGACTATGGTAAGACGCCGTGCGCAGGCGAGCGCGGCCGCGACGACGGTGCGCGATCGGACGCAGGACAGCAGCAACCCGATGCTCCGATGCAGCCGGGTCGTCGAGGTACTGCGGGTCAAGCATCGCGATGACGGCGACGGCACGGACCCGATAAAGCCGAGCCCACTGGCTCTGCATCAGCGAGTGCTGGACGGCTTGCCAGTAGTCGTTGTCGTCGGCGGTAGGTGTGGTGAGGGCCGAGACCGCGACCGGCTCGTTGTTCATCAGGTTGAGGAAATTGCCGAACTCCTCGAGGTTGACGCCCATCTGATACACGAGCTGGCTCAGCGCCATCTGCTGCGGGCCGGTGAGCTCGTCGAAGTTGCGGCAATAGGCGCGCGCATTTTCGATGGCCTGGATCGCGGCGATGCGGAGAAGGAGATTCGCCTGATCGTCGGTGATCTGGGGGTCGAGCGACCAGATTCTCCGCCGAGAATGTCGGATCGGTTTCCAGGTGGCGAGCTTGCCGTTGAATTGCTCCAGCACCTGCGGCAGTTGGCCGGGGTCGAGGCCGGCAGCCTGCCAAAGCTCGGCTGAAGACGGCTCGACGAAGGCATGAGGATTGAGGGGGTCGCTTTGCGGATGTTGCCGTTCGGGCAGATCGAGACT
>PKVY01000063.1 GCA_003131625.1 Acidobacterium sp. | reverse complement strand
ACCGGATGCTCGACCTGCAGGCGGGTGTTCATCTCAAGGAAATAGAATTTGCGGTTGTCGTCGACGAGGAACTCGACGGTACCGGCATTGGTGTAACCAGCAGAGAGCGCCAGCTTGACCGCGGCATCGCCCATGCGGCGGCGCAGTGCCGCATCGACGACAGCGGAGGGGGCTTCTTCGATGACTTTCTGGTGGCGGCGCTGGACGGAGCACTCGCGCTCGCCGAGAGAAACACAATGGCCGTGCTCGTCGGCGAGGATCTGAATTTCGATGTGGCGCGGGCGCTCGATGAGTTTCTCCAGGTAGACTTCGCCGGATCCAAAGGCACGATCCGCCTCACTGCTGGCCTCGGCAAAGGCGGACGGCAGGTCCTCGGGCCGAGCGACGGCGCGCATGCCCTTACCCCCGCCACCGGCCGCAGCCTTGAGCATGACGGGATAGCCGACCCCGGCGGCGACGTCGAGCGCTTCTTCGGGTGAGGCGAGCCCGTGCACGCAGCCCGGAGTTCGCGGTATCCCGGCCTCATCGGCTGCCTGACGGGCATTCGTTTTGGAGCCGAGGATGCGCATGGCGGAAGAAGTGGGGCCGATGAAGCGGATGCCCGCGTGTTCGCAGGACTGAGCGAAATCCGCATTCTCGGAGAGGAAGCCGTAGCCCGGATGGATGGCGTCGGCGTGGGTGCGCCGGGCGATGTCGAGGATGAGATCGCCGCGCAGATACGATTCGTCGGCAGGCGCCAAGCCGAGGCGGTATGCTTCGTCCGCCTCGAGGACGTGGGGAGCGGCGCGGTCGGCGTCGGAGTAGACGGCGACGGTGGAAATGCCCAGCTCGCGGCAGGCGCGCAGGATACGGAGGGCGATTTCGCCCCGGTTGGCGATAAGGATTTTGCGGAACACCGAAAGACAGGGTACAGCCTTCAGGGTACAGGGTACAGGGGAAATGAAAAGCCCTCGCTTTGGGCAAGGGCTTTTGTCCTGAAGTGAAGCAGGAGCTACTGCATCACAACGCCGCCGTTGGCTTTCTCGTTGGCCTTCTCTTCGTTGGCCTTGCGAGCGCCCATAGCCTTCTGGACCCATTCGCCGGCGGAAGCCAGATCGGCCTTGCGCGCGGCGTCGTCGCCGCAGTCGAGGTCGGCTTTGCGACGGTACATCAGGTTCAGATACTGCATGGCGTCGTCGTAATTGGAGCGAAGAGTGACAGCTTTCTGCAGGTAGGCAAGGCCATCGGTGACGAGCTGCGTGTTCTGGTCCTGAATGGTCTTGCAGACGGGTTTGGGCATTTTGGCGTTGCCCTGGCCGTCGTCCTGCAAACCGGCGCTCTGCAGCGCGTGGATGGCGTTCTGATACGCCTGGGTCCAGTCAACGACGCCGATGGTGTAGGCCGCTTCAGCATCTTTGGGGTCGGCCTGCAGGACTTTGAGCTGCCAGTCCCGGGCCTCGCCGAATTTCTTCAGATCGTAGTTGAGGGCGGCAATCTGCTTCAGGCTGGTGATATCGTCCGGATGCTCCTGGAGGACCTGCAGAAAGCCGTTAATGGCCATCTGGGCGGTCTTCAGATTTTCGGGAGTATCGAGGCCGGGAACGACCTGCTGCGCGTAGGCGGTAGCCAGATAAAGCCGGGTCATGGGATAAGTGGGATCGAGGTTCACGGCGCGCTGAAAGTGGTCGATGGCCTCTTCGTATTTCGCCTGTTTGTAGGCCTGCACTCCCTTGTTGAGCTGATTGCGGGCCTCCAGGCGTTTACAGCCGGTCGCCGAAGCCACCAGGAGGATTGTGGCGGCGGCCAGCACTGGTAAACGTGCAATTCGGTTCATTCTGTCTATCATCTCCTTCAGCTCGCCAGGCCTAAACGCCCCGCGCAAAATGCTGCCGCAAGCGATTGTACTTCGTTCACGGCCCGAGGCAAGGTAACCGGAGTGCTCCCCGGCAATTACCCGCTACTGGCCGGCCGCGATTTTCGGCGTAATCAGCCCGATATGGTCCACTCCTACGGCGTGGCCCGAGTCAATAACAGAGGCGACGGCCTGGAAATCCAGATTGGGATCGCCTTTAACGAACATCACCTTCTCGGCGCGGGTGGAGAAAATCTCGTTCAGCTTGCTCTCGAGCTCATTCTTCGCCACAGGCGTCTCGTTAATGAGGTAGTTGGGAACGCCTCCAGCACCTGCCTGGACCTGGACGACGATGGTGCGGTCGTTGGGCTGCTGCTGGTTCGGATTCTTGGGGGGCTGCGGCACCAGGGCATCGAGCCCACGGGGCGTCACCGGCACGATGACCATGAAGATGATCAGCAGCACCAGCAGCACGTCGATGAGGGGAGTTACGTTCGGCTCAGCATTGAGGGCGCCGGCTCCGCCTACGCTCATGGACATAATTCAGTTCCTCGTTTCTTCCACTTCTGCCGCGGGTCGCGGATTTATTGGCCGCCGGCTGATGGAGGCCTGCTGGTTGATAACGGCTGCTGCTGTTCGGTCAGCATGCCCACTTCCTCGACCCCGGCGGTCCGAACGGCGTCAATCGCGTCCATGACGGTGCCGTAGTGCGCGCGGGCGTCGGCGCGGAAGTAGACGATCTTGCTGGTCTTGTTCTCGAGCTCGTCGCGAACCTGGGGGCCGAGATTGGCGACGCTGGTCTGATTCTGCCCCAGATAGACTCTGCTGTCGCGAGTAATGGCGACCACGACCGAGTCTTCCTTATTGGCATCGTCCATCGGCGTGGCGTTCGTGCTCTGGGCGAGATCGACGTTCACCTTGTTCTGGAGCATGGGGGTGATGACCATGAAGATGATCAGCAGCACCAGCATCACGTCGACCATCGGGGTGACGTTGATATTGGCGTTGACCTTGGCTCCTTCGTTTCTTACTGCAATTGCCATTGCGGTACGCTCCGATCGGATTTCTTAGGGCAGCGGCGACAATCAGGGGCCGGGAGCGCCCGAGGCTGCTCCCGGCTCAAAAGATTCCCGCTCACTTGCACCCCGTCGAGCCAAACCCAGGCTGGCCGGGGACCCCGCTCACTACTGGTCGATTACCGGCGAATGTTGCTCTGTTTGATGAAGTAATCGATCAGCTCGCTGGAGGAGTTGTCCATCTCGACGTCGAAAGCCTCCACGCGGTTAGTGAAGTAGTTAAAGAGCCACACCGCCGGGATGGCCACAAAGAGGCCGAACGCCGTGGTGACCAGGGCTTCAGAAATACCGCCGGCGACCGCGCCAATACCGGGGGTCTTCTGGGTGGCGATTTCCTGGAAGGCCTTGAGGATGCCGGCGACGGTTCCGAAGAGGCCGACGAAGGGAGCGGTTGAGCCAATGGTGGCGAGGGAGCCGAGTCCTCTCTTCAGCTTGGCGTGAACGATGGCTTCGGCGCGCTCGAGGGCACGCTTGGACGACTCGATCTGCTCCTGGCTGACGGCTCCGCCTCCGCCGTAGTTGCGGAACTCCTGCAGGCCGGCGGTGACGACTTCCGCGAGGTGCGACTTCTTGTTGCGATCGGCAACCTTGACGGCTTCGTCGAGTTTGCCTTCCTTGAGGGCTCCGGCAACGCGGGGCGCAAACTCACGGGACTGCTTGCGAGCGGCGTTGAAATAGAGGTAGCGGTCGATCATGACGGCGAGCGACCAGATGGACATGATGAACAGCACAAACACGACGCCACGGGCGAGCCAGCCCATGTTGTTCCACAGGTCGATCGGGCTGAATCCGACCGTCTGGCCTTCCTGAAAGAAGCCGAGAGGCGCCGGGCTGACGAAGAAATGGTTGATTTGAGCGAGAATCACTGAATCTTTCCTCCTGAGGCGTTGCTGCGATGGGTGCCGAAGAGCGCTAACAGAATACCCGCCCGCAGAGGCGGGAAGGCCGGAAAAGCATTCGAAACCGCCCTGACCGGTAGTGGGCCGGCCAGGGCGGCTGAATCAGCTGCCAAGACTGAAGACTACGTTGACCTGAGTTTCGACCTCCACGGGTTCACCGTTCAGGAGGTACGGTTTATATCTCCAGCTGCGCACCGCCTCCATGGCGGCCGCCTGGAGCATGGGGGGCCCGTTGATGACATGCAGGTTTTCGATCGTTCCATTCTTGGAAATCGTTGCCTGCAGCACGACGGTTCCCTGAATTCTTGCGGCTTTGGCGATGGCGGGGTACTGGGGCATTTCGCCGCCGATGCGGTTCCCCTGCATGACGCCGGAGGAGACGGTGATCTTCTTGGGCGCGGCCGCCTGAATTTTAGGCGCCGGACCGGTGCCCAGGGCTCCCAGGACGCCGCCCATGACTCCGCCGCCGGAGCCACCCATCCCTTCCATACCGGCGACACCGGTGGAAGGAGGTGCGGCTTCTTCTCTGACCATCTTGATCTCATGGGGAATCTTGGTGGGCGCGGTGAGCTGGTTGTTCAGCATCTCGGAGACAACCCGGGTGACCTTAACCTCCGGCGGGGGCGGCGGGGGTGGAGGAGGGGGCGGCGGCGGGGCAACCAGCAGGGTCGCCATCATCGCCTTGGGCAGCGCCTCAGGATAGATGAGTGGATACAAGATGAGCGCCGAAAGAAGCGAGCCATTCAGCAGCAACCCAACGATGGTGTAGTACCTGCTCTTCGTCTTGATCTGGTGCCCGGATTCCAGCAGGATGTCCTCAAACATTGCCATGGCCGACCTCGGACCTTTCAGTAGTTGACACCTCTTATAGACACCGCAGGGGCCCCGATTTGTTCCCGCAAATCTGACACCGGCACGCGGTCGAAGCGCGAATTGAACCCGCCAGGGTTTTGCATGAATCCCTCCGACAGAGTGGGCCGGTTCCCTTCTATACCACAGTTCCGAGGCGGGATACAGCCGGTCCCGCTCCGGCGGGCAGCCCTGCGCCGATTAGGATGCAGGTTTCCGGAGCCCACGGGGGATGGCAGCATCATACCCTGGCTTTCTTCGCAGCGGGGAGAGAAGCGGTCCGGCCGCGCCGCGCACGCCAGTCCTGGTAAGCCACCAGCATGGGAGCGGCGACGGCAATGGAGGAGTAGGTGCCGATCAGGATGCCGATGACGAGGGCGAAGGAGAAGCCGCGCAGCACCTCGCCGCCGAAGAGGAAGAGGGAGAGGACGGTGAGAAAGGTGAGGCCGGAAGTCAGCACGGTCCGGCTCAGGGTTTGATTGATGCTGCGATTGACCAGATCGGCCAGCGGTTCACGGCGGCTGAGGCGCAGATTCTCGCGGATGCGGTCGAAGACGACGATGGTGTCGTTCATCGAGTAGCCGATCAGGGTGAGGATGGCGGCGATGACGGTGAGGGAGATTTCACGATTGGCCAGGCTGAAGGCGCCGACGGTGATGATGGTGTCGTGGAAGCAGGCGACGACGGCGGCGACACCGTAGATCAGCTCAAAGCGGAACCAGAGATAGACCAGCATTCCGCCGAGCGAGTAGAGGGTGGCAAGCTCGGCCTGGTGCTGAAGGACTTTGCCGACCTGGGCGCCGACGATTTCGCCGCCCTGGAAGTGGAAGCCGGAGAGCCATGCGTTTTGTTCCAATGCGTTGAGGATAGCGGGATCGACAACGCCACGCAGGTCGTTCATGGAGTCGATGATGCCACTGTGCTGGGCGTCGCGATAGTTCAGAACGGCGCTGGCCTGGTTCTGGTAGCGAGTCTCCGCTTCGGGGGTGTTGCCCAGGTGCTCGGGGTCGTTCTGCTCAAGCCAGGAGGTGAGGGCGACAGCGCCGACATTGTCCAGATCGAGCTTGCCCTGGTTCGGCGCAGCGTCGCCGGAGTAGTTCTGTGTGAGCGCGCTGATGATGGTGACTCGTCCCTGATCCAGCGCGGATTGGCTGGTCTCGCTGAGAGACAGGGTGATCAGTACTTCGTTGTTCGCCGCGGGACCATAGGGTTGCTGAATGCGTGCATCCCTCAACCCGGCTTTGTCGATGGCGGCGCGAATGCGGTCGGCGTCGGGGTGCGCGGCGAATTTGACGCGAACCACGGTGCCCCCGCGGAAGTCGACGTCCAGCGGCAAATGATGCCAGAACAGGATGGAAAGGAGGCCGGCAACGCTGAAGATGAGGGAAAAGCCGAGGAAATACCATTTCTTCCCCAGCCAGTCGATTTTTGGATCATGAAACAGTTCCACAAAAATCCGCCTATAGAAAAATCTCTCGAAGTCGCACTGCTTAAATCGAGATCGGCTCGCCGTGCAGTTTGCGGCTGAGGTTGGCGTCGAAGATGACGCGGGAGACAAAGACCGCCGTAAACAGATTGGCGAGCAGACCAAAAGTGAGGGTCACGGCGAAGCCCTTGACCGGGCCGGTGCCGAAGATGAAGAGGATGGCCGCCGAGACGATGGTGGTGACGTGGGTGTCGACGATAGTCGTCCATGCGTGGGCGAAGCCCTGATCGACGGAGGCCGATGGCGATTTGCCGGCGCGCAGCTCCTCGCGGATGCGCTCGAAGATGAGCACGTTGGAGTCGACGCCCATACCGATGGTAAGGATGACGCCGGCGATGCCGGGCAGGGTGAGGGTGGCGCCGCTGTAGCCCATGAATCCCAGCAGGATGACGAGATTCAGGAAGAGGGCCAGATCGGCGTTGATGCCCGCGCCGCGGTAGTAGATCAGCATGAAGGCCATGACGGTGAGCATGCCGACGATGGAGGCGACCACGCCCTGATGGATGGAGTCGGCGCCGAGCGACGGGCCGACGGTGGTCTCCTGGAGGAAGTCAATGGAGGCGGGCAGCGCGCCGGTGCGCAGCAGCATGGAGAGGTCTTTCACGCGCTGCTCGGTGATGCCGCCGCCGGAGATGTTGCCCTGATCGCGAATCTGGCCTTTGATGACGGCGACTTCCTGGACGCGGTTGTCGAGGACGATGGCCATGTACTTACCGATGTTGGCGCCGGTCCACGCAGCGAACTTATCGCCGGCCGCGCTGGTCAGGTAGAAGTCGACTTCCGGCTCGTTGGTGTTGGGATTGTGGCCGGGCTGCGCGTCGCGGATATCCGTGCCGCCCCAGATGGGAATCTTTTTGAGCTCATACCATTCACCGGGGCTGCCTTCGGCGGCTGCGCCAGGCACGCTCTGGAGCAGCTCGGCGTCGGGAGGGACGTAGCCGCCGAGCGCCTGGAGAGCAGTTTGCCGATCGGTCCAGGGCTGATCGCTGATCACTTCGTGGGCTTCGAGGCGGGCGGTGGACTGGATGACGTCCTTGACGCGGCCGAGATCGTCGACACCGGGTAGCTCGACGAGGATCTGATAGCTGCCGAGCTGGTAGGGCTCGATGATGGGTTCGCTGACGCCGAGGGTATTGGTGCGCGTCTGGATGACCTCCAGAGCCTGATCGAGGGCGCGCTGCTTCGCCTCGCCCTCAACGGTGGGCTTCATGGTGAGGGTCCAGGTGTTACCCACACCCGGGGCAATGTCGAAGCGGCTGCTGTAGCTCGATTCCAGAAGGGAGCGGACATCGTCGTTGTGCGCGGCGGGTACCCCGGCAATCTGGATGAAGTCGGCGCGATTCGCATCGGGCTTGGAGACGACAGCGCCGGTAATACCGTTGCGCTGCAGGTCGCTCTGGAGACCGGCGACATCGGTGTCGGTCTCAGCGCTGATGGCTTCGTCGACCTTGACCTGAAGGATGAGGTGCATGCCGCCTTTAAGGTCGAGGCCGAGGTGAATGCGATTGAGCAGCGACTGCTTCAGGGCCGTTCCCGAGACACCCTGGGGAATGCCGAAGATACCGACGACACAGACGGCCAGGACAGCGAAGATGACGATGAGTCTGGTCTTGATGTTCGTTTTCATGGAGTCTCTACTTTGCTTCGTCCTGGGTCACGGAGGCGATGGCGCTCTTGACCACTTCGATGCGGAGGTTGTCGGGCGGAATGCGAAGCTGGATGGCGTCGTCTTTGATGGAAGTAATGACGCCGCGAATGCCGCCGGTGGTCGTGACCCGATCCCCGGTTTTGAGACTGCCGAGCATCTGCTGCCAGGTTTTCTGTTTTTTCTGCTGGGGACGGATGAGCAGGAAATAGAAGACCACAATGATGAGCAGGAAGGGCAGCATTCCCGCGATACCGGTAGGCAGGGCGAAAGGCAACGCCAGAAAAGCGATGAAGGTCAACGCGCAGTCCTTCTGGCCGGACGGAAATAGCCCGTCTGCGGCGCACAACGTGATCAATTTCCACGGAAGGGTCCACAGGAGCGCGTGGTTTCGACGTCACGACCGCGCCCAGGACCTGGATACCTGGAAATGGCTTTCCGCGGGAGCACGCACACAGCCACGCTCTGCGCGGAAAGCCTGACTCATAGAATCGCGTACGGGCAGGGGAGTGTCAAGGAAACAGAGGCCCCAAATGGAAACTGCCAGGAAATCGGCAACGCTCCTGGGGTGCCGGTTCTTTGTCAGAAATTCGTTTGAGAGCAGTGGCACGCGGAACTGTAGTGGCACTGGATTATAATGGTGCCACTGGGGAGTCGAGATGGAACATACGGTTCGTGTGCGCGTGAGTGAAAAAGGCAGGCTGGTGATTCCGGCGCAGTTCCGGGAGGCTCTGGGCATTGAACCGGGGGACGTTGTCGAGGTGCGACTGGAGGACAACGGCCTGCGGGTTGCAACGATGGAGCAACGCCTGCGCGACGTTCGGCGGCGGCTGAAGAAGGTCTTTGGACCGGGGAGAAGCTTGTCAGAGGAGCTGATCGCCGAAAGGCGAGAGGCGGCTCGGCGTGAGTAAGGTCGTGCTGGATGCTTCCGCGATTCTGGCATTCCTTAACGAAGAGCCGGGGGCGGAGAAGCTGACGGACGAGTTGCTCGCGGAGGCCAGCGTGAGCACCGTCAACGTCACTGAGGCCGCGACGAAGCTGATTCAGGGAGGAGACGATCCGGGCGCTGTGTGGCGCGACCTGGAGTTCTTCTTTCCATCCGCGGAAGCATTCACGGTGGAGCATGCGCGGACAGCGTCAAGGCTGGTGTTGCAGACGCGGGCCCTGGGATTGTCGCTGGGGGATCGCGCGTGCCTGGCCTTGGCCATTGCACTGAAGGCTCCGGTGTGGACGTCAGACCGCAGCTGGAAGAAATTGAATATCGGAGTGACGGTCCACCTGATGCGCTGACGGGCGCGGGAGCTTCAGCCTTCTGAAGGCGCGAAGTTTCGCCCTTGCTTTCCACATTGGCCGCGTTCGGGACGGGCATAGACTGGAGCATTCGCAGACAGCGAGCAGGCGAGCATGGCAACGAATCCTCCAGTCATTCATCCAGGACGCATTGAGGTCATCACCGGGCCGATGTTCTCGGGGAAGTCCGAGGAGCTGATTCGCCGCCTGAAGCGGGCGCAGATCGCCAAACGCCGGGTGGCCTGCTTCAAGCCGGACCTCGATATGCGCTACCACCGGAATGCGATTGCTTCGCACAGCGCGCAGACCCTGGATGCGGTGACCGTGGCCAATGTGGAAGAACTGAAGGCCGTTCTGATGCCGACGATCGACGAGGTAGAGGTGGCCGGCATTGACGAAGCGCAATTTTTCGACGCTTCGCTGATCAGCCTCGCCAATGAGCTGGTTCGGCTGGGGCGCCGGGTGATTCTGGCGGGCCTGGACACGACGTTCACGGGCGAGCCCTTCGCGCCGATTCCCGACCTGCTGGCCATTGCCGACGAGGTGACCAAGCTATCGGCGGTCTGCATGCGGTGCGGCGCCACGGCGATCCACACGCAGCGGCTGGGCAGCAATCAGGAGCTGGTGCTGGTGGGAGCAGCGGGGGTTTATGAGGCTCGCTGCCGCGCGTGCTTCCGGCCCTGGGCGGACGAGCATGCGACGGTGCAACTGGAACTGCCGGTGAGCGCCGGCTCCCACCCATAAGGAGCCGGCACAGGGTGCCTGACAGGCGGCCTAAGTGGAAGGCGCGGCGGCGGGCGCCTGGGCGCTGGCCATCCTGCGCAGATAAATCACCAGGTTCCAGATCTCATCCGGCTTGGCGCGGTCGCCTTCGGAGGGCATCTGACCCATGCCGTGCTGGATGATGTAGAACATCTCGCCATCGCTGAGTCCCTTGAGCGACGAGGGGTCGCGATAATCGCGGATGGTCAGCTTCTGTTCGGTCGCAACATCGCCCTTGCCGTTGCCGCTGTCGCCATGGCACATGGCGCAATCCCACCCATACTGTTTTTTTGCGCGTGCCTGCGATTCGGCCGTCGGCTTGACGGGGTTGACCTTGCCGACATACTCGGCAGGAACGCCGGCCAGGTTCTGCACGCCGGTAGGAGGTGTCGGCGCCGCCTGGGTGGGAGCAGCGGCCGGGGGCGTTGCTTGAGCTGGCGGAGCCTGCTCCTGCAGGAGTGCTGGAACGCCGAGGAGGGACAGAACCGAGACAATCAGAAAAGGCTTCAACATAGCAGCCTCCAGGACAAATGGGATTTGGGAATCCCGGCAACACTTTACGCCCGCTGAGCCACGTTGGGACAGGGTTTTTCGCGGCGCTGAGTTATTAACGTAATCCGCACGTGCGGCTTGCGCGGATTTTCCTCGGAGATGGGGACCCGGCGGGGAGCGGTAGCAGGGCTAAAACTGGGATTTCGTCCGATAACAGAAAATGACAAAGTCTGTTATTATTGGCCTTTGAGGCAAGCTCTGCGGAGGGCTGTCATGAATGTTTCGCTTACGCCGGAACTGGAGAAATTCGTACAGGACAAGGTCGACACCGGGCGATACACGTCGGCCAGCGAAGTGATTCGCGAAGCCTTGCGCCTGCTGGAGAAGCGAGAGGAGCGGACGCGCGAACGCGAGCAGGCGCTGAAGGCGTTTCAGGCGGAGTTGGACCGCAGGATTGCGGAGTTGGATCGCGGAGAAGGGATTCCAGCGGAAGAGGTATTCACGCGGCTGAGGGCCCATGCGACAGAGCGGCGCCGGAAATCGGCTTGATGCCGGGCTATAGATCGTTCATCGGAATTTGGTTTCGGTGAACACTCATTCGACAACAGCTGACAGCCCCCGCGGCAAAACTAAATGAAATCCAAAGAGCCGCGCCGCAAGAAAGAATTGTTTGTCGCGCCGACGGCGCAGAGCGACCTGTTGGCAATCTGGGATTACATCGCTGCAGACAGCCCCGATTCTGCCGACCGCATGGGCGATCGTTTTTGGGAGGCAATCCATCAACTTCAAAAGTATCCGGAGTCCGGGCGTTCAAGCTCTGGTCTTGCCGGAACCCGTCGCCTTCGCTTCTGGCGCGTGGGCCAATATCAAGTTGTCTACAGGGTTACCAAAACGATGGTTGAGATTGCCGCGATACTGCACGGCAGCCGCGATATTCCCGCTGTGCTTCGCGAGCGGGAGCCGGGCGAATAGCCGGTCGCTACAATCAGCAAGTGTCACTCACCTTTCAGATCCATCAAACCAGCCGCCTGGGGAGGTGCGCGACCCTGACTCTGCCCCATGGAGTGGTCGAGACGCCGGTGTTCATGCCGGTGGGCACGCAGGGGACGGTCAAGGCGATTCCACAGCACATGCTGGAGGAGCTGAACGTCCAGCTTCTGCTGGGCAATACCTATCATCTGTACCTGCGTCCGGGGCATGAGGCGATCCGGCGCATGGGCGGGCTGCACCGCTTTATGAGTTGGGAGCGGAACATCCTGACGGATTCTGGCGGGTTCCAGGTCTTCAGCCTGAGCGATCTGCGCAAGGTGACCGAGGAGGGCGTGGCGTTTCGGTCGCACATCGACGGCTCTTCGCATTTCTTTTCGCCGGAGCACTCGATGGACGTGCAGATCGCGCTCGGTTCGGACATCGCGATGGCCTTCGACGAGTGCACCGAGTACCCGGCGGATCGGACGCGGGCCAGAGCATCGCTGGATATGACGTTGCGCTGGGCGCAGCGCAGCAAGGATCATTTCGAGGCGCACAAGCATGGTGCGCCGTGGGCGCAGCAGCGGACCGTGATCAGCGATCAGCTCCTGGAAGACGGTCTGGAGGAGAAGACGCCGAGCCTGTTTGGGATTGTGCAGGGCGGGATGTTCGCCGATCTGCGGCGGGAATCGGCGGAGCGGCTGGTGGAGATGGATTTTCCCGGCTATGCCATCGGCGGGCTGAGCGTGGGCGAGCCGCGCGAACTCACGCGGGAGATGATTGCGACAACGCTGCCGTTGTTGCCGGCGGACAGGCCGCGCTACGTGATGGGCGTCGGGTATCCGGATGAGATTGCCGAATACGCGCGCATGGGCGTGGACATGATGGATTGTGTTCTTCCCACGCGCGCGGCGCGCCACGGGCTGCTGTTTACTTCAGAAGGCCGGCTGAACATCAAGAACCGTCAGTATGCCGAGGATCAGGGACCTGCCGATCCCAGCTGCGCTTGCATGGTTTGCCGGCGCTACAGCCGCGCCTATCTGCGGCACCTGATGGCGGCGCAGGAGCCGCTGGCCGCGGTGCTGAACACGCTGCACAATCTGGCGTTCTATCTGGAGACGATGCGCAAGGTGCGGGAGGAGATCGCCGCAGCGAAGGCATAAACACAAAGTCCTTCGTCGCTTCACCCCTCAGGATGACAGCGGTTGCGGTGCGTGCATGTAGCGCTCAAGGCCGGCGCGCTCCGCATGCTCGGCAATCGCGGCGGTGACGTCGAGCGCGAGCGCCAGAGCGGCTCGCCCATCTTCGCCTGAAACGCGGGGCGTGGAGCGGGTACGCACGCAATCGAGGAACGACTCGATCTCGAGACGCAGCGGTTCGCCGGGCCGGACTTCCGGCTTTTCGATGTTGAGCCCTGGGAATCCGGAGGCGCCTGCGGAAGCCGCGGCGGCAGCCATCGCGGCTGGATCGGCGTGCGCGGCTCGTGAAACGTCGATGATGAGCAGATCCTGCCGGGCGTAGTCGATGGAAACGTACTGGTGGGGCTGGAAGAAACGCAGCTTGCGGACTTTCTCCGTGCTGACGCGGCTGGCGGTGAAATTGGCAACGCAGCCAGACTCGAATTCGATGCGGACGTTCGCGATGTCGACCTTGCGGGAGAGGATCGGCAGGCCAACGGCGTGGAGCGAGTGAACCGGCGATTGTACGAAGCTCAGAACGATGTCGAGGTCATGCACCATCAGGTCGAGGACCACGTCGACGTCGAGGGAACGCGGGCTGAAGATGCTGAGGCGGTGCGCCTCGAAGAACATGGGATGGTTCAGGATGGGCGCGGTGGCGATGACAGCGGGATTGAAGCGTTCAAGATGGCCCGGCTGCAGAATGCGACCGTGGTTCGCGGCGATAGCAATGAGGCGGCTGGCTTCGCTGACGCTGGTGGCGATCGGTTTCTCGACAAGAATGTCGATGCCCGCGGCCAGCAAAGCTTCGCCCACCTGGAAATGGACTGAGGTTGGCGCGCAAATCGAGGCGGCACCGAAAACAACCTCATTTCTGGAGCGCGCGGCGAGACATTCCTCCACCGAGGAGAAGACGGGCGCGCCCCACTCGTTGGCGGCAGCACCGGCACGGACAAGATCGGGCTCGACAATCGCGGCGAGCCGTATCGGCGCGCCTTCATCTTCCAGCGCCCGGTACACACGAAGATGGTTGCGGCCAAAAACGCCTGCGCCGCAGACGAGAATCCCGAGATGAGACGGGCGGGACAAGGGGCTAACCCGGAGCCTTAGGCCGGCTTTCCTTCCACGACGCGCAGGCAGCGGGCGTACAACTCCAGCAACTGGGTCACCTGCTCCTCGGGTTTGGGAGCGCCGCCCGCGACAAAGCCAGTGGAGGGAGCGCTGGCGCGGCCTACGCCGGCGGTGGCAGCCACAAACTTCAGCAGGTCAAGCGCGATGTCCTCGTTGCGACGAGCGCCATTGCCTGGGGCTGGAACTGGATCCATGGAACACCTCTGAGGCCGATGCTATCAGAGCGCCGCGATGCTCTGACACGTCCGCCTAGACCTCGGAAATACAGAGGCAGACGCGACCCACCAGCAGATCGGCGGGAGAATCCTCGGGGGCCATCTCGATGACTTCGATGGGATATTCGAGTGCGCGGGGGCGCAGCACCAGGCGGTTGGACTCGAAGACGACGTGGCGGAAGAGGATCTGCGTTCCTGCGCGCACTCCATAGAGATTCGGATTGGGCGGCCTCCAGGCGGCCAGCGAGTTGTAGTGGCGGTCGAGCACGACGATGGAGCCGATGCGGAGGACCGGGTCCATGGGCAGGGCCTGCGCGGCGGAGACGCGAACCGCGACGAATCGCTCCCAGCTGCGGCGGCTGACCGCGCGACGGGCAGGAAAACTGACCAGCCACCCGGACGGGACTTGCACGCTGCCGAGAACCGCGCGGGGAGCGATGATGGGCGAAGACATCGCGACGATCTGCGAAACGATGGGCACAATGTCCATGGACCCCTCGACCGCTTCCAGAGACGAGACGCCGGTGGGAGACAGGTCCTCCACGCCGATGGCCTGGGCGCGGAGGAGGCGGTCCAGAGCCGGAAGGCTGAGGCGCCTGCGCCGGTGAAGGAAATTGGAAATGTGCGCCTGCGCCAGCCCGGTCTGGCGGGCCAGCAGCGAACTGCTGAGGATTCCCTGGTCGATGCGGCGCCACGTCTCGAGCCGCAGGCGCTCGTGTAACTCGAGGAATTTCATCTCTCGGAAGTTTGCAGAAAGCTATACAGCCATTACCTCAGGGTTTGCAGAAAGAATCGCTGTTTCGCGAAGCCCGCCCCAAGCGGAGAAAGACTTCAGTACCCAGCTATCGCCGGACTATGTGTTTGACTCTGCCCAGTGATTGAACGCATTGCTTCATGTGATTAGTGTCGGACTACTTGCGCCGGTCAGACATAGTACTTTCGCTCGCTGCAGTCAGTAACACGCGGAAGTATCATGCCCCCCGGCGAGGCTTCCAAATAACGGAGGATGACGTTCGATCCACTGCCTGATTACCTGTCGTAACAATGAAACGGAAGGCCCATATCGCCCACGTGGCGTCCAGGCCCTCTTCCTCCCCCAACTCCGCGAGACCGAAAGCAGATCGAGGTCCCGCGGACGGCTGAACTCTGGAGAAATGACTGATGTACCTGCGAATCTTCCTGAAAGTGTGTGAGGGGTGCGGTGTGCTCTGGTTCCGCGCCAATGGCTGTGCCGAGGTTTATTGCCCGGGCTGCGCTCGCAGGATGCGAAGCCTGCCGCCGGTGAGACGAACGCGCCGGCCGGGACGCCGGGGACGCCACAGAAATCCTCTGTTAGTAACGGGGGGCGCCGTATGAGCGCTGCGCTCGCGATGCCCTGCATCGTGGCCACCACGACGGCGGTGGCCGAACCGATGCCGCTGGCGCGGCCCAAACCCATTGCGGGCTACGCGTTTTACCGCAAACACACGCTGGGGCTGCTGCACCGGTATCTGCGCATCTCCATGGAGATTGGCCGGGCGCCCTCCGCATTGGGAAGAATCGTCCTGCGCGGGCGGGTTTCCAGCTATCGTCTCCGGACCTTCGAGGACGGCATGATCTTTGTCCTCGATGTGCAGAAGGCCCTGAAGCAGCTCGATCGTTTCTCCCGGACCCTCGTTAACCACGTCGCCCTGGAGGACTACACAATTCCGGAGACGGCTGCTTTGATGGGTGAAAGCGAGCGATCCGTCGGCCGTATTTATGGAGAGGCGATGGACCGTCTGACGGCTTGTTTTTTGCAATTTGGGCTGCTGGAGCCAAATGTGGAAAAATTGTCAAGAGGGGAGGCGAAAATCGAAAGTAATGAGGCAACATAACAAAGGGCTTCCACCACAATACCCTCAAAGAATTTTGGCCGGTTTATTCTCTCAATCTGATATTCTGAACTTATAGAGTAAAAAAAGAAAAAGAAGGGACACCTCACGGTGTCCCTTTTCCATTTGGTCCCCGTGGGTCAACATCTATGGTTGAGGCCTGGACGGGTTGAGAAGGCATCTTGCCGGTTTCAGAAACGAGGAATATGCGCAACAGAAACTGCAAAGAGCGGATGCGCGCTTGCGCGCCGGTGTGGCGAGCAGCGCTCGGACTCATGGCAATCGCGGTGGCCCTGCTTCCGCCGCGTGTAGCCGCGCAAATGAATACGACGACGGTTCAGGGCACGGTCTATCGCGCCGACGGAAAGCCGGCCAGCGGAACGCTGCTGCTGAACTGGTCCGCGTTTACCACCCCGCAGAACCAGGCGGTGGCCGCGGGCAATCTGAGCGCACCCATCGGTGCTGATGGTTTCGTCAGCCTGAACCTGACGCCCAATGCCAGCGCGTTGCCGGCCGGCAGTTACTACACGGCTGTCTATCATTTAAACGACGGGACGGTGAACCAGGAATACTGGGTGGTTCCGGCCACGGCGACCGCGACCATTGCGGCGGTGCGGGCGCAGCTGGAACCCTCGACGGTAGCAGCAGTGCAGGGAGTCTCGCAGGCTTATGTGCAGAGCGCCCTCGCGTCGCTGAGCGGATCGTGGCTACCCCTGGCCGGGGGAGCTATGAGCGGCCCTCTGACACTGAATGCGGATCCGGCCGCACAGAACCAGGCAGCGACCAAACACTACGCCGATCAACTGGCAGCGGCCCAGCTTCCGCTCAGTGGAGGCACGCTGACAGGTCCGCTGACGGCTCCCAACCTCTATGCGAAGCAGTTGGAGGGACACCTCTACGCGGACCAGTGGCAATCCAGCTCGGGAAGTAACAACGGGATTGCGATGACGCTGGCCCAGTGTGCTTCGCTTCCCTATGCCTGTCAGATTATCGCGCCGGAAACCTATGCTCTGACCGAGGCGCCGGCTTCGACGTTCACTTCTGCTGCTACGCCGAAAGGTACATGCTTCACTGACTACCGCACCGGAGGTCCGCAGGTTTCCTGCATTCCGGCACCCAGCACTGCCTGGGAGTGGAATGACAATCGACACTCGCTTGGGCCGTCTTTTACGACGGACATTACCTGGCCGCTGACGGGAAACTCCAATCATCCCGCTCCGGGACTTTCCGTGGGGACGAATGCTTTCTACGGCCCTTTTAACTTCAGCCTCGATCAAAGCGCCATTATCGGCGAGATTCTGAACTCAGCCAACTACGCTTCCGGCTCGATGAACGATCTGAACATGAATCTCTACGCGCTGGGCAACGGGGATCACATCGGCATCCTCAACTGGATTCAGTCTTACGGAGGTATCTCGGCGGGAGACAATGAGGGCAATGAAAACAAGGATGTTATCACTGAAGGCCCCGATGTCTTTGAAGGCACCATTAACAGCATCAGCACTACCCCCGCCTCCAGCTCAGTCTGCACTTCCCCCTGCACGGTCTTCAACACCACCAGGACCCAGGGCATCTATGGCAATGCTCTCGGAGATGGCCTGGCGCTGATCGACATCACTCATGGCGACAGCACCGGCTACATATCTTCTGCCTGGAATCCGATCGTGGCGACGGGCGCGGACTGGGACGCAACGTACGGCGTCTCGAACGCGTACACGACGCTCACGGCGGCGATCGCGCAGGGTTCCACGAACCTTTTCCCGGAAACAAACATTACGATTGCAGTGGCAAGCTCCACGGGCTTCGTCACCGGGACGCCCGCCTGTATCTTCGATGCTGACGGCCTGAACTGGGACTGTAGCAACGTCACCGTTGTAGGCACCAACACCCTGATCCTCGGTGAGGTTCACGCTCCGTTCAGCAATGGTTCTGTTGTTGCCCAGGGCGGGATGACCGGGATGGGCTTCACCCTGCAGGCAGACTGGGTTATTCCCGGCAACACTAAGGGAATAGCTATCAGTGATGCGGGCCTGATGAATACGATTCGCCCCACCTGGCCGATTGAGTACAACGTCGCGGGCGCTACCGCAACGCTTTTTTCAGGAACGCGGGGCGGGTACAGCGCGAGTGCCACTCGCGCCTATACCACCATGGGCAGTGGAGGAACAGCCAGCGCCACGGTGAGCGGCGGAGTCGTGACCTCCTGTGCGGTGAGTGGCGGCAGCGGATATAGCTCAGGAACTGGCGGCTATGGCGGCGGGATTCCCCAGCTCGTCCCGACCGTGAACTCCGGAGCCACGCCTCCCGTGCTGGCGGTCAACTGGATCGGCAACACCAGTCTGTCTTCCTGCGCTGTTATCAGCGGCGGTTCGGGGATCACCTCAATCAGCGTCGCAGTCTCCCCACAGAACCCTTATGCCGTCTACCCGATGGCCCACCTGCTGAATGTATGGAATCCAGCTACCGGGCAGGTAGACGGAAGCTCGCTGGCAGTGGACTCGCCCATGGGTACGTTCTCCGTGGGCGATACAGTCGAAGCGCCCCACTACTATGCCACAGCAGTCACCGGAGCGAACCAGCACTACTTCGATTACCAGCCAGGTGCTGGCGCCTTCGACGGACGCACCGTGTTGTTCGGCGGAACAATCGGCGGCAATCACTACGCCGATTGGATCACCAACGCCAACAGCATGTTGCTTTATCAGGGATTGCCGTCGTTATACGATCCCAACCCGTATGCCCCCGGCCTGGGCCGATGGAGTACCCCTTATGGTTACACCCTGCAAGGGGCCTTCCGCGACGGTCTTTTCATGAAGAATCCGCCCTTCGGCGGAAACGGCGGTTCCCTGATGGGAGCGGTGGTCGTGGCGTGCGGCGGCGCGTGTTCGAACTGGAACCAGACATATTCCATGCTGACCGCCCAGAACGCCAACAACAGCGGAAACGCCGAAGACACGCTGGGGTACAACCCGACGAATTTCACCTGGCAGCAAACCGCGGGAGCGACCGGGGCCGCGGGAACGAACCCGTATTGCACCGAGACTCTGGCCGGCGCCTCGAACGGCGGCTTCTCGGTAACGTGCAATGGGCATACATCCAGACTGGATCCGGCGGGAGACCTCTCGTTACCGGGATTTCTTCACGCTCAGGGCGCTATTACCGGAGCCACGATCAACGGGGAGTTCACCGTCGATGGCATGAACTATACGACCATCAACGCCGCATGGAATGCCGCGGTCAGCCTGGCGAATACGAGCGGACAGAATCAGACGGTGCGGCTGGGCCCGGGGACCTTCCCGGTCACCGCAACGCTGACCGAGCCCTCGAACAGCGCCTGCGTGAGCGTGCTGGGCTCCGGCGGGACCACGGTGAACGCCGACAGCACACAAATCGCAACCACGCTGACGGTCCCCGGCACGCTGAGTGGAGACGTGTTCTCTCTGGGCAACACGGCTCAGGCGCAGGGCTGCACATTTAAGGACCTGAGCGTGCTGGCCGGCGGCAATGCCACGCATGGTTTCGAACTGCAATGGTTCCGCGGCGTGCTCATCGACAACGTGACGGTGAACGATACAACCGCGGAAGGCATCCTGCTGGGCGAAGAGAACACCGCGGCGGGCCATCAGGCCAACTTCACGCTGCGCAACGTGACGGTGAGCTACAGCAGCGCGGCATTTACTCCCGCCAATCGGCCTGCTTACGGCATTCATCTGCAGAAGACCGCGATCGACAGCCATCTGGACAACGTCATCGTGCGCAATGCGCTGACCGCCGCGGTCTACAACGAGGGGACGGGGAACACCGGTTATCTGATCCACGGCTTCGGCTATCCCTACACCTGCTCCACGGCGCCCTGTGCCAACAATGCATCGTCCTCCTCGACGAGCAATGCTTCGTACGCGACGAGTTACGTTATCTACGACACCGGCGGTTCGGGGAGCGTGTGGACCGACACCTATGCCGACAGCCCAGCGATTGCGGGCTTCTATGTCGGAGCGAATGGCGTCGAAATTCACGGCGGCCATATTCAATGGCCGGACCTGACCAGCTTCCCGGCGGCGAACCTGGCCACCGTCGCGTCGAGCGTCAGCAATAACCTGCTGATCGCCGATGTGGACTGCCTGGAGATGGCCAGCGGCGTCAACTGGATCACCTATGCGGGGTCGTCGGGCAATCCGCCGACCTATGCCAGCGTCCATCACCTGACGGGCTGCGGCAACTACTATCAGGCGCTCGAGGATGCGGAGGTGACCGGCTTCTCCAGCGGCGGGGCGAACATCAACGATCCCAGCAGCGCAACGCCGCGCGTGTGGTCCACGCCCATCGCCGCGGGGTCGAATTATCCGGCCTACGCCGCGCAGATGTACACCGGCGATCAGGGCGATGCATTCCAGGCGCACTTCTCCGGGGTGAATCCGTTCTTCAACGTCACGTACCAGGGAACGATCCGGTCGAACGGAGGCATTGCGCTCAGCACGGTCATCAACACCGCATCGACGCTGACCCTGACCGCGGCCAACAAGAACGTGATCGCCAACGCCGCCAGCGGCGCCCAGACGATTACCCTGCCCAGCTGCTACACCCCGCTGCTGGACCGGGCATTGCCCACCGGGCTCGAATTCACCATCGTCAAGTCGGATACGTCAGCGAATACGGTGACGCTGCAGACGACGAACGCGCAGCTCATCGACAACCAGGGAACGTCCGCGACGACCCTGGTGTTGTCCTCGCCGTCCACGCAAACCCTGGTCTGCGGGCCGGATTACAACTGGTACGTCGCGGGCAGCGCGAACGCCACGGTCAGCGGCAACGCCGCGACGGCCACGGCTCTGGCCGCCACACCCTCGCAGTGCCCGGCAGGATCGTACGCGACGGGCATTACAGCGAACGGAACCGCGAACTGTTCGCAATCGTGGCACTTTACCTGGTTCGGCTATTTCGGGGGAACCTTCGGGACCTCCACGAACACGTCCCTGGGCGCCATCTGGTCGCCCACCGCGGCCGTCAACATGACGCGCCTGGATATCGCGGTCGGCACGCCGCCCTCCGGCTGCACCACCTGGCCGGTGATCGGTGTCTACGACAGCACCGCATCCACCTGGCTGAAGACCGTTACGTTGGCATCGGGAACGTACAGTTATCGCAACGCGGCCAGCGCATCGGTCGCCGCGGGCCATAACCTCTCCATGGGCGTCCAGACCGCCGGCGCGGGCTGCGGCACCAACCCGCAGAACGCCCAGCTGACCATGGAATACACCATGAATCAGTGACCCGGCACACGACCATGAATTTCGACTGGGGAAGCGGCACGAGGAAGGACCTGATCCACCTGGGAGAGCAGCTGGACACCGACAAAGAAGCGGCTCTGGCGCTGGCGGAGACGGTCCTCAAAATCAGAAACCGGCTGGGGCGCAACGTGGCCCTGGCCGCCAACCCGGCACAGCGCTTGTACGAAGAGAAGGCGAGCCGGAGAAACATCGTGCTCAAGGCCCGCCAGATGGGCGTGAGCACGTGGATTGCGGGGCAATTCTTTTTGCGAACTATCACGCATCCCGGAACGGTCACCGTGCAGGTGGCGCACACCCAGGAGGCGGCCGAGCAGATCTTCCGCATCGTGCACCGCTTCCTCGCACTGCTGCCGGAGTCGCTGTGCGCGGGAGCGCTGAAGAGCGTGAACAGAAGCGCGCAGCGGATTGTCTTTCCGGGAATCGACAGCGAATACCTGGTGGAGACGGCGGGTGATCGCAACGCCGGCCGCGGCCTGACCATCGCTAACCTGCACTGCACCGAGCTGGCGCGCTGGCCGGGCGACGCGGAGGAGACTCTGTACGGGCTGCTGGCCACCCTCTCGCCCGCCGGGCAGCTGGCGATGGAATCGACGCCGATGGGCGCATCGGGGTGCTTTTGGAAGGAATGGCAGGAGGCGGAGAAGACAAATACCGTGCGACACTTTTTCCCCTGGTGGCTGGAACCGGCGTATGTGGCCGCGCCCCCGGAAGAAGCGTCCCTGACCGAAGCGGAGCGGCAGCTGATGCGCGAACACAACCTCCGTCCGGAACAGATCGGCTACCGGCGGCAGATCCAGAGGAATTTCCGCGGCCTGGCGAAGCAGGAGTATGCGGAAGATCCGTCCGCATGCTTTCTGGCCAGCGGCGATTGCTTCTTCGAAACCGCGGCGATCGACGCGCGCCTCCAGGCGATCGAGGATCCTGTGGAGCAGCGGCACAACGGCGCCCTGCATCTCTGGCTGACGCCGCAGGCGGGGCGGGAGTATCTGGTAGCCGTCGATCCGGCGGGAGGCGGCACCAGCGGCGACTTTACGGCGATCCAGGTCCTCGATCTGGACTCCGGCCTGCAGTGCGCGGAGTCGCGCTCGCGGCTGACGCCGCTCGAAACCGCCCGGGAAGCCGCGGCGCTGGCCCGCGAATATCGCGGGGCGCTGCTCGCGGTGGAGCGCAACAACCAGGGCGAGGCCGTGCTGGCGCACCTGCGCGCCACCTGCCGCTACGCTCGGATCTTCCAGCAGGACGAGCGCGACGGCTGGTTGACCACCTCCCATTCGCGACCGCAGATGCTGGGCTATCTGGGCGCGGCGCTGGTGGAAGCGCCGGGCCTCTTCTCGAGCGAGCGGCTGCTGCGCGAGTGCCGCAGCTTTGTGCGCCAGGCCAGCGGGCGCGCCGAGGCCCAGGCCGGGGAGCACGACGACTGCGTCATGGCCATGGCCCTGGCGCTGGCGGTGCGTGAGGAAAAGCTCACGGGAGGAGCGGTGCAGTAGCATGAGGAATCCGGAGGAGCCGTGACGGTTCGGGCCACGCAACAAATCCGGAAGATGCGGGGCGGGGCGCAGAGCCATCTGATGCTGGGCGACGATGGCCATGCCTGGATTGTGAAATTCCAGAACAATCCGCAGCATCTGCGGGTGCTGCCCAACGAGCTGCTGGGCACGCGGCTGGGGACCCTGATCGGCCTGACCATGCCGGCCTGCGAGGTGGTGGAGGTGACCTCGTGGCTGATCGAGCGGACGCCGGAGCTGGAAATGGACCACGGGCCGCGCCGGGAACGGTGCCGCCCCGGCTTGCATTTCGGCTCGCAGCTGGTGGGCGGCCTGCTGCCGGGCCATGTGGCCGACTACCTGCCCGAGGAACAGTTGATGGAGGTGCGGAATCTGCGCGAATTCGCGGGAGCCCTGGTGCTGGATAAGTGGACCTGCAACGCCAACGGGCGGCAGGCCCTGTTTCACCGCAAGGGCCGGGAACGGCGCTACAGCGCGGCGTTCATCGACCAGGGGTTCTGTTTCAACTCCGGGGAGTGGCGCTTCGTCGATGCGCCGCTGCGGGGCGTCTATGCGCGCAACGCGGTGTACCGCGACGTGACGGGATGGGAGAGCTTCGAGCCCTGGCTCAGCGCCATGGAGCAACTGGAGCCGCAGCGCCTCTGGGAGATCGCAGAGACGCTGCCGCCGGAGTGGTATGAAGGCAACGTGGACGTTCTGGAGGAACTGGTGGGCAAGCTGATCGATCGCAGGCCGCGGGTGCGGGAGCGGATCACCGAGTTTCGGGAATCCTCCAGGCAGCCGTTTCCAAACTGGAACCGGGCCCTGGGAGAAGTCCGCTCCGGACCGTTCTCCGAGCCAGTCTGGGGCGATAGTACTCCTGGAAGGGTCCTGTGAACGAGCCACTCCAGTGCGAATTTCTCCTCGTCCGCTATGTGCCGGACCCGGTGAAGAACGAGTTCGTGAATATCGGGGTGCTGCTGCGGGAGACCGCGCGGCCCGGTGAGCCGGGTTCAGCCGCGCCCCTGGTCCGCTTCACGAAAGACTGGGCGCGGGTGCGCTGCGTCGATCCGGACGCCGACATTGACATGCTGGAGGCGATGGAAACCGAAATGCGGCGCCGCCTGCTCGAGCCGGGAGCGGACGGTCCACCCCTGCTGGCGACCATGGAGGATTCGTTCTCGCATCAGGTCCAGATCACCGCGCCGAAGGCGTGCCTGGCCGAAAACGCCGCCGCCGGCATGGAGCAGCTGATGCAGCTCTACGTGGAACCGCGCAAGCTGCGGGCACGGCAGGCGCTGACCGGGCGCGCAGCCATCGCCCGGAGCTTGCGCACCCACCTGGAGCACGCGCGGGTCTGGGATCTGCTGCAAAAGCGCATTGCCGCGGCGGCCTACACGCGGCCCGGCGACTCGCTGAAGATCGACTGCGGCTACAAGCCAAACGGGGTCATCCGCATGTTTCACGCCGTCTCGCTCGCCAGCGACGTGGAGCTGGCCAAGGTGCTCGCCTTCAGCGCGCCGGCGCTGCGGAGCGGCGTGGCCCGGGTGGAACACGCCGAGCTGGAACTGACGGCGATTGTCGAGCCGCTGCGCAACGGCCACGGGGAAGTCGCCCTTGGCGACGACCAGGTCGAGCAGTATCGGTTCGGGGTGGAAACGATGGAGACACAGCAGATCCGCGTGCTCACGGTGAACGACCTGGAGCGGGTCGCGGACACCGCGAGAAGGGAACTGCGGGTGTAACAAAGCACTGAGCACTGAGTGCTGAGTTGGACGGCAGCGGCATGGCATCGAGCCATGCCTTTTGTTTTTGGAAAGGAAAACGGAGGAGACGTGAAGATCAGAGAGCAATGGAAGCAGGCACTGGCGCTGCTGGGGGCGGGACGCGGAGAGGCCGGGCGCAAAGAGGAAACGGCGCAGCGCAAGACGGTGGCGCTGCCGTCCGTACTGGCCCCGTATTCCTTCCCGTCGCGGGCGCTGCCCAAACCCACGCCGGCCAATCTGCGCCGCTTCGCGGAGACGCCGGTGGTGCGGCGCGCCATCAACCTCATCAAGGATCGCGTGGCCAGCATGGACTGGCAGGTGCGCCTGAAGCGCGACCACGATCCGGAGAAGGTCGCCTTTGCGGCGAAGCGCGCCCAGGTTCTGCGCCACGCGCTGGAATTCCCCAATGCGTCCGACTCGTTGCGCACGCTCCTCGAGCAGGTCATCGAAGACGCGCTCGTCGGCGGCTTCGGCGCCATCGAGATGGAGCTGACCGGCGATCCCGCGAAGCCGGTGGAGTTATGGCCCGTCGATGGCGCAACCATTCGCATCGATCCTCGCTGGGACGGCCAGCCGGATTCGATTCGCTTTGCGCAAGCCACCGGACTGGTGGGAACCGACGCGGTCATTCCGCTGCTCGACAACCAGCTCATCTACGTCCGCATGAACCCGCGCAGCTTCACGCCGTTTGGCCTGGGACCGCTGGAAGTCGCCTTTGAGACCGTCAATGCATTCCTCAGCGCGCACCGTTTCGCCGGCAAGCTGGCCAGCAACGCGGTGGTGCAGTATGCGCTCTGGCTCAACGAGACGACGCCCGCCCAGCACGAGCGGCTCATCCGCTGGTGGCAGGACGAAATCGAGGGCACGGGCCGCGTGCCGCTGCTCTCGACCGAACAGAAACCGGAGGTGCTGCGCTTTGCCTCCGGCACCGACGCCGACCTGCGCCTCACCTGGCAGGAGTTTCTCATCCGCATGGTGGCCAACGCCTTCTCCCTGCCTCCGGTCCTGCTGGGCCTCGAGCAGGATGTCAACCGCTCCACGGCGGAGTCGTTGCTCGACGAAGCCTTCCACAGCGCCATCGTCCCGGTGGCGCGGCTGGTCGCCGAGCATCTGACCCGCGATCTCTTTGCAAAAAGGCTCGGGTGGCCGGAGTTCGAATTCCTCTTCAACGATCTGGACACGACCGACGAGGCGCAGCAGGTGCAGATGCAGACCGCACTGCTGGCGGCGGGCGTGCTGACCGTGAATGAAGTGCGCGCCATGCGCGGCCTTGCGCCGCTGCCCGGCGACGCCGCCAATCGGGCCGACCAGAAGGAGGAACACGGCCCAACGTCGATGACCCATCAGGAAATTCAGGCACCACAGGAGAGTCAATGAAGCTGGAAGGCATGGCAGTAACGCTGCCGGAGGTGGCGGGCCATCCCAATCGCGCCCCCTTCACCGGGGTGCTCACGCTGGTGGACGAGCCGAGCACCAAACCGCCCTCGGGCGCGCGCGGGCATCGCGTGATCCTGACGCGCCGCGCGGCGCTGTCCGCGCTGCCGTCCCTGCTGGGGATGGCGGTCGACTACGCGCCTTCCTGGGACGGGCACGACTCCCGGCGCAAGTGCGGCATCATCACCCACGCCGATGTGGAGGGCGCGCGCCTTCTCGTCGCCGGCTATCTGTTCGCGAAGGATTTTCCCGAGGTGGAGCGCCAGATGCGCCACGGCCTGCCCGGCGTCATGGGCATGTCCTGGGAGCTGGCCGACGCCCACGTCGAGGATATGCGGGCGGAGATCTGGACGCTGACGCGGGCGACCTTTACCGGCGCGGCGATCCTGCTGCGCGAGAAGGCCGCCTATCGCAACACCTCGTTTGAGCTGGCAGCCGCGCGCTGCCGGTCCACCCTGCCCCGCTGCGCGCCCACGGAGAGCGTGCCGGCGGGCGTAACCGCCCACGTCCGGGATCGCGCCAGGGAGCCCCTCCCGCAGAGACTCATCAGAAAGGAACCAACATGGAATCACCAACAGGCGAAAACATCCTCGCGCTGACTTGCAGCATGGAGCGCATGGAATCCCGGCTCGAAGCCGCCGCCGCTCTCGTCGAGCGCGCGGCCACCCTGCTCGAGGAGCGGGAAAGCTCCATGAGCGGCGAGGTGCGGAAGATCGTCGCGGCCGTCGAGACCAGCCGCGAAGCAGAACTGCAGAAGAAGCTGGACGCCGCCGAGCAGCAGATCGCGGAGCTGCGCGCCCAAATCGAGACGAAGCCCGAGGCACCCGAGACGCACGCGCCAACCGCGCGCAAAACCGTGCCCGCTGCGACGGCGCAGTTCCTGGCCAAACAGGGCCTCAGCACGCTGGAGTCGGTGGAAGCGGGCGCGCTGGACGCCGCGCTGAACGGGCTCAGCCTCGAACAGCGCATCGCGGTGAAGGCGCAGCTGCTGCGCGCCGGCGTCGTGAGCTGATCGCCGCTCCTCCTGACGCGACCTGAGGCCGGCCGCAAGGCCGGCTTTTTGCTGCCAACCGTTTTTCTTCACGAAAGGAAGCTATGACCGCCAATTTCCTGGACATTCACGCCGCTGCGGACTACATCGGACCCGGCGCGATGGAAGTTCCCCTCTATCAGACCGAGATCGTCGACATCGTGCGCCGCCGCAACCTCTTCGGCCAGCGCATCCGGCAGGTCCCGGCCACCGGCCATCCGTCGCGCTACTTCGAGCAGACGGCGATTCCGAACCCCGCGACGGCCGGCTTCGTCGATCCGCGTAACATCAGCGCCCCCGTGGTCACGCCCACCCGCATCGAGCGCAGCGTGCCGCTCAAGGCCGTGGTGGCGCAGCTCAACTACAACCTGTTCGACATGGAACTGGGCGCGCAGCAGAAGCAGTTCGCTTATCTGCAGGCCAAGGACCTGGTGGACACCATCGACGGCGTGATGCTCGCGCATGACGTCGCGCTGTGGAATGGCAGCGACACGTCGCTGAGCACGCCCACCACGCTGCAGTACTTCGGCGCGGCCGGGCAGATCGCCGCGGGGGGCAACACTACGACCATCGGCGCCACCGCGTGCATCACCGACGGCCTGAAGTCGACCATCGCCCTGATGACCGCCAACACCAGCTACGCGGTGCGGCCCACCGCGATCTACGCGAACCCGGTTCTCCTCGATCTCATCGATCGCGAGATGAAGTCCGAGTTCAACGTCATCCTCAACACGAAGGAAATCGCCGCTGGATTCACGGTGAAGATGCTCACCACCCAGGCCGGCGAGCTGCCGCTCATCCCCGACTGGTCGCTGGCCTACACCGGCACGCCCGGCTCGGGCTCCGCGGTGCTGCCGGCGTACATCGTCACCGAAGACCTGATCGAGTACCACTGGCTCAGCGATCCCAACCCGCGCGTCTTCCAGCTTGGCACGCCGGGTTCGCTGGCCGCGCAGCATGTGGTCGTGAAGTTCGGCGCTCCGGTCGTCAAGGGCGCGAACTATGCGCACTACCAGGTGCTCGTCGATCGGTAATCGCTGGCTGAGAAGCGGTCCATGACCGAAAGGCCAGCATCCGGCAAACCAGCCTCTGCTGGCCGCTTCTCCCGCTGACCGTCCGTTCGCTAACCGTTCTTTCGTTACGGAGACCTTATGAGTTGCTATCTTCAGCCCACCGAATACCAAACCTACGGCCTCGCCGCCGATATCACCGACGACTGGATCACCACCGCGTCGTCGCTCATGGACAGCCACTGCCGCCGCACCAGCCTCAACCCCACCCAGTACAGCGAGCGCCTGCGCATCGTGGAGGGCTCGCAGACGGCGCGGCTCAGTCATTTGCCGCTGGTGCCCATCGCGCCCGCAACGTTACCCCTCATTTCGACCCAGGCGCGGTATGGGAAACCCCGGCGCGGCCAGATTCCGTTCCCGCTCCAGGAAGACGTGCTCTGGGCGTTTTCCCTGCCCGGCGCCTGGACCACCGTCGATCCCGCCACCGTCGATTTTGTCTCCGACACCGGCGAGCTCATCTTCCCCCTCAACATCCTCGGCCTGCCCTACAACGAGGTCGACGTGACCTACACGGCGGGATTCGCCACCCTGCCCAGCGCCATCAAGGTCGCCTGCGCGCAGATCGTCAGGAACGCCCAGGCCACGCCCGGCCTCAACGTCAAGTCGTCGAAGATCGACACCCTGCAGCTCCAGTACTTCTCCGGCTCGCTCCTCGACGCGACCGTCACCGCGATGCTCAAACCCTGGGTCTCCGTGAGGATGGGATAGCCATGGCCGACCTGAGCACCCAGAATCCATCCGGCCTGGCGCAGCGTGTGGCCACCGCTCTGCTGCGCGCCGGCGGAGGCACGACCGCGTGCCTGCAGATGCCGCCGCTCCAGGGAGACGCGACGAACGCGGCGCAAATCGGCCTCAACCCGCCCGGCCTCCTCTCGCTGCCGCTGGCGCCCGCCGTCTTTCGCAAGGCCCGCGTCACGATGCAGGAGGGCGAGCTGCCGAAGTACGAGCTGCTCCTCTCTGCCGATGCGGTCGCAGCCCAGGTGACGCAGCTGCAGCTGAGCTCCGCGCAGACGCTGTTCTCCATGGCCTGCGGCGTCGTCGTCGCCGGCAAGCTCTTCCTCATCGAGGCGGTCTCCGCTTCGGAAAGCCAGGGAACCGCGTATTTGTACCGGCTGCTGTTACAGGAAGCGTGCGGCGAATGGCCCGCGTAACCAGGACCGATGTCCTCCGCTCCGAGCTCTGTTGTTCAAGGTGACCTATGCAAAATACCAAAGACACGTTTTACATCACGCTGCGCACCCGTCTGGCAGCGGTGAACCCGGCTCGCACCATGACCCTGCGCGCCGTCACGCGCCCCGGCATGCTGGTGGGCGAGGCTGAGCCTCCGATGCCCCAGCCGATGCTCGACACTTTCACGCTGACCTGGACCGCTTTCGAGGCCGATCTGCAGCTGCCCGCGATCCTCGCCCGGATGACCTGCGAACTGCAATACTCCACCGCCGGCACCCAGGCCAGCGCCGGCCTCGATCGTGGCCGTTGCCTCGAAGAAATGGACTACGAAGTGCTCAAGCTTTTGTATCCGTACTCGGCACAAAAGATGAACTACACGCAGAATCCGGCCGCCGCTCTGGAAACGATGGTCTTCTGGTCCGAGCCTGCGTTCACCCCCATCGTGACGCTGCGCGACCGCCTCAGCCGCACCGCCAAAGTCACCGTCTTCGCTTTTCAGGAGCTGGGAGAGCAATGAGCACATCCACCCTCACGCCCATGCCCGCGTTGCCGCCGGTCGGCCGATCCGTGCGCGCCTACTTTGCGCCCGTGGATCGCGTCCATCGCGTGCCCACACTCTTCGATCCTTCCGTCAACGGGCGCTTTTCCGTCAACGCGCCGCCGGCTCCCTGGGTTTCTTTGGGCTGGATCGAAAACTTCACCCGCAAATCCACCAGCAAATTCGGCGAGCTGGTCACCGGCAGTCCCGGCGCCACGCAGTGTCAGGTGCGCGAGACCGTCGACGCCACCGTCGCCTTCCGCTTCAAGGCGTGGAGCAAGCTCTCCATGGCTCTCGCCGCCGGATCGCAGCACATGAACCTCATCGTGCCCGCCGCCGGAAGCGCCGCCAACGGCTCCGGCAGCAAAGGTGTGCCGCCGGTGAACCTTGCCACCGGGTCGACGGCGACCTTCCTCGCGCTCCCCGCGTCCGATGCCGCTGGATTCGCCGCCGGATCGCTGGTCACCGTCGACGTCGACTACGCCGCGCAGACCGGTTATGTGGGCAGCGGCGTGTGCGCCGCGTACGTCACCAGTGCGAGCTCCGTCAACAGCGATCCCGATTACATCCGCCGCGTTTCGTTCAATATCGCGCGCGTGGCTTCGAGTTCGTCGACCGGATTGCAGCTCGCGCAGCCGCTCATCGCCGGCATTCCCGCGGCAGGCATGCGCGTGCAGCCCATTTCCGGCTTCGTCGATCGCGAAGGCGGCAGCTTCTTCCAGGAGTGGTCCGCGCTCTTCGTCGTCGACGGCGAACAGGGCGAGCGCATTCTCTTCCACTATCCGCGCCTGCAGTCCATGGCCGGACCGGCGGAGAGCTCGACCGCCCTCACTCCGCCCCTCGAACGCATCGCGCTCAGCGCGGCCTTTCGCGCGCTGCCAGTCACCGATGCCAACGACGGCGAGCAGGTCGTCTGCTTCCGCAGCTTTTTGCCCAGTCCCGTGACCCTCATCTGACAAGGAGGCCGAGTTGAAACTCACCATCGACAATAACGACGGCAACGGCCCGATCGACTACACCAGCTCGATCGTCGCCGGCCGGCCCTTTCGCATTGTGCGCAAGCTCAACCAGCCTGTCACCTGCGGCGTCACCTTGCTGCCCAGTTCCGGTTTGGCCACTCCAGCCCGCAACGGCCGCGTCGTGGTCGCCGATGACAGCGGCAACGTTCTGTTCACCGGCTACGTCGCCACCGAGCCCGCGCTCGAGCTTGTCGGCCAGGGCGCCATGGGCGCGGTGTATCAGGCAGCGGTCTCCGCCATCAGTGACGAAATCCTGCTCGACCGCCAGAGCATTCCGCAAATCGCTCCCCTTTGTGGGACCACCGGCGGCCAGGCAATCCAGGCCATGCTCGCGCTTCTCGATGTCGAGGCCATCACATCGTCTGTCGCGCTGGCCACCATGAATGTCTCGGAGTTCCAGTCGGAAAGTAATTGCACCTGGTCGGAAAATGCGGGAGCCCTCGCTGCCAGCGTGCGCAACGCCTATCTGCTCATGAACGGCACGCTGAGCATGACTCCGGTCGGCAGTGTCACGCATTCGCTCAGCGAGTCGCAGGGAACGCTGTCCCTGACCGGGCTCGAAGTTGCAATGGTCAAAACCCTGGCCAATGATGTCACCGTCTGCGGAGAAGTCGAGCCCAGCGCCTACGTCACGGAATTCTTTCAGGGCGACGGCACCACCCTTCTCTTCGATCTGTCTGAGAACCCCTGGATGCCCCCTCCGTCGAAAACCAAGCCGCTCTCCGACAACTTTCAGGGACCTACCATTAACCCGCAGCTCTGGAACGTCGCCGACCCCGGCGCCGCGCTCGCGCTCACCTCAGCCGGCCTCACCTGCGGCGGAGGCAGCAGCAATCTCGGCACGACCAGTGTTTCGGCGATCTCCAATCTGGAGCTCGGCGGCGGTCTCGTCATCGAAGCGGGAGGCGTCCAGTTCGGCCAGAACACCTCGGGCATCATCAATGGCTTCTTCGGGGCTGGCGAGACTATTCTTTCCGCCTGCATCGCCGGTTTTCAAATCGGCCAGGTCAACGGTGCGACCACCATCGCTCCAATCATGAACGGAGCCGTTGCCGGCAGCACCTTTACCGCAACCGCCGGCCATTTGTATACGCTGCGGTTACGTTTCTACGCGAACGACATCCAGCGGCTGCTGCAGGCTTACTACGCCGTCGGTACCACAAACGGCCTGGAGCGCTTTGGCGGAAACCTGCTGCCCGCCATCGCCAGCATCGTCTTCGAAGTGCAGGACACCACCAACGGCGTCGCCGGCACGCCCACCATTCTCTACTCCGGCAGCTTCACATCGCCGCCTGCGCCGTACTGCCTCTTCGCTCCGCTGGATGCCGGCTATCTGCAGTGCAGCATCGGCAACGTCACTGTTGAGCAACAAGGACCGGTGTGGGTCACGAGCACGCCAACCAACGGAACAGCTTTTGTGCGCCGGCTGGGAACCACTGCTCAGGGCGCGGACTGCATGATCGGGCGTACGGGAAAACTGAGCTTCTATCCCGCCAGTACCCCGCAGGCCGGTGAGCTCATTGCTGTCTCGTACCGCACCAGCCACCGCTCCGTCGCGCGCCTCGCCAGCGCCGCCAGCATTGCCGCGGAGAGCAATGGCGGCAAGCTGCCCGGAACCGCGTACTGGATGGGCTCCGTGACCTGCCCCGTGCCCCGCAGTTCCGTGGATTGCGAAAACGCCGCCAGTGCCCTCCTTGCTGTCTCTACCAGCCGCGCTGCGGCGTGGACCGGCAAATACACAGAGTGGAATGCCGATCAACAAGGCGATGTGTGGCCCGGCGATGTGCTCGCGGTTACATCTGCATCTGCCGGCCTCAACGCCAACCTCGTCGTGCGCGCCGTCGAGATCGACCTGGCCAGCACCAAACCCAGTCTTGCGAAATACACCCTCTTGTTCGCCAACGACTGGGCCGACGACCTGGCCATCAAAACCTCGGCCAGCGTTCCGGCGGATGTATGGCTGCCGCAGCAACCGGAGACCGTGCCGCCCCTCGCCAGCCTGAACGCGCTCGCCGTCACCAGCGTGACGGGCAGCGTGATTCAGATCGCCGCCAATGCCACGCCTCCCACCGGGGGCGGCTTTGAAGTGCGCCGCCGCGACTGGTCCTTCACGCCGGGGCCCGGACCGGATCTCGTCCTGCGCTCGCCCGTCCCCAACTTCACCATCCCGCGCCAGGCCGCCATGGAGCAGTACTACATCCGCATGTACGACGGATCGACGCCGCCCAACTACTCGCGCTTTTCGAGTGCGGTCTTCGTCAATCTGCCACTCTAGCGGCGACAGGCTACCGGCCACTGGCTACCGCAGTGACTGCCGGCTGCTGGCTACTGGCTGCTGGCTGCTGGCTGCTGGCTACGAAACGACTTTCTCATCGAAGGGCTTCTCATCTATGACTGACTTCGAAGCACAGGTCCTCGCCGACCTCTCCGTTCTAAAGAACCAGATGACGACTCTGGTCGGCGACGGCAACTCGGGACGCATTGGCTCCATCGAACAGCGCGTCACCCAACATGAAGAGCGCTTTCAAAGCGCGCGCGGATTCGCCATCGCCATCGGCGGCCTCGTCACCCTCATTCAGTTCGTCGTGGATTTCCTGCGACGAAAATAGCAATCAGGCCAAAAACTGATTATTCGAAAGGGCACCAGCGTTGTGTCCCTGAAGTTCGCGACACAAGCGTTCTTTTGGTTTTGTGTCAGGGCACGACT
>PKVY01000118.1 GCA_003131625.1 Acidobacterium sp. | reverse complement strand
GAAGCTCACGCTGGACATGGAGGTAGGCGCGTTCCGCATTTTCGCGAAGCTCGATGCCATGGGCGGGATGGTCCGGGCCATCGAAGCTGGATACCCGCAGAAGGAAATTGCGGAAGCCAGTTACGCCTTTCAGCACGCCGTAGAGGCAGGCGAAAAGATCATCGTTGGCGTGAATCAGTATGCGATGAACGAAACGCCGCCCCGAACCCTGTACATCGGTGAGAGCGTGCGCGATGCGCAGGCAGCGAAGCTGAAAAAGCTGCGCGCGAGCCGATCCGGAGAAGCGGTCGAGCGCGCCCTCGACGCCCTGCGGCGCGCGGCCGAGCAGCAGCCGCGACCCGCGCCGGAAAGCATGGCCGCAGCCAACACCATGCCCTTCATCCTCGACTGCGTTCGCGCCTGCGCGACGCTTGGTGAGATTTGCGGCGCTCTCAATCAGGTGTTCGGAGGATGGGAAGAAGTTTGACCGCGCCGCTGGGTCGAACGCTCCTAATTCCCATGCGCTGCCCCTCGAATGATGCGATCACGCGGCGGAAACCAGTTAGAATGCATCTGGCGTGAACACCGTCAAAGCGATTTATCCGGGCAGCTTCGATCCGGTGACCAACGGCCACCTGGACCTGATTGCCCGCGCCGCGAACATTTTCGATCATCTGGTCGTTGCCATCCTTCGCAATTCAGAGAAAAACCCCTTATTCACCGTGGAAGAACGGGTCGCCATGCTCTCGGAGGGAATCGCGGAATTCGACAACGTCTCCGTTTCCACCTTCGACGGGCTGCTGGTGGATTTCGCCCGCGAAGAGCGGGCTCACGCGGTCGTGCGCGGCATCCGCGCGATCAGTGACTACGAATATGAGTTCCAGATGGCGCTGATGAACCGGCGGCTCGCGCCCGACGTCGAAACCATCTTCCTGATGCCCGACGCCAAGTACTCCTTCGTCAGCTCGCGGCTCGTGAAACAAGTGTTTCGCCTGGGTGGATCCGTGGATGGCCTGGTTCCGAAATTTGTTATCGAGCGGATGAAGGACAAAGGCCGCAGCTAGCATCGTCCCATTGCCCCGCTGACGTCAGAAGCCGGCGCGTCGCGCTCCTGCCGGAAGTCCCGCGCCTCATGATAGCCTTGCCCTTCGCCTGCACGAGGAGAACGATGAGTAACCAGCTTCATTTCGACCTGAGCGCGGCGGCGCGGCGCGCCATGCTCGCGCACGGCTTTGAGCCCGACTATCCGCCCGCCATTGCGACGCAGCTCGAACAGCTGCGCCAACATCCGCTGCCCGCGAATCCCTCGGCCCGCGATTTGCGGGGTGTGCTCTGGTCCTCCATCGACAATGACACCTCGAAGGATCTTGACCAGATCGAATACGTCGAAGGTGTGCCCGGAGGCGGTCAGCGCGTGCTCATCGGCGTCGCCGACGTCGACGCGTTCGTACCGAAGGGGTCGCCGATCGACCAGCATGCGCTGCGCGAGACGACCACCGTTTATACCGGTGTCGACATTTTCTCCATGCTGCCCGAAGTGCTCTCTACCGGGCTGACTTCGCTGCTGCCGGATCAGGAACGGGCCGCGGTGGTCGTCGAGTTCACGGTGGATGCGCAGGCGCAGATATCGAACACCAACATTTCTCTGGCGCGCGTTACCAACAAGGCGCAGCTGGCGTATCCGTCGGTGGGCGCGTGGCTGGCCGGTACCGCAGCTGCGCCGCCCAAAGTTGCGGCTTCGCAGGATCTCCAGCAGCAGCTTCATCTCCAGGACGCCATCGCGCAGCGCTTGCGCCGCGAGCGCTCCAGCCACGGCGCGCTCAACCTGGAAACGATTGAGACGCAGCCGATCCGGCTCAAAGACGGCAGCATCGAAATCGAAGAGGAAGTGAAGAACCGCGCCACGCAGCTGATCGAAGACTTCATGATCGTAGCCAATGGCGTGGTCGCGCGCGCGCTCGAGGCGAAACATTTATCCTCGATCCGCCGCGTGGTCAAAACGCCAAAACGCTGGGACCGCATCGTGGAGATCGCGGCGCAGATGGGAACCCATCTCCCCGCTAATCCCGATCCCAAGCCTCTGCATGATTTCCTCTGTGAGCAGCAGCAGAAAGATCCCGATCATTTTCCCGATTTGTCGCTGGCCGTCATCAAGCTGCTCGGCCCCGGCGAGTATGTTCTGGAAAAGCCGGGCGAGCCGTCGCAGGGGCACTTCGGCCTCGCCGTGCAGGATTACACGCATTCGACGGCTCCCAACCGGCGCTACGCCGATTTGGTCACGCAGCGCCTGCTGAAGGCGATGATCGCTGGCAAGCCGTCTCCTTATTCCGACGACGAGCTGGCCTCGGTCGCGGCCCGGTGCACACTCATGGAGGATGCGGAACGAAAAGTCTCGCGCGAGATGCAGAAGCGGATCGCCGCGGTGGCGCTCAGCGGGCGCATCGGCGAGGTCTTCGACGCGATCGTCACTGGCGTCACCGATCGTGGCTCCTTTGTGCGCACGATCAACCCGCACGTGGATGGAATGCTCGTTCGCGGCCAGCAGGGCGTCGACGTGGGCGACCGGCTGCGTGTGACACTTGTGCGAACTGACCCAGTGCAGGGGTATATCGATTTCGCCCGCGCATGACTAAAGTACAACTTTCTCTCAGCTGACCGCTTGCGGCTGTGGTAACGTATCTGTTACCACGAAGGAGTGGTCGAATTACGCGAATACCTGGCAAAACAGGGCAACAGCCCGTTCGGGGACTGGTTTGAACGGTTGCATAGTCCGGCTTCCGAGAAGGTAGCCGTTGCGTTGTATCGGCTTGCGAGTGGCAATTTCTCTAACGTAAAGAGTGTCGGTTCCGGGGTTCTCGAGTACCGGATCGATTTCGGCCCGGGATACCGGATCTACTTCGGCAGAGATGGTGAAAGGGTTGTGATTCTGCTGGGCGGAGGGAGCAAGCAGCGTCAGGATCGAGACATTCGGCAAGCGTTCGATTGCTGGGTGGATTTCAAGAAGAGAAGGAAGGTGAAGTGATGGCCCTGACCCGCGACTTTCGCGAAACCGTCGTCGCTCGAATTCAGAAAGACCGGGCGTTTCGACGCGGGCTCCTTAAGGAGGGAATTGAGTGCCTGCTCTCGGGCGATGTGGACTCCGGGAAATCGCTTTTGCGGGACTACATTAAGGCCACCAGCGGGTTTCCGGCACTGGCGGAAGCCACAGGTATCCCCGTGAAGAGCCTGATCCGGATGTTCGGGGCGGCTGGGAACCCTCATGCGAAGAATCTCTTTCTGGTAGTGGCATGCCTGCAGCGGGCGGAGGGGATTCGGCTGCAGGTGCGGCCGAGCAAAGCAGCCTGAATCACCCTTATCGACGACCATCAGTGGATGGAATGCTCGTTCGCG
>PKVY01000099.1:6545-17248 GCA_003131625.1 Acidobacterium sp. | reverse complement strand
ACCACCTGATCCTTCAGGTTGTACTGCCCGGAATCCAGCTTCTTCTTTAAGATCGCCATTCGCTTCCCTTCAATCCAGGGTTTAGGGTGTAGGGTACAGGGTATAGTAACCACACCAGTTACAAATCAAATCTCTCGCTATACCCTATCCCCTACACCCTATACCCCGTTCTTAAAACTCTAATCCGCCCTCGCGCGCCGCATCCGCCAGCGCCTTGATACGCCCGTGATATAAGTACCCGCCGCGATCGAAGACCACCTTCTTAATGCCCTTTTCCTTCGCGCGCTCGGCAATCAGCTTCCCAATTTCCTTCGCCGCCGCAACGTTGCCGCCCGTCTTCGCCTTCGCCGCGACCGTCGACGCCGAAACCAGCGTCACGCCCTGGCTGTCATCGATCACCTGCGCGTAAATGTGGCTCAGCGAGCGATAAACATTCAGCCGCGGCCGCTCCGCCGTCCCCACCATCTTGCGGCGAATCCGAGTATGGACACGCTGCCGAATCGCGTTTCTTTTCCTTAGCGGAATCATTCCTTCTCTTCCTTCCTAAAAGCGAAGCCGCCTCGCAGCCTCGTTCGGTTTCTAACTGCAGGGTGTAGTGAATAGGGTATAGCTCGAAACTCCGCGTATATCTATAGCCCTGGTTTCTACACCCTATCCCCTACACCCTATCCCCTGCACTTACTTCGCTCCCGTTTTCCCGACCTTCTTCTTCAGCCGCTCATCGGAGTAACGCACGCCCTTGTTCTTATAAGGATCAGGCTTGCGCAGCGAACGCATATCGGCTGCCACCTGTCCGACCTTTTGCCGGTCGATGCCACTAATCGTCACCCGCGTCTGCTTCGGATCGATGGCCGCCGTAATCCCCGTGGGCAGCGGAAACTCGATAGGATGCGAATACCCCAGCGTAAACACCACCGTGTTTTTGCCCTTCAACTCCGCGCGGTACCCGATGCCGACAATGTCCAGTTCCTTCGACCAGCCTTTGGTTACTCCGTCCACTGCGTTCGCAATCAGCGCCCGCGTCAGCCCATGAATCGCCGCCTGCGAATCGTTCTCCCGCACCGCGTGCATGCTGCCGTCCCGCGTCTCGAACTGAATGCCCGCCGGGATCGCCTGCTCCAGCTTGCCCTTCGGCCCTTCCACCGTCACCACGTTGCCCTGCACCGAGTACTTCACTCCGGTCGGCAACGGAATCGGTTTCTTCCCAATGCGTGACATCTCAGATCCTTTATGGCTTGCGAGTCCCGGCATCGCTTGCTCTCCGCCGTTCCACTGCAGCCCTCAGCGAGCCCTGCTCGCCGTCAATCCCAATTCATCCCCGCGCCATCGACGCGGCCAGCGTCACCAGATTTCGCAGAGAACTTCGCCGCCCACGCCCTCGCGCCGTGCCTGGCGTCCGGTCATCACGCCCTTCGGTGTGGTCATGATGCTGATCCCCAGCCCGCCCTGCACCCGGCGAATCTCACCGCGGCCAATGTAAACGCGGCACCCCGGACGCGAGACGCGCTCGAGGTCGCGAATCGCCGCTTCGTTGTTCGCACCGTACTTCAGGTACACCCGCAGCACCGCGCGCCCATTCTCTTCCGTCGTCTTGAAGTTCGAGATGTAGCCCTCTTCTTTCAGAATGCGGGCAATCTCCGCCTTCAGCTTCGAGGCCGGAACATCCAGCTTCTGATGACGCGCGCGAATCGAATTGCGTATCCGCGTCAGAAAATCCGCTACCGGATCGGTCAAACTCATCGTTTCTCCTTCATTCCCCGTTCGCTCCACCCATCCTGCTCACTGCGGCAGAGAACCAGCGGAAATGTTCTTCTTCTGACCTCGGGTTTTCACCCTCGGCCGAACTTTGTTTTGCGCCCGAAGGGCGCGTGTCGCTGGACGCGTAGTCCCCTCACCAACTGGACTTCACCACGCCAGGAATCTCACCCTTGAGCGCCAGCCCCCGGAAACACAGCCGGCACACGCCAAACTTCCGCAGGAACGCTCGCGGCCTTCCGCACAGCTGGCAGCGGTTGTGCTGCCGGCTTTTGAACTTCGGCTTCCTCGCGTCCTTCACTCTCTTTGCAGTCGTTGCCATCTCTCGTAAACCCTCAATTCCCCTTACGCTGTCGTCCGGAACGGCATCCCGAACTGCCGCAGCAGCGCGCGCGCCGAGTTATCGTCCAGGGCCGACGTCACAATCGTGATGTTCATGCCCTTCAGCTTCTCCACCTTCGCGTAATCGATCTCCGGAAAGATCAGCTGGTCGCGAATGCCCAGCGTGTAGTTCCCGCGCCCGTCAAAGCTCTTTGTCGATACGCCGCGAAAGTCGCGCACGCGCGGCAGCGCCACCGAGATCAGCCGGTCCAGAAACTCATACATCGTGTCGCCGCGCAGCGTCACCATCGCGCCGATGGGCATGTTCTCGCGCACCTTGAACGCCGCAATCGACTTCTTGGCCCGCGTGGTCACTGGCTTCTGCCCGGCGATCGTCGCCAGATCGCCGGCCAGCGGGTCCAGCATCTTGGAGTTCTGCGTCGCCTCGCCCAGCCCCATGTTCAGCACGATCTTCTCCAGCCGCGGCACGGCCATCGGGTTCTCCAGACCCAACTCCTTCTGGAGCGCGCCCTTGATTTCTTTGTGATACTTCTCTTTCAGTCTCGCTGCCATTTCCGTTTCTCTTCTCTCTTCTCCGCTCTCGGATTGGCCTCTCGCCGTCTACCGTTTCGGAGCTGACTTAGCCCGCATCCATCAGCCTTCATCTTTGCTGCAGGCTGCCGGCTGCTGGCTGCCCTTAGCTCTTTTTCTTCGCCACAATCGTTCCGCCGCACTTCTTGCAGATCCGTACCTTCACATCGCCTTCAAACTTGTGCGCCACCCGTGTCGGTTGATTGCAGCTCGGGCATACCAGCATCACATTCGACCGGTTGATTGTCGCCTCCTGCTCCGCGATGCCGCCCTTCACACGCCGCTGCGGGTTCTCCTTCACGTGCTTCTTCACCACGTGCACGTGCTCCACCAGCAGCCGTCCCGTGTCGGGATACACGCGCAGCACGCGGCCCTTCTTGTCCCGGTCGCTTCCCGAGATCACCTGCACCGTGTCATTCCGCAAAATATCCAAACTAGCCATAACTCTCTGTCCTCTGCTTCGACTTCGATCTTCGCTACTGGCTACCGCCTGCCGGCTGTGCTTTGACGCTCCGCATCAAAGAACTTCAGGCGCCAGGCTGACAATCTTCAGAAACTTCTTCTCGCGCAGCTCGCGCGCTACCGGTCCAAACACGCGCGTTCCCACCGGCTCCCCGCCATCATTGATCAATACCGCTGCGTTCGTGTCGAAGCGAATATAGGTCCCGTCGCGCCGCCGCGTTTCCTTGCGTGTGCGGACCACCACCGCTTTCACTACCTTGCCCTTCTTTACCTGCCCGTCCGGCGAAGCTTCTTTCACAGCCGCGGTAATCACGTCGCCCAGTCCGGCCTTCGATCCGCTCGAGCCACCCAGAGGCAGAATCATCTGCAGCTTGCGCGCGCCGGAATTATCGGCGACCTCCAGCATCGTTCTCATCTGCACTGCCATGGCAATCTCTCCTTCTCTTAAGTCGCGGTCTTGAGCCGCGATCTTCCCTTACAACGCTGCCCTTACTCCGCCGCTACCGCCGCCTCTGCTTCCTGCACCTGCGCCAGCGTCGAGCGGCGCACGATCTCTTCCAGATTCCACCGCTTCAGCTTGCTCAGCGGCCGCGTCTCGCGAATGCGCACCACATCGCCCACCCGCGCCGTGTTCTGCTCGTCGTGGGCGTAGAACTTGCGCGTCGACCGCACGATGCGCTTGTACTTCGCGTGGGCCTTGCGCATTTCCACTTCCACCACGATGGTCTTTTGCATCTTGGTCGAGACCACCTGCCCAACCTTCTCGTTGCGGCGCGATTCTTTCTTCGTCTCCGCCGCGCCCGCTTTCGCTGTGTTGCTCGCTGTTGCGCTCATCGTCTAACCCTTCTTCACGCTGGTGGACCTGGACGCCGTCTTCTTGCTCGCCGAGGGCTTCGCCGCCGACTTCCTCGCCGCCGCCGTCCTGCCGCTGCTCTTGTGCGCCGGCGCTGCACTCTTCGCGGCCTTCTTCTTTGCCGGCTTCGCGGCCTTCGGCTTCACCTGCTTCGCCGGCGCGCTCGCCTCATGTTCCTCGGCGGTCTCGGCATGCGCGGCGTGCTTGCTCGCCACCGTGGTGTGGATTCCCAGCACGCGCTCCCGCTCGATGGTGTTGATGCGGGCCACGTCTTTCCTCAGCTCGCGCAGCTTCTTCACGCCCTCGGTCTGCCCGAGCTTCATCTGAAAGCGCAGCCGAAACAATGCTTCCGCAGCTTTCCGCCCTTCGAGCGCCAGCTCGTCGTCGTTCAGGTTCCGAATCTTTTCCACTTCCATCGTTTCTCTTCTCTCCGGCCGGACCCAGATCCAGGGCCCAACTCGCATCTCAAATTCCGCTAACTTTTCTGTCTCCGCCAATTACTTCACCGCCACTGTAACTTTCGCGTTGTGACGCTGCACAAACTTTGTCTTCAGCGGCAGCTTGTGCGACGCCAGCCGCATCGCTTCCTGTGCCAGATCCGCTGTCACGCCTTCCATCTCGAACAGGATCCGCCCCGGGCGAACCACCGCGACCCAGTGATCCGGCGCGCCCTTGCCTTTGCCCATACGGGTTTCGGCCGGCTTCTTGGTCACCGGCTTGTCCGGAAACAAACGCAGCCAGATCTTGCCGCCGCGCTTGATGAAACGCGTCATGGCCACGCGGCTGGCTTCGATCTGCCTGTCGGTGATGTAGCCGCACTCCATCACTTTCAGCCCGAAGTCGCCGAACGACAGCTCGCTGCCGCGCCATGCTTTGCCGCGCATGCGCCCGCGCTGCTGTTTGCGGTACTTCACTTTCTTTGGCATCAACATTTCGAGTTACCTATCCCTGCAACCTGTAACCTGCAACCTGTAACCTGTAACCTGTCCATGTTCGCTAGAACACGGAAGATCCCACCGCAGCCTGTGGCTCGCGCCGCTTCTGCTGGTAAATATCTCCGCGATAAATCCAGGTCTTTACGCCGATGATGCCGTAGGTGGTGTGCGCCTCGGCAAATCCGTAATCGATGTCCGCCCGCAGCGTGTGCAGCGGCAGCCGGCCCTGCAGATACCACTCCGAACGCGCGATTTCGTTGCCGTTCAGCCGGCCACTCACCCGCACCTTAATGCCTTTGCAGCCGAAACGCAGCGCTGAATCCACGGCCTTGCGCATCGCCCGCCGGAACCCCACGCGCTTTTCCAGCTGCAGCGCGATGTTTTCCGCTACCAGCTGCGCATCCAGTTCCGGCTTGTTCACTTCGAGAATGTCGATGAACACGTCGCGGTTGGTCCGCTTCTGCAGCTCGCCCTTCAGCTTCTCGATCTCGGCGCCCTTGCGTCCGATCACGATGCCCGGCCGCGCCGTGCGGATCATCAGCCGCAGCTTGTTCCCCGGCCGCTCCACTTCCACCGAACTCACGCCCGCCGCCTTCAGCTTCTCCTTCAGTTCGCGCTTCAGGTGAACGTCCTCGATCAGCAGCCGGCTGTAGTCTTTTCCCGAAAACCAGCGCGAGCGCCACGGTTTGTTGATTCCGACCCGGAATCCGTAAGGATGGACTTTCTGTCCCATAATCTTTTCGATCCCCTCGCTACTTCTTCTTCGCGGACTTCTTCTCCGCGGCCTTCTTTTTGGATCCGCCTGCTGGCTTGTGCGCGGCCGCCTTCTTCGCCGGTTTATGCGCCCGCGCCTTCTTGGGCAGTGCTTTCTTTCCTGCTGTCTTCTTTGCGGCCTGCTTTGGCTGCTCGGCCGTTTCTTCTTCCACGCGATGCACCAGACCCTCGGCCTGCACTCGCTCCGCCACCGCAATCGCGATGTGCGACAGCCGCCGCTGATACCGGTACGCCCTGCCCATGGGAGCTGGCCGGATCCGCTTCATCCTCGGCCCATCGTTGGCCACTGCCGACTTCACGTACAGGTTGTCGAGGTCCACATCGAGCCCCTGCTCCTGGCTCAGATGGTTCGCATTCTGCAGCGCGGAACGCAGCACCTTCTCCACCAGCGGAGCAACCGCCTTCTTCGTGAACGCGACCGTATTCAGCGCCTCTTCGACGCCCCGGCCCTTGATCAGATCGAGCACCAGCCGCGCCTTCTGCGGCGATACCCGCTGAAATCGCGCTTCAGCCCGAAATTCTCGTGTTGCTGTTTCCATCTCTGTACTCCGAACCTTCCCTGTCTTCGCTGCCGGCTGTTTCGGGGTCGTGCTACCGGCTCCCGGCTCCAGGCTAACGGCTGCTGCTCTACCTCGGCCTCGCCACCGTCTCGGTACTAGCGGCCTTCATTGAATGCCCCTTGAACTGCCGCGTCGCCGCAAACTCGCCGAGCTTGTGCCCCACCATGTTTTCTGTCACATACACCGGCACAAATTTCTTGCCGTTATGCACCGCAATCGTGTGCCCGATCATCTCGGGGTGAATCGTCGAACGCCGCGACCAGGTGCGCACGACTTTCTTGTCGTTCGCGCGGTTCATCGTCTCGATCTTCACCATCAGGTGCCCATCCACAAAAGCGCCCTTTTTCGTCGACCTTGCCATCAGAAATCCTCTTCGCTTCTTCTAACTCGCTACCGGCTGTTTGCTACCAGCTACCGGCTACAGGCTACCGGCTGTTTCACTTGCTGCGTCTCGACACGATGAACGCATCGGTCCGCTTGTTATTCCTGGTCTTGTACCCGCGCGTCGGCTGCCCCCACGGCGTCACCGGATGCCGCCCGCCCGAAGTCTTGCCCTCGCCGCCGCCGTGCGGATGGTCCACCGGGTTCATGGTCACGCCGCGATTCGTCGGGCGAATCCCCAGCCACCGATTGCGTCCCGCCTTGCCGATCGAAACATTCTCGTGATCCGTGTTCCCCACCTGTCCGATCGTGGCCATGCACCCGATCAGCACCCGCCGCGTTTCGCCCGAAGGCAGCTTCAGCAGCGCGTAATCGCCTTCCTTGGCCACCAGCTGCGCGCTCGCGCCCGCCGACCGCACCATCTGCGCGCCCTTGCCCGGCCGCAGCTCCACGTTGTGAACGGTCGTGCCCGCCGGAATATTCTTCAGCGGCAGCGCGTTCCCCACCAGAATGTCCGCCTCCGGCCCGCTCATGATCTTCTGCCCGACCTTCAGCCCGACCGGCTGCAGGATGTACCGCTTCTCACCATCCGCATAGCTGATCAGCGCAATCCGCGACGAGCGCCCTGGATCGTACTCGATCGTCGCTACCGTTCCCGGCACGCCGTACTTCTCGCGCTTGAAATCGATCAGGCGCAGCTTCTGCTTGTGCCCGCCGCCATGATGGCGAATGGTCATGTCGCCGGAATTCCGCCGCCCGCCCGTCCGCAGCTTGTTCGTCACCAGCGGCTTGTACGGCTTATCCGTCGTGATCTCGTCCCGCACCAGCGTCGTCTGAAACCGCAGCGTCGGTGTGATCGGTCTGTATGTCTTAATCGGCATCTTTGTCTTCTCTCTGCCCACCGGCCAAGTCCGCCGGCTCACATCTTCGGTGTTTCTGTACCCTGTACCCTGTACCCTGCGCCCTGCCTCACAAATTGTTCACGTAATCCGGCATCTTCTCGCCCGCCTTCAGCCGCACATAGGCCTTCTTCCAGTCAGCGCGATAACCGGCAAACTTGCCGCGGCGCCGTTCCTTGCCCACCATATTCGCGGTGCGCACCGCCCGCACCTTCACCTTGAACAGCGCTTCCACCGCCTGCTTCACCTGCGTCTTCGAAGCCTTCACGTCCACTTCGAACACCAGCGTGCCTTCCGTTTCCTTCGCCGCCAGAGCTTTCTCGGTGATCATCGCCCGCCGAATCACGGTATAGGTCGTCGCCATTACGCCACCGCCTTTCTGCCCTTCGGCAGCGACTTCATCAGCGACTCCTGCAGCTTCTCCAGCGCCGGCCGCGAGAAAATCACCCGCTCCGAGCGCAGCAGGTGGTAAGGATGGACCTCGCTGTTCAGCATCAGCTCCACGCCTTCCAGATTGCGCGCCCCCAGCAGCAGATTCCGCCCCAGGGTTTGACCGTTCTCCACCAGCAGCGCCGTCCTGTTCGCCTCCAGCTTGTCCAGCGCCGCGCGATACAGCTTCGACTTCGGTTCCTTCGCTTCCAGCGACTCGACCACCGTCAGCTTCCCGTCCGCCAGCTTGGTCGCCAGCGCCGAGCGCAGCGCACCCAGCAGCTTCTTGCGCGGAAACGCATACTCGTGCGAATGGGGAACCGGCCCATGCACCGTGCCGCCATGCCGCCACAGCGGCGACCGAATCGATCCGATACGCGCCCGCCCCGTGCCCTTCTGCTTCCACAGCTTCTTGCCCGATCCGGCGACCAGCTTGCGGTTCTTCGTCGCGGCCGTGCCCTGGCGCAGCGCGGCGCGGTAATGCTTCACCGCTTCCCACAGCAGAGCCTCATTCACCTGCCCGAAGACCTCATCGGCCAGCTCCAGCGAGCCGACCTTCTTGCCTCCGAGATCCACTACATCAATCTGTGCCATCGTCTTCTCTTTCAACCTCTGCAACCGCTACTGGCTACTGGCTACCGGCTGCCCTATTTCCTTTTGCCCGCCGCCTTCTTCGAAGCCTTCAGTGGATCCACCGTGCCGCCACCCGCAAATCCACGGCGCTCGCGCGGCGGAGCTTTCGACTTCGTGATCAGCACGTAGCCATCCCGAGGGCCCGGCACCGCACCCTCGACCATGATCAGGTTCTCGTCGAGGTCGATCCCGCGAATCCGCAGATTCCGCACCGTCACCCTGTCCACGCCCATGTGTCCCGGCATTCTCTGCCCTGGAAACACGCGCGACGGAAACGACGACGCCCCGATCGAGCCCTGCACCTGGAACATGTGCCCGTGCGACTTGGGACCGCCTCCGAAATGATGCCGCCGCACGACGCCCGCAAACCCGCGGCCCTTGCTCGTGCCCGTCACATCCACGTACTTATCGTCCGAGAAAATATCCACCAGCACGCGATCGCCGGCCTTCACACCATCGGTTCCGGCTTCTTCGCCGGAGCCCGGCTTGGTAGCTTCGATCGCGACTTCCTTCTCAAACTTCACCGGCGCGACGTTCTGCTTGGCAAAATGCCCCGCCTGCGGCTTGGTCACCTTCGACGCCTTCACAAACTCGACCAACCCGATCTGCGCCGCGTCGTACCCGTCTTTAGTCGCCGTCTTCAGCTGCGTCACCACGCACGGACCCGCCTGCAGCACGGTGATCGGGTGCACCTCGCCGTTGTCATCGAACACCTGCGTCATCCCGATCTTCTTCCCTAAAATCCCGCTCACCGGCATTGTCTTTTTCCTCTCCTCATCATGCCCGCGCGATTTCCGCGTTCACTGTAGGTCTGTCACAACCGCTGTTACGTTCACCGCGTGTTCCTGAACGCTGTACGCTGTACCCTGAACGCTGTTACTTCTCGAACGCCTTGATCTCAACGTCCACGCCCGCCGGCAGATCCAGCTTCATCAGCGCATCTACCGTCTGCTGCGTCGGCTCCAGAATGTCGATCAGCCGCTTGTGCGTGCGAATCTCAAACGCCTCGCGCGACTTCTTGTCCACGTGCGGCGAACGCAGCACGCAGTACTTGTTAATCACGGTCGGCAGCGGAATCGGCCCCGCCACCTCCGCGCCCGTCCGCTTCGCCGTATCGACAATCTCTCCCGTCGACGTGTCGAGCACGCGGTAGTCATAAGCCTTCAGCCGGATTCGTATTCTCTGTCCAACCATCTCTGTTTTCTTTCTCTGGTCCGTGGATCGCCGTTGCCGACGATCCGCTTCCCCGTTTTTCGCTCTTTGCTACCGGCTACAGGCTACCGGCTGCAGTTACGCAATGATTTCGCTGATGGTCCCGGCGCCCACCGTCCGTCCGCCTTCGCGGATGGCAAAGCGCAGACCCTTCTCCATGGCCACCGGCGTGATCAGNNNGTCCGGAAGTAAAACTGCGGACGATAGCCGTTGAAGAACGGCGTGTGACGGCCACCCTCGTCCTTCGACAGAACGTAGATCTCCGCCTTGAACTTCGTGTGCGGCGTGATCGAGCCCGGCTTCGCCAGCACCATCCCGCGCTCCACATCTTCCTTCGCGATGCCGCGCAGCAGCAGTCCCGCATTGTCGCCCGCCATGCCTTCGTCCAGCTGCTTCTTGAACATCTCGACACCCGTGACGACGGTCTTTCTGGTATCGCGGAAGCCCACAATCTCCACTTCCTCGCCCACCTTCACCTTGCCGCGCTCGATCCGGCCCGTGACAACGGTCCCGCGCCCCGAGATCGAGAAGATGTCTTCGATCGGCATCAGGAAGGGCTGGTCGATCGCGCGCTTGGGCATCGGCACCTGCTTGTCCACCGCCTCCATCAGCTCGTCGATTTTCGCTTCCCACTGCGCCTCGCCGTTCAAAGCTCCAAGAGCCGACCCGCGAATCACGGCCACGTCATCGCCCGGGAACTGATACTTGGTCAGGAGCTCACGCACTTCCATCTCCACCAGATCCGTCAGCTCCGGGTCTTCGACCGCGTCGCACTTGTTCAGGAACACCAGCACGTAGGGCACGCCGACCTGGCGCGCCAGCAGCACGTGTTCCTTGGTCTGCGGCATCGGTCCGTCGGTGGCGGCAACGACGAGAATGGCCCCGTCCATCTGCGCCG
>PKVY01000099.1:0-6494 GCA_003131625.1 Acidobacterium sp. | reverse complement strand
GCCGCCGTCAACGTCGTCTTGCCGTGATCGATGTGCCCGATCGTCCCCACGTTCACGTGCGGCTTGGACCGGTCAAACTTTTCCTTCGCCATAAAAAGTCCTGATTCCCTTTCGTAGCTCTTACTGCCTGTTTCATCTCGGAGCGCCGGCTGTCCGGCTCCAGCCCCCAAAAACCTGTTCCCGTCTTACTTCCCCTGATTCCGCCCGATAATCTCTTCCGCAATCATCCGCGGAGCCTCTTCGTACCGCGCAAACTGCATGCTGTATGAGGCCCGCCCCTGCGTCGACGAACGGATATCGTTCACGTATCCGAACATCTCCTTCAGCGGCACCATCGCCTTGATCACCTGCGAGCCGCCCACGTGCTCCATCCCTTCAATCCGGCCGCGCCGCGAGTTGATGTCCCCGATGATCGTGCCCATGTGCTCTTCCGGCACCGTCACTTCCACCGCCATCACCGGCTCCAGCAATACGGGAGACGCTCTCCGCGCCGCTTCCTTAAAGGCCAGCGACCCGGCAATCTTGAAGGCCATTTCATTCGAGTCGACCTCGTGGTAGCTGCCGTCGTACAGCGCCGCCTTGAAGTCCACCATTTCGTAGCCGGCCAGAATGCCGCCCAGCGCCGCCTCGCGAATGCCGTGCTCGATCGGCTTGATGTACTCCTTCGGAACCGTGCCGCCCCTGATCTCGTTGATGAATTCGACGCCCTTGCCCGGCTCGTTCGGTTCCACGCGAAGCTTCACATGACCGTAGTTGCCCGACCCACCCGTCTGCCGGATGTACTTCCCTTCGGCCTCGGACACCTTGCGAATCGTCTCGCGGAACGCCACCTTCGGCTCCCCGACGTTGGCCTCGACCTTGTGCTCGCGCTTCATCCGATCCACAAGAATCTCGAGATGCAGCTCGCCCATCCCGCTGATGATCGTCTGTCCCGAGTCAATATCGGTCCGCACCTTGAACGTCGGATCCTCCTCGGCCAGCCGCGCCAGCGCCACACCCATCTTTTCCTGATCGGTCTTCGTCTTCGGCTCCACCGCCACCGAAATCACCGGCTCCGGAAAATCGATCGCGCTCAGCGCAATCGCATGATGCGGATCGCACAGCGTGTCGCCCGTCTTGATTTCCTTCAGGCCCACGCACGCGCAGATATCACCCGCGTAGATTTCGGTGATCTCCTCACGCTTGTTGGCGTGCATCCTCACCAGGCGCCCCACCCGCTCGGTGCGTCCCATCCGCGGATTGAGGATCGTGTCGCCGGTCTTCAGCGATCCCGAGTACAGCCGGATGAACCCCAGCTTACCGTAGGGATCGTTGATCAGCTTGAACGCCAGCGCCGAAAACGGCTCCTCGTCCTTCGCCTCGCGCTTCAGCACCACCCCCGGATGATGCGGATCGATGCCCTCAATCGGCGGCACGTCCAGCGGGCTCGGCAGAAAATCCACCACCGCGTCCAGCAGCGTCTGCACGCCCTTGTTCTTGAACGCCGAGCCGCACAGCACCGGAAACACCTTCATCTCGATGGTCGCCCGGCGCAGCGCCGCCTTCAGCTCCTCGGCCGTCGGCGTCTCGCCTTCGAGGAACTTGTGCAGCATCTCATCGTCGTTCTCCGCGACCGTCTCGATCAGCTGCATCCGGAATGCTTCCGCCTTCTTCTTCAGCTCCGCCGGCACCGGCTCCTCGTTGTACTCCGCGCCCAGGGTCTCGTCGTGCCACAGGATGGCTTTCATCTCGATCAGGTCGACGACGCCCTTGAACTTGGCCTCGGCGCCGATTGGAATCTGCGTTGCCACCGGCCGCGCGCCCAGCCGCTTGCGGATCGTCTCGATCACGTGCTCAAAGTCCGCGCCCGCCTTGTCCATCTTGTTCACGAAGCAAATGCGCGGAACCTTATACTTATCGCCCTGCCGCCACACCGTCTCGGTCTGCGGCTGCACGCCCGACACGGAATCGAACAGCGCCACCGCGCCATCCAGCACGCGCAGCGAGCGCTCCACCTCGGCCGTGAAGTCCACGTGGCCAGGCGTATCGATAATGTTGATCCGAATATCTTTCCAGATGCAGGTCGTTGCCGCCGAGGTAATCGTGATCCCCCGCTCCTGCTCCTGTTCCATGTAGTCCATCGTCGCGGTGCCTTCATGCACCTCGCCGATACGATGGGTAATCCCCGTGTAATAGAGGATGCGCTCGGTCGTCGTCGTCTTTCCGGCGTCGATGTGCGCCATGATTCCGATGTTCCGGCAACGATTTAGTGGTACCTGTCGAGGCACAATCTTCTCTCTTTGCTTCTTGCGGACTTCCTCAGCCCGCGGTTAATCCCTGTGTTGCTCTCTGCGGATCAGGTTTGTTTTTCTAATCCCTAATCCCTAACCTCTAATCCCTGCTCCTACCATCTGTAGTGCGCGAACGCCTTGTTCGCTTCCGCCATGCGGTGCACGTCTTCCTTCTTCTTCATCGCCGCGCCGCGCCCGTTGGCCGCATCCAGCAGCTCGTTGCTCAGCTTGTCGATCATGCCCTTCTCGCCCCGCGCCCGGCCGTAGCTCACCAGCCAGCGAATCGCCAGCGACGTCCGCCGCTCCGGATTCACTTCCACCGGCACCTGATAGTTCGCCCCGCCCACCCGTCGCGTCTTCACCTCGAGCAGCGGCTTGCAGTTCTCCACCGCCTTCTTGAAGAGCGTCAGCGCATCGGTCCCGCCCCCCTTCTGCTCCAGGTTCTTCATGGACGTATAGAAAATCCCCTGCGCCGTCGACTTCTTCCCCTCATACATCATCGAGTTAACGAACTTCGTCACCAGCGTCGAGTTGTACACCGGATCCGCCGCCACTTCCCGCTTCGCGATATGTCCTTTTCTCGGCATGCTCTCTAATCCCTGCGCCCCAGGGGCGCGCTTTTGCTATCCGCTGCTGGCTGCCGGCTACAGGCTTTTCTGTCACCTGCACCCTGTACCCTGTACGCTATTTCTTCGCGCCCTTGGCCCGCTTCGTCCCATACTTCGACCGGCTCTGATTCCGCCCCGCCACACCAACCGAATCCAGCGTCCCCCGCACCACGTGATACCGAACGCCCGGCAAATCCTTTACGCGGCCCCCGCGGATCAGCACAATCGAGTGCTCCTGCAGGTTGTGCCCGATCCCGGGAATATAGGTGGTCACCTCAATCCCGTTGGTCAGGCGCACGCGAGCCACCTTCCGCAGCGCGGAATTCGGCTTCTTCGGCGTCTGCGTATACACCCTCGTGCAAACTCCACGCCGCTGCGGCGATCCCTGCAGCGCCGGTGACGCCGTCTTGTACCGCGGCGCCGTCCGTCCTTTTCTCACCAGCTGATTGAATGTCGGCAAACCAAACTCCTTCTTCCCTACCGCTGCTCAAACACATACACGCGCACATCAGCTCGCTTCGTCTGCGATTCCGAATCGAAATCCCGACTCAGTCCGCACGAAGTCCTGATCTGCTTCGCGTCCGCTTACACTTCCCTGCTCAGACGAGAACTTGCGACGGTGACCGAGCGTGCCTTCAGCCCCGCAATCCTGCAGGGGCCCACGGAACAGCCGATTCCGTTTCGAAGTTCCGGCCCGCATAGCTCGCCAGGGTTGGCGAGTGTCGCGAGGCCCGTTGCGATCCAGTTCCAGCGGTCGTGAAACTACTGGAGTCGCACCGCGCAACCCCTCACGATCCGCGCTGCCTCCCCACCGCGCCGCACATCACACTGGCGCAAAAGCAGGTTACAGACAGCTTTTTGAGAATAACACAGTTCGCAGTGCCGTCAAAATCCGCCAGCGCCCGATCTGCCTGCACATTTTGAGTCCTCAGCCCGACAATCCTCAACTCCTTGCAATGTAAAGCCGGCTTGACACAATGGCCCTTCCGGGCTATCCTCCAAATGGAAAGCCGACTTGACATGGAACCCACCGTCCACAACCGCGTCCGCGAACTCCGCATCGCTCGCGAACTCACCCAGGAGCAGCTGGCCGCCGCAGTCGGTGTCTCGCGTCAAAGTATCAATTCCATCGAGCGCGACCGCTATGTCCCCAGCCTCCCCCTGGCTCTCCTGCTGGCCCGCGTCTTCCGCTGCCCTGTCGACCAGATCTTCAAACTCGAGAAACACCCCCTGAAAGAGGACCACGCATGAAGCTCCCACTCCTCGGCGCCACCATCGACGAGCGCTTCCTCCAGCACCGCCTCCGCTCCACCTCCCTCGGAGGCAAGGCCGCCGGCGTCCTCGCCATCGCCCTGTTCTTGTATCACCTCCTGCGCCAGCACGCCTGCCGATGGGAACTCCTCGCCATCGGCGCCACCATGGTCGCCGTCAAGCTCGCCGCCATGGCCTGGTACCACTTCACCGACTAACCCAGCGCAACCTATATAAGGAGACCCACCATGTTCCTTCCTCGCTCCAACCGCAAAGCCCGCATCCTCCTCATCATTGGCGAGCTCTCGCTCGTGCTCTCCGGCGTCTCGTATGCCTTCTCTCTCACCTTTGGCCTCCGCCCCGANNCGAACCGCTCCACTTCCTTCGCGGATTCTTCCTCGGCCTCTCCATCGTCTTCATCATCGCGGCGTTGTCCTTAATCGCCCAGGATCGCCGCACCAGCAGCAGCTGATGCACCCTGTACCCCGCACCCTGTAACCCTGTACCCTGTACCCTGTTTCCCATGACTCTCGATCGCCGCGCGTTCCTCTCCGTCACCGGCCGCTTCGGCCTCGCCTCCACCCTCTTTCCCGGAGCGCTCTACACCCTGGCGACCCAGGCGGACGCCGCAGCCCAGGAAGCAACCCCGAACGAGAAGCCACACCCCCTCAAAATCACGCCTGAGATGATCGACCAGGCCGCCGCCCTCGCCGGCATCGCCATCGCCGACGAATACAAGCAAGCCATGCTCGATGGACTCAACCAGCAGCGTGGCGACTACGAAGACATTCGCAAGCTGCACCTCCCCAACAGCGTGGCTCCCGCCTTCGTCTTCGATCCACTGCCCCCCGGCGCAACCGTCCACTCCGAGCGCGCCAAACCCGTCTACAGCAAGGCGCCCGCCTCCCTCACCGCCCCGTCGAACCTCGAAGACCTCGCCTTTGCCTCTGCGATGGATCTGGCCGACCTCCTCCGCCGCCGCAAGATTTCCTCCGTCAACCTTACCGAGATGTACCTGGCGCGCCTCAAGCGCTACAACCTCATCCTGCTCTTCGGCATTACCCTCACCGAGGAGCGCGCCCTCAACCTGGCGCGCGAAGCCGACGCCGACATTGCGCATGGACACTACCGTGGTCCCCTCCACGGCCTGCCCTGGGGCGCCAAAGACCTCCTCGCCGTCAAGGGCTATCCCACCACGTGGGGTGCGGGCGGTTTCGAGCACCAGACCATCGACGAAGACGCGACCGTCGTCAAGCGCCTCGACGCCGCCGGCGCCGTCCTCATCGCCAAGCTGACCCTCGGCGCGCTGGCCATGGGCGACAAATGGTATGGCGGACGAACCCGCAATCCCTGGAACCCCAAACAAGGTTCGAGCGGCTCCTCGGCCGGACCCGCGTCGGCCACATCAGCCGGATGCGTCGCGTTCTCCATCGGCTCCGAAACCCTGGGCTCCATCTCCTCGCCGTCCACGCGCTGCGGCGTCACCGGCCTGCGTCCCACTTTCGGCTTCGTTCCCCGCACCGGCGCCATGGCGCTCAGCTGGACCATGGACAAGCTCGGCCCCATCTGCCGCGCCGTCGAAGACTGCGCCGCCGTCCTCCAGGCCATTTACGGTCCCGATGGCCACGACCTCTCCGTCCGCGACGCCGCCTTCAACTGGAACGCCGACCTCGACTGGAAATCCCTGAAAGTCGGCTACCTCAAGGCCAGCTTCGACCCCGACCAGCCGCCTCCGCCGGAAAAACCGGCGCCTGCCACCGAAACCGCCGAACAGAAAAAACAGCGCGAGCATCGAGCCGCCGAGCGCGACTCCTTCCGCGCGCGCCGCGATTACGACCGCAAGTACGACCTGGCCGCCCTCGACAAGCTCCACGCGATGGGCGTCAACCTCATCCCCCTCGAACTGCCGAAACTGCCCTTCGGCGCCATGGTTCCGTTACTCACCGCCGAAGCCGCTGCATCCTTCGACGAGCTCACCACCACCGGCCGCGACAAGCTGCTCACCGAACAGGGTCCGGAAGACTGGCCGAATTCCTTCCGCGTCGCTCGCTTCTATCCCGCCGTCGAATACATCCAGGCGAATCGCGCGCGCTCCCTCGCCATCCAGCAAATGTCCGCGCTCTTCGAGAAAGCCGACGTCATCGTGGCCTCGACCAGCAGCGAGCAGTTGGTGGTCACCAACCTCACCGGACACCCCTCCTGCATTGTGCCCAACGGCCTGCGCGGCGACGACGCCCCCACGCCACCCGCCGTCGATACCGGCGACGACGACCAGATCGGCGGTCCCGGCACCCCGGTCAGCATCACGTTTCTCGCCGGACACTATCAGGACGCAAAGCTCTGCGCCTTCGCCCGCGCCTACCAG
>PKVY01000096.1 GCA_003131625.1 Acidobacterium sp. | reverse complement strand
TCTGCCCGGTTTTGGCAGATGTGGGAAAGGCCGAAGGCCCCGTTTCTAATCGCTGGTCTCCTGTCTCCTTCTTCCCCATCACTTCAGCCGTCCATGACGTACGCAAGGCCGTCCCTGCATCACACTTGGCCGAGTCCCCGTCAAACTCGGCCGTCTCTGTAACAAACGCAGCCGTCTCACAACTGACTTCTCCTCAATCATCAAAGCCCAACTCAGCCGAGATTGAATCAGACTCGGCCGCCTCTGTATCAAACTCGGCCGAGTCCGACTTGATTGAAGCGCGGGCAGTTAACTGTTGTCGAGCTCGACAACACTGCGAAACCCCAATGCAATCAATCACTGAACCGCAGAGGGGTGGGGGGTGGGGGGTGGGTCCGCCACCCGGCAAGCGGGTTCCCGTCTCACTTTTTGCCCCAGCCACCACCGCCAGGAGTCTCGATGCGAAGGATGTCACCGGCTTCAAGATGCAGACTGCATTTCCCGGGTAGCTCGACTTGTTCGCCGGTTGCCGACTTGACCACCGTCGCTCGGCCAGCTGCGCCGTCTTCGCCGCCCTGCAAGCCCCAGGGCCGAAACTTTCTGCGCTCGGCCAGCAGCGTCACCTGCGCGGGTGCCAGCAGCTCGATCTCGCGGATCAGCCCGTCGCCACCGCGAAATTTGCCTTCGCCGCCAGAGCCTTTGCGGTAAGCGTAACGTCGAACCCGAAACGGATACGCATACTCGAGCGCCTCGATCGGCGTATTGAGCGAATTAGTCATATGCGTCTGTACGCCGGAAATTCCGTCGAGCCCAGGACGCGCGCCCATGCCGCCAGCAGCCGTCTCGTAATAGGTGAACGGCTGGCCCGTGCGCGGATCGATGCCGCCAATGGTCAGGTTGCTCATGGTTCCCGCGCTTGCCGCCGGCACGCGATCCGGAATCGCCTGCGCCAGCGCGCGCAGCAGCACATCGACGATCCGCTGCGAAGTCTCGACGTTGCCGCCTGCCACCGGAGCAGGCGGACGAGCGTCGACAATGCTTCCTGGCGGAGTGACCAGCGTCAGCGGTCGCAGAATGCCGGCTGTCGCTGGAGCGTCACGCTCGAGCAGACAGCGCAGCACGTAGAAACAGGCGGAGAGCGTAATCGCCCGCACCGCGTTCACGCTGCCGGTAACCTGCGGCGACGACCCGGTGAAGTCCACCTGAATCGACTCGGTGCCGGGATCAATTTGAATGCGAACGCGGAGCTTGATTGGCTGGTCATCAATGCCGTCGTCGTCGAGCCAGTCTTCGGCAGCGAATTCGCCGCCTGGCATGCGCCGCAGCTCGGCTCGCACCAGCCGCTCGGAGTAGTCCAGCAATTCGCCGGTAAGCGCACGCATCCGATCCTCGCCGTATTTCTTTACCATTTCGAGAATCCGCTGTTCACCCACACGGCACGCGCCAATCTGCGCAGCAAGGTCGCCTTCGCGCTCCTGCGGCGTGCGCACGTTCAGCAGAATCAGGTCCAGCATTTCGCGATCGATCTGGCCGCCGCGCACGATGCGCACAGGAGGAATGCGGATTCCTTCCTGGTAGATTTCGCGCGCTGGCCCCATCGAACCAGGAAAAGCGCCGCCAACATCGGCGTGGTGGGCTCGAGTCGAAACATAAAAGGACGGTTGATGGCGCCCGCAGGAAAGACCGGCAGCACCATGGTGATGTCAGGCAGATGGGTTCCGCCAGCGTAAGGATCATTCAGCACCGCGATGTCACCGCGCGCAAAGCGAATGGCCGCAACCGCGGCTGCAACCGACATCGGCATTGATCCCAGATGCACGGGCATGTGGTCGCCCATCGCGATCACGCGTGCCTCGCCGTCGAAGATCGCGCAGGAGTAGTCGCGGCGTTCCTTGATGTTCGGCGACAGTGCCGTGCGGCGCAGCGCAGCGCCCATTTCTTCGGCGATCGAATGGACTCCGCTGCGAAAGATGGCGAGTTCGACCGGATCGACAGCGCGAACGCTCATGCGCCTTCTCCAACCGCGATCACGAGATTTGCGAAGCCATCGACGCTGGCTCGTGAACCCGGCGGCAGAATCGTGGCCGAGGTGTACTCCGTGATCATCGCGGGGCCATCGATCGCATCGCCAGGGCTGAGTTGCTCCCGATGGTAAAACCGCGAGGGCAGAAATCCGTCGTCGAAAAAGATCGAGCGCTCAGCGTAACAAGCGGCGCCGCCATCGCCGGGCACAAGGTCGCATCGAACCGGAGCGTAGGGATCGGAGCTGGCAGTCATACGCAAACGGAGGTTCACAATCTGGACCGGCTTTTCAGGATCGCAAAAACCATAGCGCTGCTGGTGGGATCGATGAAATTCCTCGATCGACTTCGCGGGCTGCTGCGGGTTCCAGGGAACACTCAATTCGTAGCCCTGGCCGCTATAGCAGAGATCGAGAGAAAATTCCGGAACGCCTGTCAGTCCTTCCGCAGCAAATTCAGCGCCCGCTTTCTCCTCCAGCTCATCGAAGGGCTGCTCGAGATCGTGTATGGCATCGCTGGACAGCATAACCGTGCGCGCATGATCGCGAACCACATCCGCGAGCAGAATGCCGAGAGCGGAGAGCGCTCCTGGCATGGCCGGGATGAGCACCGTGGGAATGTGCAGCGCGCGCGCCAGAGAACAGGCGTGCAGCGGACCGCCTCCGCCGAATGCGACCAGCGTGAAATCACGCGGATCATAGCCCTGCTCGACAGAAATGACGCGAATCGCCTTGTCCATTTCCGTCTCGACGACGCGCACAATGCCGACCGCAAATTCCTCGATGGACGGGAAAACGCCCTTCTGCTCGCGCATCAGTTTTTCCGTCCGCTCGCGATGAAGGGGCACGTTGCCTCCGAGGAAACTCGTCGGATCGAGGCGTCCGAGGACCAGGTTAGCGTCGGTGACCGTCGCCGTTGTTCCGCGGCCAAAGCAGATCGGTCCTGGATCGGCGCCAGCGGATTCGGGACCAACGCGCAGCATGCCTCCCTGATCGAAGCGGGCAATCGAACCGCCGCCCGCGCCCGCCGTATGGATCTCCAGCATGGGCACGCTCACCGGCACACCCGCCACAGCCGATTCCCGGGTTCGCCGCACGCCGCCGCGCGAAGCGTCGCAGAGGAACACGTCGGTCGAGGTTCCACCCATATCGAGTCCGATGATGCGGTCAAAGCCTGCCCATCCTGCCACGCGAGAAGCGCCGATGACGCCTCCAGCCGGCCCCGAAAGGACAGTACGAACCGGTTCCTGGGCGGCAACGCGTGCGGAGACGATGCCACCAGAAGATTGCATGACGTCGACGCGTCCACCCTGATGTTCCGCGGCTACACGTTGCTCGAGTTGCAGCAGGTACTCCTGCATGCGAGGCGCAAGGTAGGCGTTGACCACCGTCGTGCAGGCGCGCTCGTACTCACGGAACTCGGGCAGTATCCGATGGGAGACCGAGACCGGAAGGCCGAGACCCGCGAGCGCCGCCTCGACGCGCCGCTCTGTCTCGGGACGGTTGAAGGAAAATAGCAGCGAGATCGCCACAGACTGCGCTCCGCTGGCGCGAACTTCGTCCGCGACCAATTCCAGCTCGACATCGGTCGGTCTGCTTAGAATCTCGCCTTCGGAGCTGACGCGCTCGGCGACGCCGATTCGCAATTCACGCGGCACAAGGCAGGCAGGTGCCGGCGCGAACCAGTCGTACAACGAACTGCGCGTTTGGCGGCCGATGGCGATGGTGTCCTCGAAACCGGCTGTGGCGACAAAAGCGACGGACGCACCACGACGCTCCAGCATGGCGTTCGTGCCCAGAGTGGTGCCATGGCGAACGTCGATGGCTTCCTTCGGTCGAATCCGGGCGAGAGCATCGAGGACGGCCAGAGCCGGATCGGCAGGCGTGGAGAAAATCTTGAGGACGCGCAACTCTCCGCCGTCGAGATAAACGCAATCGGTAAAAGTGCCGCCAGTATCAATCGCCGCGCGCAAGAGGTTGTGCTCTCGTATCGTAGTATGACGGCTTCCGAGGTCCGATCCGCCGCATTTCTGAACTGTAAAGCAACTGGGGAACAAAACCTCAACGGAATTTGCGGCTGTCTGCCGCGGGGCTGTCTGTTGAATTTCAGGGAATCCGCGTCCTTCTCTGCATCACCGCATCTTTAGCATGTACTCTCGACGTTGGAAGAATTATGAAGATTGGAATCACCTGCTATCCCACCTACGGCGGCAGTGGCGTCGTCGCCACCGAGTTGGGCATCGAGCTCGCGGCCGCTGGACACCAGGTCCACTTCATCGCCTATTCGCAGCCGTTCCGTCTTCGCGGCCGCGAGCAGGACATTGCGTTTCACGAAGTGCCGGTTTCGAATTATCCGCTGTTCGAGTACCCTCCGTACGACCTGGCGCTGGCGACGCGGATGGCTGAGGTTGCGGCGTATTACGAGCTGGACCTGCTGCACGTCCACTACGCGATTCCGCATTCCATCTCGGCTTATCTTGCCCGGGAGATGCTGGCTCGGCAAAAGCGCAGGCTGCCCTTCATCACGACGCTGCACGGGACAGATATTACCCTGGTGGGACTCGACCACTCGTATCTGCCCATCACACGCTTTGGCATCGACGAGAGCGATGGCGTGACCGCAATTTCCACCTACCTGAAGGACAAGACTATCCAGGAATTCCATCCAGAGCGGTCAATCCACGTCATTCCCAATTTTGTGAACTGCGATGTCTACATGCCGCTGAGCGAGACGGAGCGCGCGGCGGGACGCGCTCGCTATGCGGAGCCTGGTGAAAAAATCCTGGTGCACTTGTCCAATTTTCGGCCGGTCAAGCGCACGGGCGACGTTGTTCGGATTTTCTCCAGGGTAGCCCGCGAGTTGCCGGCACGACTGCTGATGATTGGAGACGGACCTGACCGTTCTGCTGCCGAATGGATCGCCCATCGCAAGGGGATCCAGGACCGCGTGCATTTTCTGGGCAAGCAGAGCAGCGTTTCAGAGATTCTCCCGCTGGCAGATCTGCTTCTGATGCCAAGCGAGCTTGAATCCTTCGGATTGGCCGCACTGGAGGCGATGGCCTGTCGCGTCCCCTCGATCGCAACCCGCGTCGGCGGAGTTCCTGAGCTGATCGACGATGGGGTCAGCGGAAGACTTTTCCCTGTGGGCGATGTTGAGGGTATGGCCGGAGCCGCCGTGGAACTGCTGGGTGACTCCGACCGCTATCTGGCCATGGCGGAAGCTGCCCGCCGCACCGCCCAGACCCGCTATTGCGCTTCAAAGATTGTGCCGCTCTATGAGCGATTCTATGAAGACGTTGTCAGCGGGTCCGCGGCTGCGAGTGGTTAGTGGATCATGTTGAGCGTGTCCTGGGAGATGGTGTCGAAAGTCGTGATCGCCTTGGAACTCGCATCGAATGCCTGCTGTTCCACGATCAGATTGGAAAATTGCGTCGAGATATCGACATTCGATTCCTCCAGCGCCTGGTCCTGAATCGTTCCCAGCCCGGCTGACCCCGCAACGCTGACGCTGGCCGTACCGGACGACAGAGTCGTCTGGTAGTTGTTGCCGGCAGACATGATCAGCCCCTGCGGGTTGGTAATGTTCGCCAGTGCAAGCTGCCCAACGGGCGACGTCATTCCGTTGGTGAACTGCGCGGAAATCACGCCGTTCGAATCGATCGTAAATCCGTTCGATTCGCCACCGGCATAACCGTTCTGCGTTGTTCCCGAAACAGCAGAGGCAGACGAAACCTGGCTGATCGTAGGCTGGCCATTTGATCCGAACAGATTCCAGGAGAAATTCAGCGGGGTAGCGCCATCGCTGAGCCCGGTGAAGTTGATGCCGCTGAGATTCCCGGACGGCGAGGTCAGATCCCCGTTTCCATTGAATGTGAGTGTACCCGTGTTATTCGTTGCGACGGGCTCCTGCACCACGTTCCCGGAAGTCGAAAAGCTGGTTCCGGAAATGACGAGCGTGTTGCCGCCCGCGCCTACACTGACCGAAGCGCTGGCGGGGGTGATCCCCTCGGTCCCCAGTTGGGTGGTCAGATCGCCCGCGTAAGTCGCCAGCGACTCACCCGGCGCGATTGGAGGAGCGGTGATGGTTGCTGACGCGCCGCCCGCGTTCAGTCCGGATATCGTAAGGTTCGTGGAAGTATCTACGGTCCCAACCGCGCCTCCACTCTGCGCAAAGGTATAGGTGTCCGTCGCCGTTGTCACTGGCGGGTTCCCTGCCGTGACGCTGGACGAAGTCGGCGTCAGCGTATCGGGTAGAGAGATACCGTAACTCCAGCTCCCGCTGCCTTCATTCGTGAAATCGATCGTGGCGACATGGGACACGCCCAGCGAATCGTAAATCGTCACCTGCGCCGGTACGACTGTCCCCACTGGCGCCGACACATCCAGGTTCGCCGTCATCGAGAGCGTCGTGGTCGCCTGGGGCTGCTCGACCGCGTTCGTCGGAATCACGATGGGCACCAGAGGAGCGTTCGTATCCACAGCCCCGTTGACCACCGGGTAGCCCATCACCTGCTGACCGCCCTGCGTAGTCAGAGAACCGTCCGCGCCCTGCGTAAAGTTTCCGGCACGCGTGTATTCCGTTGTATTGCCGTTCTGCACGACGAAGAATCCGTTGCCGTTCAGGTAGACGTCGGAAGCGTTGCCGGTTTCCTGGATGCCTCCTTGCGAGAAATCCGTCTCTGTGGCCGCAGTCTGCGTTCCCGCGCCCACCTGCAGCGGGTTACCCGAACCCGTGGTGCCGACCTGCTGATAAAACAGGTCGCTGAAAGTTACGTTCTGACTCTTGAAAGCCGTCGTGTTCATGTTGGAGAGATTGTTGGCGATGGTGTCGAGCGCCTCGGACGAAGCTTTGAGCCCGGTCAGCGGAATCGAAAAAGATGACATGGTTCCTCCGTGAGATGGCCGCGCGCAGGTTTAATGCGCCGGGTTGGAAGTGGAAGTGTGCGCCTGCTGCGCGCGGGCCCTCAGAGAACTGACTACGGAGCCGAGTGGGCTGGCCGAAGAACTGGGTGCAAGCGTTTGCGCGGCGTTCTCCAGGGAGCTCGCGATGCGCGAGGCGGAGCCGCCGGTAGTCGGAGCACTCAGATTTCCCGGAGCGGCGGTTGCCGCATTGTTTGGTATAGTGCCGTCGCCGGGCACCTGACCAGTGGCGCCGCCGGAGCTGCTCCCCGAGCTACCACTGGTTCCCGATGATGATGTGGGGGTCAGGTCCTGATTAATGGAAATGAGCTGCTCAAGACTGTTCACCTGGACGAGCTGATTAATGTATTCGTTGGGGTCGGTATCGGCCGTCGGGTCCTGATTCTTCAGTTCTGAGACCAGGAGCTGCAGGAAATCATTGGCGGATATTGTTGCGGAACTGGAGGTCGACGCCGACGAGTTCGAGTCAGAGCCTGACGAGCCGACATCCTGCGGCTGCGGGGACGCCAATGCCGGGGTTACGACGGAATTCGAAAATATTTGCATAACGCTCCTTTCAGCGGTTTGTAGGCATCAGACCCGGATATTGATGTACGAGAGACTTTCCGCGTCTGGATCGGCGACAGATGTCCTCGCTGGAATCGCTTGCTCGGGGGCTTTCGTGTTGCGAGCCCCTCCACCATCACGGGACTGGTCACCGGGAGAGGCTTCCCGATGACCTGACGACGGGGAGAAGCTCTCCGAGGCTAAATGATCGACGCGCACCTGCTGCCCAGCGAGATATTCCCGCATCGACGGCAACTGCGCTGAAACCACATTGTGAGATTCGATCGAACCGGTCGCCACAGTTGCGGAAACTTGCCCCGCTGCGTTGCTGGTGCGAATCTCCACCCATCCCAGATCGGCGTTGCGCACCCCCACTGCCAGCCGCCGCGAGGAGTTTTCGATCACCTGCGGCGCAGCGGCCGAATCCATCCGGTCAAACGTGGCGCCGGTCGGGACATGTGGCGAATCGACGGACGATCCCGGAGGGCGCGTGGCGGTCATTGCGTTCGTTGTATGAGTTCCAGCGATCGTTACAGCGTTCACAGACTGGCTCAATTCAAAGCGTGGACTTGCCGGAGCATGAGTCACCGAATCCGCAGTGGTGCCCTGCAATCCGTTGTGATCCAGTTTCCTGTTGAGCGCAGCGTTCAGGTGATCAGCCGAGTCCGCCTGGATTGCTGGGGCAACGGCGATCGAACGAGAGGAGACCTGTATTCCTGCGGCACGGCCTGACCCTGAGAGAATTGCCGCGGAGTTCGCGATCTGCTGCGTTTCCAGCGAGTCATTGAGAGGTCTGCTGGCGGAGTGGAGTGGCTGTGCATTGGTGTATGGATTTGGCGCGGGCAACGGCTGGATGTTCGGCGAACTTTCTCTGTGCTTCTCCGCGCCACCCGGTTCCGTAACAGGCACAGCCGTGACCGCGAAGATATCGGCCGGCCGGTTCGTTGCGCCTGGAGGCTCCGATGCCGTTGCAGGCTGAGCCGGGACGGCAGTGGATTGCGCGGATACCAAGCGCGCCGCAGATGAATCTGTCTGGGGCTTCTTCCCCCCACCGGGCACGACAGCAGGCTTCCCAGTCGAAGCCACCAGCACTGCGGACGGATTTGACGCCGGCCTTTTCCCCTCGCCGGGCACGACAGCAGGTTTCCCAGGCAGGACCACCGACGCTGTGGACAGATTTGGCGCAGACTCTTTCCCGCCGCCCGGCACGACGGCAGGCTTCGCGGGTGGAACCACTTGCGCCGTGGCCAAATCCAGTCCGGAATTCTCCCCTTCACGAGAAACGGTCGTACCTGAAACGTCTGTCGGATTCGCTTCGGCTGGCCTCGCACTTTTCAACTGTGCCGAAGAGGACCTGGCTCCTTCGGGCGCGGCAGTTAAGCCGGGGCCGTGCACTGGCTGCGGGACAACGGACTCTGTTCCTGCCAGAGCGTCGGATTCCGAATCACCACGGGGCGCCTTGCCTGAGGACGATGCGGCCCGGGACGGCTGAGGCAAAACAGGCTCGTGGATGGCGGCAGGACTCGCATCAAGCTCCCGTGCCTGCATCGCATCGTCGGAAGATCCCGCAACAGCCTGTGACTCAACCTCAGCACCGGCCGCAGCAATGGGTCGGACCGTTGTCGATTTCGGTTGAGGTTCGGCGACGGTGGAACTGCCGAAGCCCTCTCCGATCCAGGGCGGCGACTTTGAGTCCATGGAAAGATCCGCACCTTCCGGTGCGCTGTGGGAAGCGCTGGCTGAACTCCCTATCGTTTGTGGAATGGATATCTTGGTGACAGCGTTGTGCGCGGGTGTCGGCGGATTGGGACTGAAGTCCGCCTCTGTTATGGAATATGTGCTCGATGATTCCGAAGATGATTCTCCGCGGGTCAGGACTTGCTGTCGAATCAGCGCGCCGAACCGCATGTCGCCAGCCGGCATCCGGCTCGGCTGCCCGACGGCCAGCGCGACGGTTTTGTTGGCTTGTGGATCCAGGAGCGGCGCGGTAACAGAATGCAAGGCTGATTCCTCCGTCGCAGATACTGCAAGGAGTTTGCCGATCGAACCCGAGGAAAATGAGACGGTTCTTACTTTCCTTTGGGATCTTCGCGCGAGGAGCCGCTCTGGAACCAGTCATCGATGAGATTCTGTTCCCGGCGGACCTGTCCCTTCTTCTCCGCGCGCGCCGCTGTGGCAAGCAGAGCTTCCACCTGCCGGCGCTCCAGACGGCGAGCCAGCAGTTCCTCACGTGCTTCGCGCACAGCCCCCTGCCCTTCTTGCGCGAGAGCTTCGAGTCTCTCCTCTTTCCAGTCGAGGATTTCAGCGTCGGCGATTCTCATCAGCCACGGCTCGCGCCCGGCGGATTCGTCCCCTGCCAGCATTTGCAAAGCATCCGCGCGCACCGACAGAGCGAGCTGCCGTTGCCGCTCCGCAGCCGTCTCCAGAAAGCGTATACTCGTGATCTTCTTTTCAAATTCGAGGCGGGAGAGATCCTCGAGCAGCTCCCGAATGCGCAACACTCGATCCAGTTTTCGCTTCATGACACTGCGGTCGCACTATTGCCTTCGATGGACGCAACCAGCCGGAGTAGCTGGTTCCGCGCATCGCCGAAGGACTCCGGCTCGCGCGGACTTTGCACCAGATAGCTCCGAATGGCAGGGAGGAATCGCAGAGCACGGTCGATATCCTGATCGGTCCCAGGCTTGTACGCGCCGATCCTCACCAGGTCCTCAGAACGCGCCCAGGTGGAGAGAACGCGACGGACGGTCGCGGCTGCTCGGGAATGGCCGTCAGTTACCACGGACGGCATCAGCCGGCTGATCGATTCGATCACATCGATGGGCGGATACCAGCCATCGGTGGCGAGAGTCCGAGCCAGGACAACGTGACCGTCGAGATAAGAGCGGACCGCGTCCACCAGCGGATCCTGCAGATCGTCGCCCTCCATCAGAACCGTGTAGAAAGCGGTGATGCTGCCAGTACGGAAGCGGCCGGCGCGTTCCACCAGACGCGCGAGGCGACTGAACACCGACGGAGTGTAACCGCGCGTGGTTGGCGGTTCACCGGCTGCCAAACCCACCTCACGAGCGGCCATCGCAAATCGGGTGAGAGAGTCGAGAACAAGGAGCACATGTCTTCCTGTGCCGGCGAAGTACTCGGCCACGCTGGTGGCCGCCAGCGCGGCCCGCATGCGCAGCAAGGCTGACTGGTCCGATGTGGAAACCAGTACGACGGCGCGTTTCCTGCCCTCGGGCCCCAGTCCCTGCTCGAGAAACTCCCCAACTTCCCTGCCGCGCTCTCCCACCAGCCCAACTACGATCACATCGGCATCGCTGTTGCGCGTCATCATTCCGATCAGCGTGCTCTTGCCCACTCCGGAACCACCGAAAATGCCCACCCTCTGGCCGCGACCCACACTGAGCACACCGTCGATGGCGCGGACCCCGGTCCCCAGAGCTTCGCGTATCGGCTCCCGATCCAGCGGCGCGGGCGCCGAGCGCTCCAGAGGGACCAGAGACTGCAGAACCGGTCTGCGGGCGCCATCGAGCGCCTGACCCATGGCATTCATCACGCGACCGATGAGGGCTTCGCCGACTTCCACGCGAGGGGTGACGCCGGATGCGGACACGGGGTCTCCGTACCGTATTCCGTCCGCCGCATCCAGGGTCATGGAAAGCACATCGGGGCCACGGAAGCCGATCACCTCCGCCGGATGGATCCTTCCCGTTGCATCACGGATTTCGCAGCATTCGCCCACAGAACACGGCGGGCCCTCCGATTCGATGGTCTGGCCGGTGGCCTCGACCACTCGTCCGCGCCAACGAAACGTTTGTCGCTGGCGGAGGCGCGAGAAATACGTCCCGAGTAGATCCATTCATCCCCGCTTTCCGGCGCCTTCGGGCCGATTCGTTTCCTCGTTGCTCTCATTGCGAACCTCAGGCAGATCGAAGAAGCCTCGCTCTATCTCCCCGAGCTGCGCGCGCACGCCCAGATCGACGGTGCCCAGCTTCGTCTCCAGAACCGCTTGGCAGGTTTGCATCTCCTGATCGGCCCAAACCTCCGGGCGGAGGGGCAGTTCCGGCATCAGGCGTACCATTTCGGCCCACATTTCCTCATGTGCGGCCGGCACCCGCAAACGAACCTTCGTCGACTCCGCCAGTTGGCCCAGCGCGATGCGCACGGCGCCAGAGAGCAACAGCGGATCCAGCTGCGATTCCCGGTGCAGGACCCGTTCGGCAACGGCAAGCGCCAACCGCACCACCTCGTGCTCGACGCGGGCGAGATACTCGTCTGCGTGGCCGCGAAATTCGCCGATAGCCGCGCTCAATTCGGCCGTGCACTGCTGGCGCCAGGCGGAGTGTTCGCTGCTCGCCAGTTCCTTGCCCCGCTCCAGTGCTTCCTGCCCCACGCTCACCAGCTTTCGCGCGAATTGCTTTTCCTTCTTCTCGATCTCTGCCTCAAGTTCGCGCACGCGCTGCTCCGGGTCCACTGGCGATGTCAGATCGATAACCGGCGGTGCTCCTGCAAGGACTGGATATTGCATCGGCCGGTATTGACTATCGAGCTTGCTCGGCATGGGTCTCCGTTCGCTACACCACGAAGTCATCGCCCTGTTCGAGCTTGAGGATGACCTTGCCCTCGGCTTCGAGGTTGCGGGCGAGGGCAAGGATTTCGTGCTGGGCGCCAGCGACCTCCCGGGCTCGCACAGGGCCCATTACTTCCATATCCTCCTTCAGCATGTCCGCGGCGCGAGAGGACATGGCTGCAAAAACATGGGCACGCAGATCCTCGGACGCCCCGCGCAGGGCAAGGGCAAGCTGCCGTTTATCCGCAGCGGCTACAATCTCCCGAATGCTCGCGGGCGGAATCGTTACCAGATCGTCGAAGGTGAACATCAGGTTCCGAATGTTCAGAGCCATGGCAACGTCGGCCGCCTCGATCTCATCGAGAATCTTCTTTGTTTCTTCCGACTCCATGCGGTTCAGGAGGTCAGCGACGGCTTTGAAACCCGAATAGGCCTTGCGCCCTGTGTCCCCCATGTTTTCGAGCCGCCGGTGCAGGATCATGGCCACGCGCTGGGCCATCTCCGGAGAAAACTGCCGCATGGCGGCCAGCCGTCGGATGGCTTCGACCCGCCGTTCCTCGCTGAGGCTGTCAATGACCGTCGAGCCCCGCTTGGCGTCGAGATGGGCCAGGACCACGGCGATCGTCTGCGGGTGTTCGCTCTCCAGAAATTTGCCGAGCTGCTGGGGATCGACTCGCTGTAGAACCGTGAGATCGCTCTGACTGGCTTCCTGCGCTCTCTTGACCAGCCCCAGCAGGTCTTCGGCGCGCTGTTGACCGAACGTGTCGACCAGCAGCCTGGTCGCATAATCCAGCCCGCCATGAATCATGAACTGCTGGGTTCCCAGCATTTCGTGAAACTCATCGATCACTTCGAGCGACAGATCGGGTGGTACTCCGCGCAGGTCGGCAATTTCTTCCGTGAGCTTCTGCAGGTCTCCCTCAGCGAGATTCTGAAGAATTTTCTTCCCCAGTTCATCGCCCACGGCCACCAGAAAGATCGCCGCCTTGCGCACTCCGCTCAAAGAGTGGTGAGCAGCTCCGGAGTTTGAGGCGGTAGCCATGGTGGTTTACTCCGAACGAATCCAGCTCTCCAGCAGGCGGGTGCTTTGCGCCGGATCGCGTTTTACCGTTTCGGAGACCCGCTCGAAGACGTTCTGCGCTCGGATCTTCTGCTGCTCGGCTGCCTGTTGTTCGGGAGATAGTTCCCGGGGCTCGGGCGCAGACGGGATGCGAAGAGGCGCGGCTGCATTCGATGGGGCTGCGCGGCGGACGGGAGCTGAGGCCAGAGAACGCAGCGTGGGGCGCGCAACCAGGAGGAAGAATGCGAGAAGTGCCGTCAGGATCGTCCCATACCGTAGAAGGGACTGCGACTGAGTTGCCATCGCCAGCACCCGCTCTCCCAACGCCGGCTCCGGTGCAGGAGCATCGTCGTCAAACGCCAGCTGTTCCACGCTGACCTGATCTCCACGCGATGCGTCGAAGCCGACCGCCGACTGCGCCAGGTCCGTCAGGCGCTTCATCTCGTCGGCGGTACGGGGCTGCCAGGCTGCGGCCTTTCCCTGGACGACACGGCGATAGTTGATGAGAACCGCTGCAGTTACCCGGCGGACCCGGCCAGCGGTTTCCACGCTGTGCCGGACCTTCTTTGACACCCCATACGTTGCGCTCTCCTGCTTCAGGTTTTGTCCCGCCTCGTTCTGCGCCGGGTAGAGCGGCGGCCTCGCGTTGGGTGCGTTACTCGCGGTACCCGGAATGCCGGAGGCAACCGGCTGGCCTGAGGTTTGCTCATTGCGCTGCATCGAGAGAGTCGCGGTCTGCGCCGGATCGTAGGTTTCGTCCAGCTCATCGGCGGAATTAGGATCGTAATCGACATTGACCGAGGCGCGGACATTACCGGGACCAGCCGCTGGTTCGAGCGTCTCGACAAGTCTGGCCGCGAGCTGCTGCTCGTGAGAGGCGAGAGCCGCATCGCCGGTGCGGCGGCCCAGCATACCGCCTCCGGCCGCATTGACCAGCACGACGTTTTCCGGCCGCAGATCGTCGACTGCGCTCGCCACCAGGTTGGAGACTGCCTCCGCCTCATCGTTGGAAATGGTCCGATGACGCAGCCGCAGTACCACCGACGCCTTCGCTTCGCGCTGGTCCGTTGTAAACAGCGAGTCATGAGGCAACACCAGGTGCACCCTCGCCGACTGCACGGATCCGAGCGTTGCGATCGTATGCTCCAGCTCGCCTTCGAGGGCCCGCTGGTAATTCACTTTCTCGTCGAACTCCGAACCCATCCAGTTGGGCTTGTCGAAGAGTTCGAATCCCATGCGCCCGCTTTTCGGGCCACCCTTGGCCGTGGTCGCCAGCCGCGCCTTGTCCAGATCCGGCGCGGGCACCCTAAGGCCGGACCCATCCGGAGACACATCGAAGGGGATCCCGGCGGTGGTCAGCTCCTGCGCCATCTGGCGTGCATCATCCGGATCGAGTCCCGCATACAGCGTGCGCCAGTCCGTTGTCGAGGCGTACCAGAGAAGGCCGCCAAAGCAAGCCATCAGAACCGCCGCCGTCATGAGCAGACGACTGCGGCGGCCGGGCTCGAGAGCGCGATAGCGGGCCGACGCCTCGGTGATCAGAGCGCCGGCACGCTGCTGCACGGTCAATGCGGTCTGCGGTTTCTCAGCCATTCTGCTTCACCATTCCGCGGGCTCAGAACTGCATTCCCATCACCTGCTGGTAGGCAGCCACCGCTTTGTTCCGCACCGCCAATGCCAGCTCGAAACTCATATCGGCCTTCTGCGTCGCAATCATCGCGTCGTGAACATCGACGCCGGTTCCTTTTAACAGGCCCTCCACGGCCCCCGCGGCCTGCTGCTCGAGACTATCGATGCCGGCGACGGCGTTCTTCAGCAGATCGCCAAACGGAGCTGACCCCGCAGAGGCAGCTCCAGCCGGTCCGGCTGCCGGGAGTACGGTGGGAACGGAAAACGACGGAATGGCTGTTGCCTGCATCGACCAACCTCCTATTTCAAAATGTCCAGCGAAGCCGAGAGCATGCCTTTCTCCGCCTGCACCGCCGAACTGTTCAGGCCGTAGGCTCGCGTTGCCCCCATCAGGTCGACCATCTCTGTCAGCGGGTTGATGTCCGGATAGGACACATAACCGTCTTTATCCGCGTCCGGATGACCTGGGTCATAGCGTCGCAGGGGAGTTCCCTGGTCAGTCACGACCGCTGAAACGCGGACTCCCCCAATCTCCTGACCGGCCGTGCCGCCCTCCCCAAGCAACTGGCTGGCAAAGCTCTGCTGCGGGGCATCGGAGGAAAACACAACATGCTGGCGCTGATATGGACCCCCGTCGGCGGTCCGCGTCGTTTCCGCGTTCGCCATGTTGGCTGCCACCACTTCGGCCCGTATACGCTCGGCCTGCAACGCCGACCCACTGACCTCCATCGTGCCGAACAGATTCATGTTTTCCCACCTTCCCGGCGAAGGTCGCCGGTCTTCACTTCTGGTCTTCGTGGATGGCGTCCATGACGCGCGAGAATTCGTGTTTCAGCAACTCCACTCCGGTTCGGAACTGGAGCTGCGCCTCGGCCATCTTCATGCCCTCGCGGTCCATCAAGACGTTATTCCCGTCCGGACGCTCCAGCAGTCCGCCCACCTGTCTGAGCTGCGGCGTTGGATCAGACCCGACTCCGCTGCCTCCCTGCTGATTGAGGGAATCGAGCGACCGTGACATTTCCGCAGCAAAATCGAATCCGGTGGTCCGGTATCCCGGCGTATCGATGTTCGCCATGTTCTGTGCTGTCACCTTCAGTTCAAGAGAGGACAGATCCAGATATCGGTTCAGCGCCTCGGCCATCGGTGTCGCCATTTGCATCGCTCGCGCCCCTGGAAAATCTCCGCAGGAATCGTTGCAGGAATACTTCCGCGGCGACCCCGGCTGCATTAGAAAACCTTCATTGCGGATCGTCGAATTCGATCTCTTCGAAGTCGATCCGCGGTCGATCTTCGGCAAGAATCCAGCCCCGCTCCAGCACATGTTCCAGCTCGCGCACGTTGCCGGGCCAGGAATGAGCGACCAGACGTGCCAGCGCCAGCGCCGTAATCTGCTTGGCCGGGCTGCTTTTCGCGAATTCCCTGAGGAAGTGCCCTGCCAGCGTTTCGATGTCCTGGCTGCGGCCCAGGAGAGGCGGTGTGCGGATCAGAAATACGGCGAGCCGGTAGTAAAGGTCGGCGCGGAATCCTCCCTCGGCCACGAGCTTTGCCAGAGGACGATGGGTCGCGGCCACAATTCTCACATCCACGTGGACGGAACCGTTGTTTCCCACGCGCTGCAGCTCGCCGCTCTCCAGAAATCGCAGCAGCTTTGCCTGCAGACCCAGGGGTATCTCGCCAACTTCGTCGAGGAAGAGCGTACCGCCATGCGCGGCTTCAATGCGTCCCGTGCGACCTTCCACAGCGCCGGTGAAGGCGCCGCGCGTGTGGCCAAAAAGCTCCGCTTCGAGCAGGCCTTCGGGAATCGCCGCGCAGTTCAGAGCGATCAGCTTGTGCGCTGAGCGGTCGCTCAGCCGGTGCAGCGCGCGGGCCACCAGCTCCTTGCCGCTGCCGGTTGGTCCTTCGATCAGCACGGGCGTCGTCCGCGCGGCGACCAGACGAATTCTCCGGCTGACTTCGAGTATCGCCGGGTGCGAGCCGACAAATTCCGGGAGACCCCGTTCGCTGGCCGGAAGATTCCTGGTTGCAGGACAGGACTCGGCGGGCGCTGCGCTGGAAGGGCTCGGCAGCACAGAACTGCGCCCCTGCGAAAGTGGCGCAGGCTCTTCAGGCGATAAGTCGGGCGCCTTAGAGGTTCGGGGCAACGCGCTTCCCGGCGCTGTGTTCCAGCTTGCGTCATCCGTCGCCTGCGCCCGGCGAAGGGCATGCAAAACCTCGTTGCGGCGGGGGCCGCGCGAGTCTGTTCCGCCTGCGATCGAGGCGTCCGCCATAATCAGATCGATGTCGGGGTGGACTCGTTTGAACTCCGCCACAAACTCATGAATCTCCAGATCTGGCAGCCAGGAGTCGAGGACCACCGCTTCCGCTGGAGCCGCATCAAGACAGGCAAGCGTCTCCGCGCCCCCTTCGGCCTCGCGCACTTGCCAGCGCAGATCGGCCAGAGCGTTCCGGACCCGTTTGCGAAACGAAGCATCCGCACTGGCCAGCACGACGGTTCGGGCGGTTGTGGAAACTCCGGATGTCGCTGTCGTTCCCATAAATTTGCTCCTCCTTACTGCTCTTGTCCCGATGCAAAGCCCGGATCAGACGCGGATGCCGATGCTGTATCCGACGCCACGGATGGTGCGAATGAGGGATGTTGCAGCGCCGGCCTGTCGCCCCGTGACATCCCCGCTCCGCGGCTCCGGCGTATCGTGCAGCTTGCGGCGCAGATAGTTGATGTAAACGTCCACCACATTGGTGCCAGCGTCAGCGTTCATGTTCCAAACCTCCTGCAGCAGAGTTGCGCGGGAGACCGGCCGGCCGCGATGGAGCATCAGGTATTCAAGCAATGCAAATTCCTTGCCCGTCAGGGCTACGGGGTCCCCGTTGCGGGTCACGATGCGCTCCACACGCCTTAACTCCAGGTCGCCCTGGCGCAAAACCAGCCCTGGCGTCCTTCGCCGCATCAACGCGCGGCAGCGCGCGCGGAGTTCGACAAACGAGAACGGCTTTTGCATAAAATCGTCCGCGCCCATCTCCAGACAACGCAGCCGGGTCTCGGGCTCCTGGCGGGCGCTGAGGATGAGAATGGGCAAATCATCCGTAAGCGAGCGCAGGAATTCAAGAACCTCCGTGCCATCGCGCCGCGGAAGATTCAGATCGAGGACGGCCATCTCGGGAATGTCATTTTTGGCGGCTTCCATCGCCATCTCCCCATCGGTCGCCATGATGATCTCGTGACCATCCTGTTCCAGTCCGCGGGCGAGGAACGTTCCCAGCGCCCGGTCGTCTTCAGCGATAAGCAAACGCATGTGAGGTTTCTCCAACTCTCCACCTTCTCGCGGATGTTCCAGGAAGTGGAGCCCAATCATGAGAAAAAACCAAGGCCCTGTCCCGGAACGGAAGTGCGTCGCGGCCGGTATCAAATCGGGAAAAGAAGAAACAGAATTGCGCTGATTCGCTTTTTATTCGCTATAATGGCGCCTATGGCCATTACCCGGCGGCAAAAGGAAGTGCTGGACTTCATCTCCGGCTTTGTGCAAAAAAACGGCTATTCCCCGTCGTTTGAGGAGATAGCACGCGGCCTCGATCTTCGTTCGCTGGCCACTGTGCACAAACACATCACGAATCTGCAGAACAAAGGATTGCTGGCCCGCGCCCACAATCGCAGCCGCTCACTGGACGTGCTGCCGCCACGGGCCAAGGGCCGGGGAGTCGAACGACTGCCGCTCGCCGGGCGGATTGCTGCCGGTTATCCCGTAGAGGCCGTGGAAATTCCGGAAAGTATCTCTCTGGGCGACATTGTCGGCAACCGTGATGTTTTCGTCCTGCAGGTGCGAGGCGAGTCGATGCGCGATGAACATATCCTGGACGGCGACTACGTGCTCGTGGAGCGCATCAATACCGCTCGTTCAGGAGAGATCGTGGTGGCGCTGGTTCGAGGCTCGGAAACCACTCTGAAGCGCTACTACCGGGAGGGGTCTTTGGTCCGGCTCCAGCCCGCAAATGCCGAGATGGACCCGATCTTTGTTCCGGCCGCGCAGGTTGAGATTCAGGGAAGAGTGCTGGGCATGCTACGAAAGTACTAAGCTTCGCCGCGTCTTCAACCAGCCAGAGCCTACCCGATAACGCGCGCGATACTCCGTGCAATTGTCTCCTTGGGAACGTATCCGACTATCTGATCGGCGACCTTACCGCCCTTGAAGATCAGGAGCGCCGGAATGCCGCGAATCCCGTAACGCATGGGGGTCGCCTGATTGTGGTCGACATCCATCTTAGCGACCTTCAGGCGGCCGCTAAACTCAGCAGCGACTTCATCGACAATGGGCGCCAGCGCACGGCAGGGCCCACACCACGTCGCCCAGAAATCAACCAGTACTGGCTGCTCCGACTGAAGCACTTCCTGATCGAACGTAGCGTCACTTACCTCAGCGATTCCCACAGCAGCCATTTCGTTCATGTCCCCTTTTGGTGCCTGATGCACTCACTAGTCTACCTGATGTGCTTTGGATGCAAGAGGAATTGAGGGGTCGCAGAGCGGAGGGTGGCGAGAGGCAATCGCCCAAAAAAGTTAAGGCGCCCGGATTCTTATGCAGAATCACGGACGCCGGAGCAGCCCTCCCCCAGAACTGCCCACAGATGCGAACATAGGGCCTCTGGTGGCTTGTGTAAAGCAATCTTCGGTAATTTTTGGTAACAGTACATTTCAGTTACTGATGAGATAATTTTTGTATTACCAATGGGGTACGCGCCGTCCAACATTGCTCTTGTGGAGGTTGGCTTCAAAACGCCACCGGCTCATTTTCCAACTGGCAAGTGAGGAACTCGACTTTCCCAAGCCCTTCGACTTCGCTGGCCGCCAGGTTTCTAGCTTGAACGGCCGCACTCTCCGACACTGTCAACAGCAGCACCGCCGGACCCGCACCGCTGAGAGCCACACCGGCAATGCCGCCCTTCCCGGCAAGCGGGAGGAGCCTGGGCAGCAACGGACACACGCCGCTGCGAAATGGCTGATGCAGGCGGTCGCTCATGGCGATGGCCATGGCGTCGGCCTTTCCTGTTGCAAAAGCGGCGGTTAGCAGCGCCACTCGCTGGAGATTGGCAACCACATCCTGGCGTGACCAAGTTGAAGGAAGCACGGCGCGGGAAGCCGTCGTCGCCAGGGGCTGATCAGGCATAACAAGAACTGCACGCCAATCCGGAGGCGGGGTGATCGAGATCGCCTGAACCAGATCTCCCTCAGACGCGCTCGCAACAAACCCGCCCAGCCAGCAGGCAGCCGCATTATCCGGATGACCCTCCCGACGCGAGGCCTCAGTAAGCATTCGGTCACGGCTCCAGGCGAGCCCGCCGAAATGGGAGGCCAGAGCCACGGCCGCCAGCCTTACGGCCGCCGAGGAACCGCAACCCATCCCCAGGGGAATCTCATTGTGCACTCCCAGCTTGAGCGGAACCAATGCGCGATTGTGGGAAGCGAGAACCTCGGTGTATGTGTCGATGAGCAGGTTGTTGTCGGTGGCGCCGCAGGTTTTCGCGTCGCGGCCACCTGCTTCGATGATGAATTGCTCGGACCGCTCGGCGTCGATGTGAAGGTAGAGCTTCAACGCCAACGCCAGCGAATCGAAACCCGGCCCCAGATTCGCCGAGGTTGCGGGGAGCCGCAAATGGACCTGGATCATCTGCGAGCGCGCTCCAGTTCACGCAGGACGGACTCGGAAGATGCTTCTACTTTGATCGAATTGCGGCGGGTTCTTTCTATTTCAGGAGCAAGAGCGGCGCTCTCCCGGTCGGTTAGCAACTCGCCGCGATGGAACCGAAGGGTGTAATCAGAGTCCTTGAGCGCGTGACCGGTGAGAATCAGGACCACGGAATCTTCATGGCCGACCTTTCCCTGTTGCACCAGCTTTTTCAAGCCCGCCAGGGGTACCGCTGAGGCCGGCTCACAACCGATACCCTCCGCGCCGATTTCCGACTTGGCGATCGCAATTTCCGCCTCGGAAACCTGCTCTACCCACCCCCCTGTCTCCTGAATCACATGCACCGCTTTTCGCCATGAGGCGGGATTGCCGATGCGAATGGCGCTCGCCCGCGTATGCGCTTCGACCCTCTCCAACTTCTCTCCTCCGAATTCCCTCATCGCACGCACCAGCGGATTCGCGCCCTCCGCCTGGATGACGGAAATCCGCGGAACCCTGGCCGTCAGCCCCAGCTGCTTCATCTCCAGAAAGCCTTTGCCCAGTGCCGAGCTGTTGGCGAGATTGCCGCCGGGAACGATCAGATGATCCGGAACCTGCCATTCGAGTTGCTCCGCGATCTCGAAGGCGGATGTCTTTTGGCCCTCGAGCCGGTAGGGGTTGACGGAGTTCAGCAGATACACGGGCGCGCGGTCCACGACTTCAGAAAGGACTCGCACGCAACCGTCGAAATCGGTTCCCATTTGCAGAGTGAGTGCGCCGTAGTCCATAGCCTGAGCCAGTTTGCCCCAGGAGATCTCCCCTTCAGGGAGCAGCACAACGCTGCGAATTCCCGCTCGCGCCGCGTAAGCTGCCATCGACGCAGAGGTATTGCCGGTCGAAGCGCACGCGACCCACGCGGCGCCCTGTTCGCGCGCAACCGAGATCGCCGCTGTCATTCCCGTATCTTTGAAGGATCCGGTTGGGTTCATGCCCTGATGCTTGGCGCGCAACTGCGATAATTTCAAGCGCTTCGCCGACTGCGGCAAATCGTAAAGAGGCGTGTTCCCTTCATTGAGAGAAACGATATTGTCCCAGGAACCGAGGATCGGCAGCATCTCTCGAAAACGCCATACGCCGCTGCGATCAGCTAATTCCAGTGATAATCGTCGCTCCCTCCACAGCCACCGAAGCGCGCCGGGGTTGGGCCGCTTCTGTCCGGGGCCGCTCCACCCTGGGTACTGCACTTCGTACAATTCGTTGCAATGCTCACAACGGAAATTGCCGTGCAGAGCCGATGGCGCGATTTCCTGGGCGCAGCCGGTGCAGCGCAATTGGTAAACTTCATTCATCGTCAGCGGGTTGATCTCAGCCTAACACCGGGCTCGAACCCCTCCGGATCGTCTACTGTCGCGCATTCCCAAGGCAAATTTCGTCTAGAATCGCCTAATGGCGCCTCTTCTCACCCCACGCGACGCAGCATTAAGGCTTGGCATCTCCTATGCGGCGATCAAGCAGTGGATCTATCGCGGCAAACTGAAGGCCATCAAGACTCCTGGAGGCCATTACCGTATCCCCGAATCCGAACTGGACGCGTTGCTGTTCAAGGCGAAGCGTCCGGAGACACCGAAGCGCCAGATGATGCGCACTGTGAGCGGGCGAAACCAGCTGGTCGGCCGCATTGTGGAACTCAGGATCGAAGGTCTGCTCGCTCAGGTTCGTCTGTCGATCGGAGGCCAGATCATCACTTCCATCATCACCGCCGATGCCGCTCGCGAGATGCGCCTGAAGAAAGGCGAGACGGTCGCTGCATTGATCAAATCGACCGAAGTCATGGTGCTGCGTGTGTGACCGCCGGCTGCTCTTCAACGCACTCGTGATCTTCGCTGTCCTGCCCACAGGATTCGCGCAGCACACCGAGCCCTCCAGCCAGCCCGAAGCCGGGAAGGAGCTGCGCATCGCGGCGGCCGCCGACCTGCAACCGCTGCTGCCGCCCCTGCTGCATCAATTCGAGCAGCAAACCGGGATTCACGCCGAGGCCTCCTATCAAGCGTCAGCGACTCTGGCGACACAAATCATCGACGGCGCGCCATTCGATCTCTTTCTTGCTGCTGACCTGTCCTTCCCGCAGCGGGTCATCGATGCCGGCCGCGCAGAACAGGCTGCACCGCTTCCCTATGCGCGCGGAACACTGGTGCTCTGGACACGCAACGATTCCGGGGTGGCAGACCTTTCTCTCGAAGCGTTGCAGAACGCGGGGGTAAAGAGCATCGCCATCGCCAATCCCGATCATGCGCCCTATGGGCGCGCCGCTCAGGCCGCGCTGCAACACGCGGGACTGTTGAACGCCCTGCGGCCAAAGCTTGTCATTGCCGAGAATATTGCCCAGGCAGCCCAATATGCCGACTCCGGCAATGCTCAGGCCGGGTTTATCTCGCTCACATCAGCCCTGACACCGCGCCTCAGCACCGACGGTCACTTTGTTCAGGTGCCCGACGAAGACTATCCACCCATTCTGCAGGGCGCCATTGTGGTTCGAGGAAGCCCGGGAGCAGGAGCAGCGCATCGTTTCCTCGAATTCCTCCAGAGACGCGCGATCCAGCAGACGCTCGCCGCAGAGGGGCTCAAGCCGATTCATTGATGGACCTTCAGGCGCTCTGGCTTACCGTGCGTCTTGCGACCGCAACGACGCTGGTGTTGATGGCTTCGGGAATTCCGCTGGCGTGGTGGCTCGCGTCGACGCGTGCGCGCTGGCGCCCACTGGTGGAGGCTGTGACCACGCTCCCGCTGCTTCTCCCCCCGACCGTGCTGGGATTCTATCTTCTGGTTCTGCTCGGCCCGCGTACAGGTCCTGGACGCGTTGCATCCCGGCTCCTGGGACATCCTCCGGCGTTTTCGTTTTCGGGCCTTGTGATTGGCTCCGTGCTCTATAGCCTTCCCTTCGCAGTACAGCCGCTGGCCGCCGGTTTTCGTTCAGTCGATATCGCTCTCATTGAACAGGCCCAGCTGCTGGGAGCCGGGCGGTTCCGCACCTTAACCGCCATCTTGTTGCCTCTGTCCACCCACTCCGTTGTTGCGGCCGCAGTTCTCTGTTTCACCCACACGGTCGGCGAATTTGGCGTTGTCCTGATGATTGGCGGCGATATTCCAGGCGCTACGCGCACGCTCTCGATTGCGATCTACGACCAGGTCCAGGACTTTTCCTACGCCGCGGCCAATCGAACTTCACTCTTACTGCTCTGCTTCTCGGCTCTCGCGCTCGTGCTGCTCTACATGCGCAGGGGCAGGACGGGAACTCCCCATGCCTGACATCAGCGTTCGACATCGACAGGGGCGATTCTCTCTCGAAGCGGAATTCTCTCTGCATAACCAGTGGACAGTCGTCTTTGGCCCCTCGGGCGCGGGAAAGAGCACGCTTCTGCGCGTCATTGCAGGCTTGGTGCAGCCGGGTTCAGGCCGAATCAGGCTCAACGCCCGAACCGTGCTCGACACAACCAGCGGCGTCTCTGTTCCTGCGGGACGGCGCTCGATAGGGTTCGTTACGCAGCAACCGGCCTTGTTCCCGCACCTGAGCGTGCGAGAGAACGTTGGCTTTGGCATCCGGCACCTCAGCAGGGAGCGCCGCGCGGTGCGGGTTGATGAAATGCTTCACTTGCTCGGAGCAGAGGCGCTCGCCGATCAGCCCGCGCCACAGCTTTCCGGTGGAGAGCGCCAGCGCGTCGCCATGGCGCGGGCTCTGGCACCGGCGCCGCGGCTGCTCCTGCTCGACGAACCACTCGCGGGACTCGATGATGCATCAGCTCACGACATTCTGTCGCGGCTGCTGTCCCTCGATATGCGCGTGCTGTATGTTTCGCACGATCTGGCCGAAATCTGGCGCATGCCCGCCGATGTGGTGCTTCTGGATGCAGGCCGCGTTACAGCGATCGGGCCACTCCAGCAGGTGCTCGCCCCCTATCGCGAACGCCTGCTGGAGCAGCTCAAAGCCTGACTCAGTCCTTCTTCACCCAAACGCTCTGTAGAAAAAGACCCCTGTCCCGATGCTGATCCGCTCCAGGTTCGGAATTCACATCGAGATGCATCAGCTGCCAGCCATCCGCGGCGTTGTACTGCGGCCACTCGGGCGCTCCGGTGCCGTTCGGGTTCCCGGTGTGCGCGAAGTTGGTCCAGTAGTTCTCCACCAGATCGCTCAGCTTCTGATCCTCCGGTTGCCAAACCGCATCCGTGCGGGAGTTGAGCGTGCCAAACACGTAGTCGATTTCGTCGGAATGGAACGCCCCCGAGCCCGCCGGATGATATTTATCCGCCGGCGCGGGCCGCTCGAAGTGATACCGATAGACAGACGCGCGGCCGGTCGAAACCTGCGCCTCCAGCCACTCCCACGTCCCGAACGCGATGAAGCTGTCTCCCGCAAAATCGATCGTCGACCGCACCGCTTCCGCATCCGTCGTCGCCGGATACGCCTTCAGAAACTCTGCTGCCCGATCCCCAAACGTCTTCTGCGACATCTCTGAGAAACTCGCCACCGTCGCCGGCTGCGGATACCGCGCCACCAGCCCACTCGGCTCGTCGCGGTTCCATCCCGCCAGCAGCGGCACGTGCGCCTGCTTCCCCTCCGCATAGATTTGGGCCACCGGTTCCGGCAGGAAATACCCATCCACCACCGGCCAGAACGACGGCCCTCCCGGTCCCCTGTGCGTAGTCACCTTCGCCACCAGATCATCGGCGCTCATCGCTCGCAGCGCCGTCACGTCGCTCGTCCCAAACGCCGTCGCCGCCGACGCCGCTTCCAGCTTCTCCGCATCTGCCAGCGGCCTGAAGCCTTCTCCACGCTGACCCGGAAACGCCGCACCGCTTTCGCCAATCGCATGCGCAAACAGCCCCTGCGCCAGCGGCGACGCCATCTGCGCGCTCACCGAAAACGAGCCCGCAGACTCTCCAAAAATCGTTACGCTGCTCGGATCGCCGCCGAAAGCGGCGATATTGCGCTGCACCCACTGGAGCGCTGCAGTCTGGTCCAGCAGGCCGTAATTCCCCGCCGCGTGCTGCGGCGACTCCGCCGCCAAGCCCGGCAGCGCCAGGAACCCAAACACTCCCAGCCGGTAGTTCATCGACACGACGATCACACCTTTGTGCGCGAGGTGCTCGCCGTCCTGCCGCAGCTCCGATGTCGCGCCCGACGTAAACCCGCCGCCGTAAATCCACACCATCACCGGCAGCTTCGCTTTCTTGTCCTTTGCCGGCGTCCACACGTTCAGGTTCAGGCAATCCTCGCTTTGTCCCGGATCGCGAAAAAGCATATCCGGAAACGGCGAGGTCTGCATGCACCGCGACCCGAACTGCGTTGTCTCCTTCACGCCCCCCCACTTCACGCCGGGCTGCGGCGGCTTCCAGCGCAGCGGACCGACCGGCGCAGCGGCATACGGCACTCCCAGAAACACGCGGATCTGGCCATCGCTGCCGAGCTTGCCGTGGATTTTGCCCTTATCCGTTTTGATGGTCAAATGGTCGTCGGCATTGGCGAACAAACTGAAGGCCACACAGCACATCCATGCAATGGCCCACGCGGATTTCCCACGAGAGAGCATTTCTTACCTCCGTCTATCCGGAAGTCCTGATCGGGAAGACTCACCAAAATATCAGAGGAGCGCCTCTGCGCGCTCCTGCGCGAGCATATCTTCAATCGTTTCCCTTCGCCGGATCAGCCGGGCACGCTTCCCTTCGACCAGCACTTCCGCAGGGCGAGGGCGCGAGTTGTAGTTCGAGGCGAGCGACATTCCGTACGCGCCGGCATCGAGGATCGCCACCAGTTCACCCGGCTGCAGCGCAGGCAGTTCCCGGTCACGAGCGAAAAAGTCCCCAGTCTCGCAAACCGGACCCACAACGTCCGCAGGGGCTCTCCGCGACGATCGGCGCGGCGCAACCGGAACGATTTCGTGAAACGCCTGATACAGCGCCGGCCGGATCAGGTCGTTCATGGCACCATCGGTGATCACGAAGGTCTTCTCCCCGTTCTTCTTCACATAGAGCACCCGCGCCAGCAGCGCCCCCGCCTGAGCCACAAGAAAGCGCCCTGGCTCAAGGAGCAACGTCAACCCGCCCGTGGATTCAACAATCGGCATCAAGGCGGCTGCATATTGTCGAACCTTTTCCTCCGGATCGAAGGGACGGTCAGAGTGGTACTCAATGCCCAGCCCTCCACCTACATCCATGAATCGAATCGGGTGCTCGTCCCTTCGCAGATCGGCAATCAGCTTCGCTACTCGTTGCGCGGCCGCGCCAAAGGGTTCCGCGCTGCGAATTTGCGAACCAATATGAACACTGACTCCGCATGGCTCCAGATATTTGCCGGCCTTCCGGTAGACCGCTCGTGCGCGACGAATATCGATCCCGAACTTGTGCTCGCGCATTCCCGTCGAGATATACGGATGAGTTTCCGTGAACACGTCTGGGTTGACCCGCAGCGCGATTTGCGCTCGTTTGCGTAGCTTCGCCGCGCGTTCGGAAAGCAACTCCAACTCACCCTCACTCTCGACGTTAAAAAGAAGTATTCCGGAGCGGAGTGCCAGATCCATCTCCGCAGCCGTTTTTCCGATACCGGAGAAGACAATCCTCTCGGCGGCCGCACGGTCGGCGGCAAGCACCCGCTCCAGTTCACCGCCGGAAACGACGTCGAAGCCCGCGCCGCGGCACGCCAGCATCTGAAGAATCGCCAGCGTTGAGTTGGCCTTAACGGCATAGCAAACCAAATGTGGGAGCGAGCTGAATGCGAGCTGGAAGAGCTCCAGCCGCTGGGTAATATGGTTGGCCGAATAGACATACAGCGGAGTTCCGAACCTGCGCGCAAGACTCTCCACGCTTACGCCCTCGCAGCGCAGCGATGTTCTGGCACCGGGATAGAAAAATGGACGGCTGGAAATCGAAGAACCTCGCCAGAAGGATGTCCCTGAGATTATCGGGCTTCCCGCACCCCGTAAAGTGCGGCCTGAGTTGGCTTCGTCGATTAGCTCGTGGTCTCGTTCGGTCCTCATGGGTGAGCATCGAGTTCGAAATTGAGAGCAGCGTCGCCGGTCGCCGCCGTCATCAGCAGCCGGGCCGCCTGGTCGTTGGCGGAGAGCGGCGTCAAGGTGACCGAACCGTCAATCCCCGAGATTGCCTGGACAGTCTGCTGAGCGAGAACAGGCGGCGGAGCGCAGTCTCCCTGAGCTGGGCAGGGCTCAATCCAGCCATCCAGCACCTCGGCGAAAGTGACCATTGCTCCTGCGAGCGGATCGCCGAAGGCATCGGTCACGTGCAGAACAACGGGAGCGAATGTTTGGCTCGCGTAGATGTACTGAGTCGTTCCACTCCATGGCGCCAGTGCGGCGCTCTCCGGATGCACAGGCGTAACGGTGAACGTTGCGCAATTCGTGGTATTCGCGAGGCAGGCGCTAGCCAGCGAATTGACGCTGTCGGTGAACGGCCCTGCGGAAAGTTGCCCGGAGACAAGTCCATTGGCGTCGCTGGTGCTCTGCCCCGTAGTGACGATCACGCCCGAAGTCGCGGACAACCAGGTAACGGCCTGGCCTGCCACAGGAACCCCGGACGGATTGAGCACCAGCGCCTGCACTGGCCATTGCACGGTAGCTCCCAGCGCTACGTAGAGATTTGGCGTCAACGCCACGATTGACGGCGGTGCTGACCCGGTGAATTCGGCAATCACGCTGCTTCCACTCGTGAGAGATGCGGTGATCTGCGCCAGAACTGAAGAGTTCGCGGTGACTGGCAGGGTCGCTGTGCCATCGCCGGCAGTTACCGCACTGCATGACGTCTTGCCACAGCCCAACGCGGCTATGCCTTCAGTCACGGCGAATGTCACCGTTACACCAGCGGCAGGCGTCTGCGTGGTCACGTTCATGGCACGCACCGCAAAGGGCTCCGCCACTCCGATAGGGACCGAACCCATCGGAGCAACCAGGAGAGAGATAGCATCGTCCGGTTCGGCATCGTAGCTGACGCCACTGGCGATCGCCGCAACGCTCAGGGTTTGCGTGTCCTGGAGCTCCACCAGGACGTCGCCTGTCACGCCGCCTGAGGCCGGAGCGGTGGCGACGATTACGTTGGGCGTGACACTGTTCACCTGGGCAGCCACGCCGTTCACAGAAACGGCGACGGAGGGTCGAAAGCCCATCCCCTGAATCACCATCTGTCCGCCCTGAACCGGCAGACGAGCAGGAGTCACGCTGTCCGCGTAGAGAATGCGGCCATGATAAGCGTAGTCTGGGCGCCCATCTCCTCGAATGTCGGCCAATCCGATGCGAACCTCGCTGTCGGCAACGGTCAGCACCGGAAGCGTTGTCAAGCCGGCCACACTGCCATTGAAGGGCTGGACCGTTCCGGTAACCGGGGCAACGCCGACGTTATCGGTGCCGTTCCAGGCTCCGACGACGATTTGCGCCTTGTTCTCTGAATTTGCTCCGGTCTCATCCAGCGCCTCGGCTTCGACGGTAAACTCACGGCCGCCCTGTGCCCAGAACTGAAACCAGCCGGAGTGTCCGTATCCGGTGATTCGTCCGGTCCATTCACCGGTAACAGGAAGATTTGCAGGTGAAGCTTCGGTTCCGTCGGCTCCGCTTTGCATTTCATCGGCGGCATCATCGATAACCAAGGGTTGCGTGACGGCAGATCCGGCACTGAGAGTGCCCAGTGCCATCACCGGCATGGTGCCGGAAGGAGCAGCCTGACCGGTTGTGTAAGGGCCAACGGAGGAACTGCCCGTATAGAGCGGGTTTAGAACCTCAAACGTCAGCTGATACTGCGATGTGGTCGCGCCCGCTGGTAACGGAATACCGCTCAGATCGAAAAAGCCTTCCAGAGCAGGATCGTCGCTGCCGAAGCGATTGAGCGGATTACCTGCAGAGTCGGTTGTGCCCGTGATCGAATTTCCAGCGTTACCCTGGAAAAAGACGCCGCTCACCGCCGTCGCCGTGTAGCGAACATCCGGCACGCCATTCACGAGTGGCTGCAGAACTACATTTACCCCCTGCATTCCCTGGCCGCCTGGAAACTGAACGGTTCCCTGCACCGATAGGGTCGCTGCAGCGGTAATGATCTTGCCCGCAAAGCTACTGACGTTTGCAGCCGTAACTGGATAGAGGCGGTTCAGAGCGGCGATGTCGTCGGTCCGAAGCTGCGTCGGACTAGGCATACATTGGCCGCTGCTTCCGTTGCAGAGCCGTTCGATGGGGTGCATGATCGGCCAGCCAACCAACCCATTGGCGGTAATCTGGTCGTTCACGAACATCTCTTCGTTAGTCTGTGACCAGTCAAGACCCAGCACGCGGCCGAAACCGCGAATCAGCTGATACTGCAGATTGGCGATCTGGACGGCATTGGTTGCGCACAAGCCATTGACCAGGACAAGAGCGTGAACAATGTTGCCCGTGATTTCGAGATTGTCGACGCTCACGAGAACGGCATTGTTCTGGCAGGCCAGCGGCGAACTCGCTCCTGTGCCATAGATCGCATCGATGACCGAGCCGTCGGCATCGTAAACCACAGCGACGGGTTTGCTCGTGGCCGTGGGCTGGATGTCAGCAGGCAGTATGACTCCGCTTGCGCCGACCGTGACATTCGACCCGTTCACGTCTTCGGCGAGAGCACCGCCGCGCTGAATCATGACTGTGGCCGTTTTGACGTTGCCCCACACGGCAGCAGCCGTCGCTACCATGGCGTTCGCTTGTGCCTGGGTGACTTGTGCGCTCAGATTGCCGAGGTCGGTGTAATAGGTGACCTGTCCGTTGGCCCACACGATCGGCTGACCCTTGACCGACGAGTTGAAGTAGCTTGAGCCAGCAACCCAACGCGGTCCGCCAGCGTGGGCGATCTGTGCGGCAAAGATGAGGATCAGGACCAGCAGAACGGTTAAACCTGCGGTTCGGTTTGAGGTCTGCCGAGTGTCTTCCGATCCAGTTGCGCGGCGCATGATGTGGCCTCCGAAAGCAGCTGCAAGTTGTGCAGGATGTGCTTCCGGCTCTATTTCGACATGCGGAGTGCTGGTTAGGAGGAAGAATCGAATGCGGGGTTAAGGGCATCAGTTCAGTTCGGGACAACGGTTTGGTGCGGTTCCAATTCGGGAGCTGGCGCGAAACCGGCTGCGACCGTCCGATCGAGCTGTTGGAGCGGTCGCAGGTACAATCTGAGAGTTCAGGCAAATGGCAGAAGACATCCGCGATACAGTCATTCTCGGCACTGGCTGCGCTGGCCTTACAGCGGCGATCTATACAGCTCGTGCCAATCTGAAGCCGCTGGTTCTGGAAGGTCATGAACCTGGCGGACAACTGTCGATCACGACGCTGGTGGAGAACTTTCCTGGCTGGCCTGACGGCATTCAGGGTCCGGAACTGATTGAGAACATGAGGAAACAGGCGTCTCGGTTTGGCGCCGAGTTTCGGCTCGGGCATTTGGCGACTGCGGATCTGACGAAGCATCCGTTTGCGCTGAATCTTGGGCGCGAAACTGTTCATGCGAGGACGCTGATTATTGCCAGCGGCGCTTCGGCTCGTTGGCTGGGTTTGCCGTCGGAACAGGCGCTGATTGGGCATGGCGTGAGTTCGTGCGCGACTTGCGATGGATTTTTTTTCTCGGGAAAGGAAATCGCCGTGGTTGGCGGCGGCGATTCAGCGATGGAGGAAGCGCTGTTTTTGACCCGGTTTGCGACGAAAGTGACGCTGATTCACAGGCGTGAACACTTTCGGGCGTCGAGGATCATGCTCGATCGGGCGATCGCGCATCCGAAGATTGCTTTTATGACCAACGCCGTGGTCCAGGAAGTGCTTGGTGTCGATTCCAAAGAGGTTCAAGGGATTCGAGTGCTGGACACCAAAACCGGCGTCGAATCGGATCTGGCCGTCAGCGGGCTGTTTCTCGGCATCGGGCACATTCCGAATGCATCGATGTTTGCCGGGCAGCTGGATCTCGATGAGGACGGCTACATCAAGACCCACAATAATGTGTTCACGCGGATTCCTGGCGTGTATGCGTGCGGCGACGTGCAGGATCGGCGGTATAAGCAGGCGATCACGGCAGCGGGAACCGGATGCATGGCGGCTCTGGAGGCGGAAAAGTACCTCGAGGAGCACGGGCACTGAGGAACTGCCCCACTCAAGCCAAAACCGGGCTTGAATGGGCCACCCACGGACGGGACAAAAGTACTGTGCACCCTACCCCCCTCCCCCCTGGGTGGGGACTGTGGCATGTGGCTCGATCCGGAGGGGTTCCTGGAGGGCCCTTTTGGACTGTGGCAAGCTGCTGAACCTGAGCCACTTGGCCTGGGGGTTTTGGCAGGTGCTCCGGGTATGACCTTGGTAAGGTAAGTGGGTTCGCGGCATGGGCTCTCTCCTCTCCGAAACAGAAAAGGCCGCTGAGAGCTGGGAGCGGGGAGCGGGGAGCGGGGAGCCGGGAGCCTGGAGCCCGGAGCAGCAAAGCAAGAGTCCGTGCCGGGTGCGTGCGAAGCTTCATCGAGCCTTTTCCTCCCTCCGATCGATGATGATGCGATGCGAACAAAACAAAAGGCCCAGCCGCGGAGGCTGAGCCTTTTTTCTTTTTCTACTCTATAAGTTCAGAATATCANNTGACAGATCTGTGGATATCTCGGGGTTGGATGCGAAGGGCGAAATTGGAGATGCGAGATTGTCGCCTGCGCTCTGCTCAGCCTGGAACTGCCCCGCTCGAGCCAAGGCCGCGCTTAAGTGGGCCACCCACCACCCACGTCTTATGTGATCCAAATAAGTCACTTCACGACTTCTAATCCCGGCTGCAGGAAATTGAAGATTGCGCCACCGATCTCGGGAAACTGGTAGGCGAGCCAGGTGACGACCGGGACCGCCCCAAATGTAATGATCCTGATGTAGAAGTCGAGGCCGAGTTCATTTGCAGTGGTTGCGGTGATTCGGCTGAGAATCGGATCGCGGTGCATCTGCGCAAACACCCAGACGATGCCGGAGCCGAGGAACAACAGCAGGCCGGTAAGCGCCCAGTTCACTTCTTGACGCGGTTGAAATGGATAGCAGTTCCATGCGATGACAGCCAGGACGAAGGCTGCCGAAACAAAGCTCATGAGGGAGCCCAGGTGGGCCAGCACAGCGCGAATGAGCGACAGATACCGGATGGCAAGGAATTCTTCCGCCAACTGGATCGATGGAGGATCGGCAGAGGCCGCGCCCGTGTGGAGTTGGAGCGGGTGACCCGGTGCTTCAGCTTTAGCCTCTGAGCTGCGAGCCTTGATTGGCACCTCTTGCTGTTCATTGCTTTCCACCAGTCCGATGCGTTCGTGTTGCCAGTAGGGAATAAGTACACGCTCGAGGAGCACCCTGCTGAAAGCCGCGAAGTACAGTTCTGCGCGGTTCGCGAGAAGGTATGGTGGCATGTCACTCGCGTGGGGGACAGAACCACAATTTGGGCCGGACGCAGCGTCCGTCAATTCCCCCTGAAAACGGGCACGCAAATCTTTGAGTTCCTTCATACCCGCTTCTCCAAGGCGCTCCTTCAATTCGGTTTGGTTGAGCATCTGACGAGCGGACTCGGCGGAGCGGGCCTGATCGCGTAACGGCCGATGGATCCCGTCCTGGCGAAGCATGGTCATCCATCGCATGCCCTGCAGCCGGCTAAAGGCGAAACGGATGGGCAGGTTCTCCAGGCGATCAAGCAATCCGGCTTTCAATGAGCTCCAGATCATGACAATTCGCAGCCATCCTGCCAAGGCGATGGCCGTGAGTGGGAAGAATACCCCTCCGATGAGCATCTCGTAGAAAGACGCAAAATGATGTCTGTGGCTCCACAGAAAATGATTGAGGCTTCGGATCGGAGTGAAGACGGAAAGAAGGATCAGCAGGGCCGTATAAGTCACTACCAGCGTGCCGTCCAGTAGTGGACGGGGTAGTTTTACGAATCTGCGAAGCGCGGTCCGGGTAATGAGCAAGCAAGTTATGTTTCTGTGGAGAGAGGGGCTCTGCGGACTCTCACATCCGTCGAGGTCCTCGTCGGAGACAAAGAGGCCGTCCAGTCTCTGGTCGCCGATTTTTTTGGGAAGGCGAGGCCTCGCGGTGCTGGAAAAGCGCAGCCGCCTGATTAGAAAGAATGCCCACAAGTACCAGCTGAACAGCAGAACGAGGACCGGAACTGCGGGAGAAAGTCCGCTGGTCGGATGAATACAGCGAAATGCAAACGATACACCGACGAGAGAGTATGGAGATTCCGAGGTTCCAATTAGGGCGCGACTGCATTCGTAACACCAATTTATTGGCAGCAGAGCCAGCGCCGCCCAGGTGATGATATTGATGCATGGATAGCCGTTCTCTCTAGCCTTTACGACGAGCCCCCGCAGCGTCGGGACGGGAACGCTCGCGGTCTTCGCCCACCAAATCCAGTGCCAAGTCCTCCAGAATGTGGCGATGATGGCGGCCAGGCCACCTACCAGGGTCGCGATGGCGGCCGCGATACCAAATGGAAACACATGGGCGACAAAACGGAGCGAGAGCAACGGCCACGCAATAACAAACGCCATGGAAAACAAGGTGACCGCGCCTATATGGATAGCCATGGAACGGCGCCGCGGTTCGTCGTTTTCGTCAACGGCAAGGTCGCGAGTGAACAGATATCTCGAATCTGCGACCCAAAGGACGACGGTGTGTACAAGGCAAAGGGAAAAAATCAGCGCGCAGAAGACCTCCCATGACAAGGAGGGATAGATCGTGGGTGCGCGCCATAAAGCATCGCGAATACTCTGTTTGTGATAATCGCCGCCCTCGCGACTGTAAAAAACGCCGCATGCGGAGTCTTTCGGCACCGGTTTGTGACGTACGCCGGTTTTTGCGGATTCGGTCGCGCGTTTTGCGGATTCGGTCGCGCGTTCTGCAGATTCGGTGGCGAAGTCGAATGCTTTCGGGTCGATTCCGGGAGTAAATACCGGAAGTTGTTGAGGGGAATCGCTTGCGCAAGGACTGAGCAATGCAAGTGGGTAATTTCCGTCGGTCCCGATAGCAGTAACCCACAGGGGCGGATACATCGGCGTCCCAAGGGTGGGGTCCGGCAGGGGTTCAAAAAGGCTGGAATAGCTTGACAGATGAGGCTGGGGCGAGGCGAATTCACGAATTTCGGTGTTGAGAGTCCAGAATGTATAGCTCGCTGCGTTGTACGCCGCTGCAGACGAGGTATCAGTGAGCGCGCGAATGGCGGCGCCTTGGGTGGGCGGCCCGTTTAACGAAAGCAAAGAGTATGGATTGACGCTGATCATACCGACAAACGGCACATTATCAATCTCCCTGTCCCGGAGGAGGTCGCCGCCGAAGGAGACCAGTCGCACATCCGGACGAGCGCGGTGCAGGAATTGCAGCAGAAATATCTCATCAAGTGTATTTGTCGCGGTGATGGAGACAAATTCAATTCGATTTCGCTGAAGCAAGCGCGCAATCTCCATCAACTGCGCTTCCTGCGAAAGGGGCGTATTTTCACGAGAGAACTGCGGAACGCTGTCAGCCGCGCTTGAGTCCTTCAGGGAGAGATGAAGATAGGGGCTGGGAGGTGAACCGCCCGGAGCGGGCTCGCCGCCCTGGTCACTGGAACTCCGCGCGTTGCGCAGCAGAGAGATCTCTCGAGGAAAACGAATGAGGATGGGCTGTCTTGAACCCGTCAGGAAGGCATCCTGGGTCCCCGGAGCCCGATCGCACGGCTGCTCCGGGATTGGAGTAACCGGTTTCCTTTCAACTTTCCAGATACCGGAGTTGGCTTTTGCGCTGCCTGCCGCGGTGTCGTCTTCCACGAGTTCCGCCACCCTCGTGAGATCGTAGCCGGAACACTTGAGGCTGCGCAGAAAGGAATCATGATCGAATCCCGCGTTTGCCATGAAGGATAGATAGTTGATTTGTGCGGTGCCGCCTTTCAGAGCTAACGTATCCATCGCGAGTGGTGTGCTTGTTTCGCCGGCCAAGTCGAACGTGGGTGCCTGTTCCCCGGGCAGGGTTCCGCCCGGCTTCGCCGGAGCGTCTTCCGGGGACCAGTTCCAGGCGGCCGTTTCAATGGCTGCCCGCATCGGTCCGGCGGAGCCAGTGTAGAGGGGACCGATGATGGCAGTATGGTCCTTCTGTCCACGAAAGAACTGGCTAGCGAGCGGCTCGCCCTCTGGCCCCGAGGTCCTCTTTGTGAGGCTGTTCATCCGGACCGCCGCCTGAACCTGATTCTCGTACAGGAGGGCATTGCGAAGCTGAAAAGCATCGACTCCCCAGGTGGGCGATTCAGCCACCAGGAACAGGTAAATCGCTTGAAAATGGTTTCCCGATGGGGGAATGTCCGGATTATCGGGATCTGTAACATGCTTCAGAACAATTAGTCCTGGCATCCTTTCTCGCTCGGGGTCGTGACCTGGCTCGTCGTCTCCGGAAGACTCAGCGGCCTTCAGAGCGCCCACTCGATTCATCCATGGCAGCCAGTAGTAACTGCTGTTGTATCCGTTGTCAGCTGCGGCCTGAAGAAGGGCATCGACCGTGCGATCGAATGAGAGTGCCAGGTGTGTGTGGACCGGGTCAGGAACTGTAGCAATGAGAGCCGTAACTCTGAGCTGTACGCCGTTAACCGGGATTCCCCAGCGCTTGGTGGGATCGCTCCCACAAGCCTGCTCCTGACCCTCCGGAGGCGGGTGTTGGTACACGTCTACTGGAACGCGTTGGTCCGAGTCGACTGGGATGCCTGGCTGAATTTGAACCTTGAGGTTAGTTCCTGGCGCCGCCGTCATGGGATGGGCATCGCGCGACGAGGACGAGTCTGTTTCCGGAACATTTCTATCGGCAGCCCAGTAGTTGCAGGATGCGATCCACGGGCCCTGTTTTTCTGGTTCCTGCGTCGAGGAGCCCGTTAAAGGCGTGACCCCATTGGATGACGCGGTTTGCTGGGGAGAGTAGGAACCGAGAGGCCGGAGAAGAAGTCCCGCCAAGAGAATGGCTCCGATGGTCGCGCCCTGGCCTTTGTTTATGTTCATTTCGCGGTCCTCGCCAAGGCGCAGATTTTATGCATACTCCAGGTGCCCGATGGTGAGTGTGAGAAGAGTACTGGGAAGGACAATTGGTATGGCTCCTGCGGCATGCGCACGCCGACGGCATCGTCAGTTCCAACTCCGGCGCGAGGAGGATGGCGGCAGAGGGTCGGGAACAAGACGAACAAACATAGACAGGCAGTGGCGATGCCCATAGAGGCGATTCCTCCGCGCGGTTCTACGACGCAGATATGGGCAAGCGCAACAAGAGGGGAGTGGTGTAAGTCCGGGCTCTTGTACCGTCAGCTCCGGCTGATCAGAAATTGAGAATGAAACTCTGGGGTGGCCAAGATCGTACAACGAAGGACTGGCGTATGTCCACTTGCGATTCTATGAGCGCGACGGGGTATCTGCTCGACGTGGTACTGCGCGCCTGGGGCATCGCTGCCGATGGCCACCGGGCAGAGCATGGCCTCCCTCACAAATGAAGGGGCGGACGAGGCCGGGGCTTTCTGCAAGACCGGGCTTGAGCGGGCCACCCGCCTATTCGGTAGCTGTTACGCTTGCGCCGAGATTCCGCCCCTGTTCGGAAGCCTCGAACGCAGTTGTCCTATAAGGCGACTTACCGTCCATTGACAAGCCTCCCATCCAGGAATGATCGATCAAGGGGCGTACTGCGTGAAAACAAGGTCGTGGGCCTTAAACTGCTGGTGGCAGGCGAAGCAGGGTTTCATGAACGCCGCATCCACAGGTTTGCCATCTGCGTTGAAATGACCGAAGCCCCAGCCTCCGGTCGCGGCGTACTTTTTTGAGTCCTTGACCATGAACTGAACGTTGGTGGGGGCGCCAGGAACGATGGATTGCGGCTGGCCGAAGATCTTGTCGTTCTCCGCAGAATGAACGGCCTGGTAGTGCACAGCGGCAATGATGGCGCCGTCAGGAAAGGGGATGGTTCCTGCGCGGAAGGCCTTGACCGCTACGGCGTTGCCCAGGACAGCTCCCAGGCTGTTGAGCTTGCCCTCTTCATGGGCCGACGCGATCCACTTCCAGTCACGGTATCCAGCGGGCTTTTCTGTGACGTACGGCGCGGCCGGCGCATCGGCATTTCCAGGTGCAGGGGACATCTGGGCCGCAACGCCGGTTATGGTCGCAACTGAAACCAGCAAAGAAGCGAACCTTTTCATCGTTGCTCCTTTCAAGTTCGATTTTTGTATGTGCCTGGCCGCCAGGGATGGGAACCCGTGCTTTTCGATGCTCCATACGGCGAAAGGGAGTCCCGCCCAGAGCTTACTCTCGAAGCCGTGTGGAAATCGAAGGGTAGCGCTCAGTGATGAACGGAGCAGAGCCGGATGGCGCCGGCGGCGTCCGGGGACAGATGCAGGATTCTGGAGGAGTTGCCGAGGGAGACGGCGTAGTCGTCGTCGGGGGTGCGGCGGCGGGTGCGCAGGCGGACTCCGGGGGCGATGCCGCGGGCTTTGAGGCGCTTGAGGAGCGGGGCATCCCAGTCGGAGACGCTGTCGACGACGAAGGCGCCTTCGTGCTCGACGTCAGTGAGAGAGACGGATTTTTGCTTCGGCATTTTGCCGTCCATGGCGGGGATGCAGTGGCCATGCGGGTCGAATTTGGGATGGCCGAGTTTGGCGGCGATGCGCTCTTCGAAGCGCTCGGAGATGAAATGCTCGAGGCGCTCGGCTTCCGCGTGGACTTCTTCGATGGGGTAATCGAGCAGTTCGTAGAGGAAGGTTTCGATGAGGCGGTGGTGGCGGAGGACCTCGAGGGCGCGACGCCTGCCCGCCGGTGAGAGGAGGACGCCGTGGTGGCGCTCGTACTCGACGAGGGGGGACGGGGCGGCGCCGAGCTTCTGGAGCATGTTGGTGACGGATGCGGGCGCGACACCGAGGCGGGCGGCCAGGGAGGTGCTGGCCACGCGGCGCTCCTCGGGACCGCTGAGGGCGAGGATGGCCTTGAGGTAGTTGTCGACGGATTCGGAACTGGCTGCGGGGTTGCGACGGGCGGGCATGGACGGGCTCTCTTGAAACAGTTTGACACTTTCGCGGATTTAGGCGAACCTAAATTATTAGGCAAACCTAAAACGCGCCTATTGGAAGTTACTCCCTAGCTGGGCTCACCTTAATTTTTGGGATCGATCGAGATGCGTTTTTGCCTGCGAATCCGAGCTGTGACGATCTTCGCCGGGCTTGCGTTGTTAACTACGGTTCATTCAGGCGCGGCGTGGGCGCAGAGCGGCACCAGCAGCGCTCTCGGTGGCAGCGTTGCCGATGCTACGGGGGCAGTGATCCCTGGGGCGCGAGTCAAGGCGACGGATGTGAATACCGGAGCGGTGCGCGAGGGGCGGAGCGATGGCGACGGGCGGTATTTGTTTGCCCAGGTGAATCCGGGAACGTACAGGATTGAGGTGCAGGCGGAGAGCTTTGCTGCCGGCAGGTCGCAACCGGCCACGGTTGCCGTGGGACAGACGATGACGGTGAACTTCCGGTTGTATCCGGCGGCGGCTTCGCAGTCGATCGAGGTGACTACGCAGACGGGGCTGCTGAGCCTGGAGAATCCCAATACGTCGACGACGATCGAGGCGAAGATGATCAGCAGCCTGCCGAATGCCGGGCAGGACCTGACGTACGTTGCGCAGTTTGCGCAGGGCGCACTGATGAACACCGCGGGCTCATCGAACGATGCCAAAGCGGCGGGCGGTTACGGGAACGTGGAGTTCAACGGGCTGCCGGCAACGTCGAACGGCTATATCCTGGATGGCTTCGATTCGAATGATCCTTTTCTGGGGCTGAACATCGGGCTGTCGACGAATCTGGTGATCGGGCTGGACGCGCTGCAGGAAGCCACGGTGAACACGAACTCGTATGCGGTGGATCAGGGCCGGTACGGGGCTTCGCAGGTGAACTACTTCACGAAGTCTGGGTCGAATCAGTTCCATGGCGACGCGTACGAGATCTGGAACGGGTCGCTGCTGAATGCCACGAACTACTTTCTGCACGCAAACGATACTCCGGGAAATATCGCGCAGAAGCCGCGGTCGACGGTGAACGAATTCGGGGTCAGTGGGGGAGGGCCGGTTCGCAGAGACAAGCTTTTCTTCTTTGGGCATTACGAGGGGATTCGGATCGCGCTGCCGCTGGTGGTGCGGACGACGCTGGCGTCGCCGGCGTATCAACAATATGTGCTGGCGCAGTTGCCGCTGGGAGGGACGGATCCGGCGAATGGAACGACGCTACCGGCGGAACCGGGGGAAGCTGGGTTCTACGAGAAGATGTTCGGGCTTTATCGCAGCACGGCAGGGACGCCGACGCCGGTGCTTTCGTGTCCGCTGGATGCGAACGGCAACCGTTTGCCGGGAACGCAGTCGGCGGCGAATCTGTTCAACGGCAGCGGGTGCGCGAACATTCGGACGCAGTCCATGAACAACGGCGACAGCGAGAACCTGATCGTGGTGAAGATCGATCAGACGATCAACACGAAGGACAGCGTCTGGTACCGGTTCCAGCAGGACACGGGGCTGCAGGCCGCGTACACGGATCCCATCAATCCGATTTTCAATGCGTATTCGCCGCAGCCGCAGAGGACGCTGGTGACGGGGTACACGCACGTCTTTTCGTCGACGCTGGTAAACCAGTTCAATCCGGGGGCGAGCTGGTACTCGAGTTTGTTTCTGCCGAACGACTATCCGCAGGTGCTGGAGACATTTCCTGTCGTGCTGGCGGGCGGCAGTTCGATCGCGCCGTTCACAACGATGGGCGGCAACGACCAGACCTATACACAAGGTCGCAAGGTGACACAGTGGCAGATCAACGACAACATGGTGTGGACGCATGGACGGAGCACGTTCAAGTTCGGCGATAACTCGCGGCGGCTGGACATCAGCGATTACGACCTGGGCGAAGGGGGCGTGCCGCTGGTGACGTACACCGATCTTGCGCAGTTCACATATGGCGCGGCGTCCACCGCGACCGCGGAGTTTCCGGTGACGCAGAAGGAACGCATTGCGCTGGGCAATCTGGACCTGTATGGGATGGATACGGTGAAGGCCGGCGCGCGATGGACGCTGATGGCGGGGCTGCGGGCAACGTGGAATACGAATCCGGTGAATCAGCACAGACTGTTTGCGCGGCCGGCGGGGTCGTTTCTCGATATGCCGCATGATGTCGATCAGCCTCTGGATCAGGTTGTGCTGACGAGCGTCGCGCATCTGTTTCCGGCGACTCCGGCGATCAACTGGCAGCCGCGCGCGTCAGCAGCGTTCAAGGCGACGGACAAGCTGGCTCTGCATGCGGGCGGCGGGGTGTTCAACGACACTATTCCCGCGGAGATTGCCGATCTTGAGGCGGCGAATCCGCCGTACGCGCCGGTTTTTGTGGGCGGGATTCATGGGCAGGTGGGCGGAGTGGGGGTTGCGCCGGGGGTTCCGGGCAGCGCGGTGGATGCGACAGCGCAGGCGAATGGGGCGTTTCGCGCGGAGTTTGCTTCGGGCGGCGCGCCGTGTGCAGGTGTGAATGTGGGGAGTGCGATTTGCCCGCTGGCGGTGAACCTGAACACGTTTCCGAGCGGCACGCTGAAGACGCCGTATTTCCTGGAGTGGAGTCTGGGCGCGGAGCGGGCGGTGGGTTCGCGGGGCTCGCTGCGCGTGGATTATGTTGGGACGCGGGCGGTGCATGAGCCGTATCAGGTGCAGCTGAATGGGTACCAGACTGTGTGCCAGGGGTGCTTTGCGCCGTTTCCTTATGGGCGGCCGCTCGATCCGCGCTTTGGGAGCGTGAACGAATTCCGCACCGATGCGGGCAGCAATTACACCGGGCTGCAGAGCAGCGCGACCCAACAATGGCAGGGGCTGACGGTGCGAGGCAACTACACGTACAGCCATTGTCTGGATGAGGTCTCGAATGGTGGGCTGCTGCCGTTTTCGAGCCTGGGCATCCTGTCGCCGCTGCCTGGAAATCTGCGCAGAGAGTATGGCAACTGCGATTATGACGTCCGCCATAATCTGTCGGCGTTTGGGGTTTACGAGGTTCCGTTCCATTCGAGGCGGGCGCTGCTGCAGCGAGTTCTCGGTGGTTGGGAATATTCGGAGACCGCGTTCCTGCACAGTGGATTGCCGTTCAGCGTGGTGAGCGCTCCCTATGCGGCGAATAACAACGGGATTTTTCAGGGGAGCGGGCCGCAGTATGCCAATCGTGCTCCCGGCGTTGCGCTCTATCGCAAGTCGGCGATTGCCGGGGTCACGCAGACGGGGTCGCGGCAGTGGCTAAATCCTGATGCGTTTGCTTCGGCGGTGGACCCTGGCACGAGCGCGTGTGCGGGTGGCGATTCGGCGGCGAACTGCCAGTTCGGCGACTCGGGTCGCAACCAGTACCGTGGGCCGCACTTTACGTATTCAGAGATTTATCTGACGAAGAGGACGCCGATCACAGAGCGGGTAATGTTCCGTTTTGAAGTGCAGCTGTTCAATGCGTTCAACCACGCCAACTTTGCTTTACCCAGCGACAACCAGGCGGGCATTCCCGGAGAGCCGGCTACGCAGACTGGGTTTGGCGCGGTCACGAGCACTATTTCCCCGCCGACCGGATTGCTGGGCGTGGGGCTGGGCGGTGACAGCTCGCCGCGGATGATTGCGTTCCGAGGGCGGATCGAGTTTTAAGCGTCCCCTGCGGCTAGCGCAGGAGCTGCTGGATGGCGGCTTCAAATTTATTGCGGTCGACGATGCCGGCGTGGGAGAGGGCGATGCGTCCGTCGCGGTCGATGAGCAGAGTGAGGGGCATCGGCTGGACGTTGTACCGGGCGGCGAGCCTGTCTTTGCCGATGGCCACCGGGTAGCGCATGCCTGCCCTGGTCATGAAGTGGCGGACGAGGTCGGGGCTCTCCTTATGCATATCGATGCCGATGAGCTGGAGGCCCTTGGAACGATACGCCTTGTCGAACGTGACGGACTCAATTCTGCAGCCGTTATTGGTAGCCGATGGCGGCGACGGCGGCGGGACCGAGGCGCTCGCGGAGCTGCTCGAGGCAGAGGTTGGCGGGCTGGACGTGTTTGCCGGGCGAGTCGACGATGCCGCCGGGCAGAGGCAGGCCTTTGTCCTGGTCGTATCGATCCTGTTGCACAATGAGTCATGGGTCGCGATCAACGCGGCGATCCCTGGAATTTACTAAGGTGAGGTGGAATGGTTCGCATGCCGGAGTTGCAGAGTCCGCTTTGCAAACGGACACCCCCGGAGCGCAGGAAGCGGCGCACGCGGGCCGGAGTGACAATCGCGGCGCTGCTGGCGCTGGCGGTGGCGGGGCAGCCGGATGCCGCGCGTTCCCAGCAGGCGCCGGATGCGGGACTGCAGGGGGATGCGGGACTGCAGGGGCAGGATGGGGCGATCATCGCCCATTTGAGCGCGGTGATTCAGTTCTATCGAACCGTGAACCAGCCACTGCAGAAGGCGGGCGAGCCGAACGATGTTGTTTATCGCGATCAGGCGGTTGCGCAGGCCGCGGCGATTGGGGGGTTCGCGTTCCAGTCGGCGACAGCGGAGGCGCCGCTGATCGAGGGCGCTGCGGGGGAGGCTGCACCGGGAGCGGAGGGGACGGATGAGCAGCAGCGGATCCAGAACAGCGTGGCCGGCATCGAGAAGAGGATTAAGGATCTCGAGGAGCGCGAGAAGGCGATCGACCGGGAGATGGCGGTTGCGGATCCGAGGAGAGCGGCGGCGCTGCAGTCGCAGAAGGACCAGGTGCAGGCGGCGCTGGAGCTGTCGTATGCAATCCGGGATGCGCTGCACCGGGTTGCGACCACATCGGGGGCGCGGAGCAGCGGGCTGACGGCCGATATCAGCCGGCTGGAGGAGTCTTTCCCGGAGCTGAAGGGCAACAACAAGACGAGCGCACCGCAGCTGACGACGATCGATGCGGCGCTGTCAGCCGGGGTGACGACGCAGAGCGGCGTGCTGTTTCAGTTACTGGAAACCATGCATGCGCTGGGCGGCCTGGTGGCGGAGAACGACCGGCTGCAGCGGCAGGCGGTGAATTTGCGGGCGCCGATGCTGACGATCGTGCGCGGTTTGGTGCGGCAGGGGCAGCAGCTTTCGCAACAGGCGGAGGCGGCGCTGCCCGCGCCGACGCAGGCAAGGAAGAAACAGCCGGGGGCGGCCGGAAGCGCGCCGTCGCCGGCTCCGGAGGATCTGCGCACGATTACGGAGCGATTCAAGGCGCTGTCAGCGGCGGCGGTTCCACTGAGCGAGGAGATCATCGTTCTGGAACAGAGCCACGCCAACCTGACAGCGTGGCAGGGGTCGGTGCGCCAGGAATACGCGACGCTGCTGCATTCCCTGCTGCTGCGCATTTTGGTGATTGCGATTGCGCTGGCGGCGATCTTCGGCGGCGGAGAAGCCTGGACGCGGGCTACGAACAAGTACATCCACGAACTGCGCCGGCGGCGGCAGCTGCTGATTGTGCGCCGGGCGGCGGTGGGATTTTTGTCGGTGATGGTGGTTTTGTTCGGGTTCGTGACGCGGTTCGATTCGCTGGCGACGTTCGCGGGATTCATCACGGCGGGTATTGCGGTGGGGTTGCAGACGATCCTGCTCTCAGTAGCGGCTTATTTTTTCATCGTGGGCCGCTACGGGATTCGGGTGGGGGACCGCATCACGGTGGCGGCAGTGACCGGGGATGTGATCGATGTGGGCCTGGTACGTTTCTATCTGATGGAACTGGCGGGGAGCGGGAACGCGCTGAATCCCACGGGACGGGTGGCGGTATTTTCGAATGCGGTTCTGTTTCAGGCGGGGACGCCACTGTACAAACAGCTGCCCGGAACCGGGTACGCGTGGCATGAACTGACGGTGAAGCTGGCCGACGGAGCGGATTACAACGTTGTGTGCGACGCGATTGTGAAGGAGGTGCACGCGGTGTTCGAGGGATACCGCGAGGGCATCGAGGGGCAGCACAAGGCGGTGCAGCAATGGATGCAGGCCTCGATCGACTCGCCCGCAGTCGAGTCCAGGCTGCAGCTCAACGGCGGCGTGTTCCAGCTGTGGGTGCGCTTTCCGGTGGAGATTCGGGGGGCCGCGGAGATCGACGAAAAGATGACGCATGCGCTGCTGCACCTGATCGCGACGGATCCGGCGGTGAAGGCGGCGGTGGTGGGGACTCCGTCGATCCAGGCGTCGGTGCGGGGGTAGGCAGGCTGGGAAGCGAGCGGGGCGTAGCGCTGGCGAGTTTCAATCCCCGGAACCGAATTGGGAGAGAAGGGTACTTTTGGGCGGCAACCGACAAGTAAGTTGTGGACAGCGGGATGGTGCGGGGCGTCTGCTTCTTGCTGTGGGGTGAACCTGGCCGGGGGCTGGTCGGGTGGGCTCTTCGAAGTTTCTTTCCCGCGAACTTCAGGAGCCGGGGCTCCAGGAGTTTGTTGAAATACGTCCAAAAACGTCGCGAAATGGAAAATCGAATCGCGCCAGAATGCCCGTAGGACGCTTTGCAGGACCTTGGCGAGGATTTACGTATCCCGATTCCGGCCCCGTTCTGCCCTCAAAAACTGTTTTTCAACAAACTCCTAGAGCTCGAGGCCGAAGCGGGCGTTTAGTTCGCGGCGGCCGAGGCGGGTGATGAAGAGGGCGCGGCTGTCGAGTTCGCGGGCGAGCCATTTGCGGGAGAGAGCGAGCGAGAGGAGGGCGGCTCCGAGGGCGCCGCCGACGTGGGGACGGCGCTCGCTCCAGTCGAGGCAGGCGTAGGCGAAGCGGCGGCGCTGGGCATGGGCGGCTTCGAGGTCGAGGCCGAGGGCGGCGAGTGCGCGGGTTCCTTCGGGGGTGAGGTCGTATGTGGCGAGGGCGGAAGGGGCGGAGCGGCGGGCGGAGGGTCGGCGGAGGGGCTCGATCCAGCGGGCGCGAAGGAAACAGTCGTGGAGGGAGACGGCGATGGCTCCGGCCATGTGGTCGTAGCAGGAGCGCGCAGCGCGGAGATGCTCAGGGGTGTGGGGGACGAAGGGGCGGCGAGCGCCCCCGGCGAGGACGCTGAGGCGCTCGAGGGCGCGGGCGACGTTGGGCGAGGCGAGCGCGAAGTAGCGGTGACGCCCCTGGGCGTGGACGCGAACGAGATTTTCCGATTTGAGGCGGTTGAGGTGGACGCTGGCGGTGGAGGGGGAGACTTCCGCGACGATGGCGAGTTCGGTGCCGGTGCGGGCGTGGCCGTCCATGAGGGAGTAGAGCATGCGGGTGCGGGCGGGCTCGCCGATGGCGGCGGCGATGGAGGAGACGGCGTCGTCGACGCGCTGGTCGGGGACGGTTGCGGGAGTCGATTGCGCGGCTGAGGCTCGCCGTATTTCCGCGGATGAGGCTCGCCGCGCTTCTAAGGCTGAGGTTCGCCTCACTTCTAATTCCATGGTTTCACCGTAGACGAAGTATGGTTGCACAGCAAGGGCCATGCTGGGGGTATGGGAGCAGCCAGGATCACGCGCCGGGCGCTGCTTTTGGGCGCAGCGGGGAGCACTTCCGCCGCTCTGTGGCGCAAAAGTGGCTATGGCGGGAATCGCGGCGCGGGTGGCCAATCAAAGGAGGAGGAGGGCGAGATGAGGATCACGTTCTTTATCCGGTATCAGATCGATCCGTTTCAGAAAGAGGCGTTCCGGAAGTATGCGGAGAAGTGGGGACGGATCATTCCACGGTGCGGCGGGCATCTGGTGGGGTACTTTCTGCCGCATGAGGGGACGAACGACATCGCGTGGGGGCTGATCGCGTTCGAGAGCCTTGCGGCGTATGAGGCGTATCGGGCGCGTCTAAGAAATGATGCCGAGGCGCGGGAAAACTTCGCGATGGCGGAGACGCAGCGGCTGATTCTGCGCGAAGAGCGAACCTTTCTGGAGACGGTCGAGGAGACCTTCTCGATTTTGGCGGCGGGGGAGAAGAGGCAATGACGCAGCGAACACAAAAGGAAAAAAGCGACGAATTTCGTTCATTACATGAGAGGACGCGAGCCTTCATCATTCCCAACCCCTGGGATGCCGGGACAGCGCGGATGCTGACGCACATGGGATTCGAGGCACTGGCGACGACCAGCGCAGGGAATGCGTTCACGCTGGGGCGGAAGGACGGGACGGTGGGGCGGGAGCGAACGCTGGCGAACGTGGCGGCGATCGCATCGGCGACGGAGCTGCCGGTGAGCGGGGATCTGGAGAACGGATTCGGCGACAGCCCGGAAACGGTGGCGGAGACGATTCGGATGGCGGCGGAAGCGGGACTGGTGGGAGGGTCGATCGAGGACGCGACAGGCCGGGCGGAAGATCCCATTTATCCGCTCGAGCTGGCTATCGAGCGGATCGAGGCCGCCGCGGCGGCGGCGCGGTCGCTGCCATTCAGGTTTACGCTGACGGCGCGCGCGGAGAACTACCTGTACGGGCGGGCGGATCTGAAGGATACGATTCATCGTCTGCGGACGTACCAGGAGGCGGGCGCGGATGTTTTGTATGCGCCGGGACTGACGCTGAAGGAAGAGATTGCGGCGGTGATCCGCTCGGTGGATCGGCCGGTAAATGTGCTGATGGGGCTCGGAGCTGGTGGTCCTGCCCTCAGCCTCGAAGAGCTGTCGGAGATGGGAGTGCGCCGGATCAGCGTGGGCAGCGCCCTGTGCAGGGTGGCGCTGGGAGCGTTTTTGAGTGCGGCGAAGGAGCTGAAGGAGCGGGGGACGTTCGGATTCGCGAAAAGAGCGACCAGTACGCAGAAGATCGTGGAGATGTTCGGGTCCGGATAAGCACTTCAAGGACGGGGATGAAGAAAATCGGGATCGTGGGTGGCTTGGGTTGGCGGTCGACGGTGGAGTATTACTCGGAGATTTGCCGCCGCGCGGATGAGTGGCATGCAGCGAGGCACCTGACGGGCACGCCATCGACCCCGGAAATCGTCATCGAGTCGCTGGATGTGGCGAGGAGTCTCGCGCTGCTGGGCCGGGATGGAGACGAGGAATCGTGGCGGCGGTACGATGAGTACCACCGGGGTGCATTCCGGCGGCTCGAGCTGGCGGGCGCCGATGTGGCGGTGATGGCCAGCAATGGGCCGCATCATCGCTATGACGAGATCGTGTGCGGGCTGGAAATGCAGGTGATCAGCATTCTGGATGCCGCAGCCGGAGAGTGCGCGCGCATAGGAGCACGGCGGGTGCTGATTCTGGGGAGAGCGCTGACCATGAGGTCGGGGAGACTCCGGGCAGGTTTTGCGAAGCACGGGATCGCACTGTCGGGGCCGAAGGATGAGGCGGCGCGGGAGAAGACGATCGAGTTGATCGCAGAGTTGCAGCGCGGCAGGGAAAAAGGGTCAGCGGTGCGGCTGGGCAGAATCGTGCGGGCGAGTTGGGGTTTTCAGGAAGAGCCGGTGGTATGCCTGGCCTGCACAGAACTGCAGCTGGCGCTTCCGGTGTTCAGGGCACAACCTTCGTTCAAGTATGGCGGGGTGATGTACGTGAACACGGCGGCGGCGCATATCGACGCGGTGCTGAAGGCGGTGGGGATTCCGTGTGAAAAGAGGAACCCGGCCCCGAAGAAATCGGGACCGGGCGTAAAGGGAAAGGTTTAGTGGTGGGCTCCGCCGCCGCCACTGCTGGCGCCCGCGCTGCTCACGCCGCCGCCTCCGCCTCCGACGCTGGCACCGCTGGCGTGACCTCCACCACCGACGCTACCGCCGGAGCTGCCACCGGAGCTTCCATGAAATCCACCACCGCTGCTGCTGCTGAACGAGCCGTGGCTGGCGCCGGCGGAAGAAAAGCCGCCCGCACGGGGAGCGCTGAAGGTGGGTGGCGCGCCAAAGGTGCGGCCTCCCACGATGGCGGGCGTGTAGGGACTGCGGAAGCCGTTGCCGCCGGGCGTTGAGCGGAGACCGACGGAAGGCCCCATTTCAGGATGGGTACGGACCAGAGCGTTGGTGAAGCTTTCCCCTAAGGGTCCGCGCTGGAGCGGGTGAATGCCGGCTTCGATGGGCACGATAGTCTTGCCATCGAAGTTGAGAGGGCGAGGCTCAGGCCTCACTCCATTTTCGAAATGGAAGGGAGCTGAGAACCGGGAGCCGCGATTGACGGCGACGAGGTTCTCAGGATGCCCTGCGCCGACGGGACGCGGGCCTCCGGGATGGTGAATGGGTGCGCCGCGGGGACGAAGCGGAGGAACATAGCCCTGGGGAACGCGCCACACGGTGGAGTAGGGATACCAGCCGTTTCCGTAGAATCCCCAGCCGCAGTTGCCGGGGATCCACATCCAGCCAAAGCCATCGACGAAGTCCCACGCGCCGCAGTGATAGGGCCACCAGCCCCACGGGTAGCCGGAGATCCAGGAGTATCCGATGCCCTGGTAATAGCCCCAGGCGCCGACACCGAAGGGATCCCAGGAGGCAGAGACGCCGGCGGGGGACCAAGCCTGGCCGTAGCCGGGGAGGTTGTACCAATTGCCGTAGTAGTCGAGGTCGTTCCAGGCGGGGTTATCGGGATTGCCGGAGCTGGCACGGGCGGTGGACTGGCTGGTTTCGAGCTCAGAGAGGGACTGATCGCGGTCGGAGTTCCACTGATCCCAGGAATCGGCGGAGACGTTTTGGGCGACGGTGAATTCACCGGGCTGCTGGGGATCGGTCTGGAAGGTCTGGCTGGGATGAACGTCGAGGGACAGACCCTGACCGTCATCGACATGGACGGCACCGTGCATGACGGCGAGCTGCGAAGGCGCAGTATCGAGGGCGACGCGGAAGACGGCATTCTGCACGGGGGTTGCGGCGTTGGCGCCGAAATGGACGCTGTAGTCGCCGCCGCGCCCATTCAGTTCGTAATAGCTGAGGCCGGTGAGGGCGTCGATTTGTGTGACGGTGCTGCCGTCGGCGTTGCGGCGGAGCTGGGTGAGGCGGATGGAGCTGTCGGGCGTGAGGCGAGCGACGCTGCCATCTTCAAACTCGATTTCGAGGCGGCCGTTGTCGCCGGCGACGAAGCGCATGCCCTCGACAGCCGGCATATTGGGCTGCGCCTGATCGAAGGCGACCTGATCGCCCTGAAGAATCTGGACCTGGCCTTCGACGTCGCTGATGCGGACGGCGCGGACCTGGCTTTGCCCCTGGGTTTCGGGAGGGGCGGTGGCGGGCTGATCGGGCGGAGGCGCGGGAGGGGTCGTATCCTGCGCGCGCGCGGTGAGCGCGGGTAGCAGAAAAGCCAAGGCGGCGAAGAGAATCAGGGAGGACTTGCTGCGGCGAACCTGAGAGTGGCGCCCCATGACGGCACCTCCTTTTCGCGTCTTCCTCGTCCGTGGTGAGGTAGGACCGGATCAGTGCGGGATCGATGCGCTGCGCCGGAATCCGTGCCGCCCCGAGCCTGAGTGAAGACGCTGTGGCCCAAACGACCTCTGCAACCAATAAACGTGCGAAGGTCGCTTTAAGTTTCGACTTATTTTCGCACGATTGGGAGGGTGGGGGAATGGCTTGTTTGGGCGGGGGCCGGGTACGGGAGGACGACCGGGGCGCCAATGCTCTATCTAATTTAGTTACGCTTCGGGACGGCTTCGCAGCGGGCAAGGAGGGCGAGGGCGCGTTTGCGGGCGCGGTCCATGACCTGCTGGTCCTCGGCAATGGTCTGTAGCTGCGGGGCGATGTTGGGCAGGTCCCAGGCGCGGCGGTCTTTGACGGCGTCCTGGAGAGTCTCGAGTTCGGCGTCGAGGCCGAGGCGGTCGTGTTGTACCTCGAGGTCGAGGCGGCGGCCTTCCTCGAGGGTGAAGGCGACGGCGCCGAGCTGATCGGCGATGCGTTGGAGCGCCGGGTCGCCAGCCCAGACGAAGGTGCAGGAACCGCTGCCGTCGGGTCCGGAGTAGGCAAGGGTCTTGTTGCCGGTGAAGGCGAGGGAGGTTTGGGTGGTGGAGCAGCGGGTTGCGAAGAAGCTGTGGCTGCGGGCGTAGCGGAAGAGGTCGGCGCGGAGGGAGTCGTCGAGCACGATGGGGCGATCGAGAGGCGTGGGGAAGACGCCGTCGGAGGCGTCGGTGGGCGTCGGGCCGGGCTGGGAGGTGAAGCGTCCGGCTCCGGTCTCGTCAATGGAGATGGTGAAGCGCGAGGGCTGGAGCTGCGGGTGCTCGAAGGTGTAGGTAATGTGGGCGGCGGCGAGAGGAGTTTGGGCGGAGAGCGGAGGTGCGGCGAGAGCGAGGAGCAGCATCAGTGGGGCCGGACGAATCATGACTAGACCGCGCGAGCTTCCTGGAGGGCGAGCGTCTGAGCGTGGTGGATGTGGCAGATGGCGATGGCGAGGGCGTCGGCGGCGTCGGCGGGCTGGGGCGCGGCGGGCAGCGCGAGCAGGCGCGCGACCATGAACTGCACCTGATTTTTGGCGGCGAGGCCGTAGCCGGTGACGGTGGATTTGATGGTGAGCGGGGCGTATTCGGCGATGGGCAGGCCAGCAGTGGCGGCGGCGAGGAGCGCTACACCGCGGACATGGCCGAGACGAATGGCAGAGCGCGCGTTGACGGAGTAGAAGACTTCTTCGACGGCGACGATTTCGGGACGATGGTGCTCGAAGATGGCGATGAGCTCGGCGTAGATGAAGGCGAGGCGTTCGGGGAGTAGCGACTTTTTGGGAGGGCAGATGCCGCCGGAGGCGAGGGAGACGAGGTGCGGAGCGCGGCTGGAATCGGGGGAGTGGTCGTCCCACTCGACGACGCCGTAACCGGTGGTTTCGGTTCCGCAGTCGATGCCGCAGACGCGCATAGGGGGACCCTCAGGAGAAGCAGCGGATCGAGTGAAATTTTTCTACGGGCCAGTTTATCGCAGGCGCGGTGCGAGGCGAAGGTTGTTTGTGACGGGGAGCTGTGCCCGGCAACAATCAGGCTGGGATTCCGGGAGAGCGCGCGGATCGGGGTTCGGGTATTCACTTCCCATCGCTGCGGGATTCATGTAACGTGGCGGTCACTCCCCATCTGCAGGCCGACGGCTCACCCCATCCCCGGCGCGTACAGTTCCCGACAACCGAAACAGGAGGACCGCAAGATGGCAATTCCTCGCATTCTGGTGTGCGCCGCATTGGCGACGGCGTTCTCGACAACGCTTGTAGCTCAAATGACTCCACCAACAGCCACCGGTTATCACAGCATTTCCTGCATCAAGGTCGTCCCTGGGAAGGGCGCAGACTTCAGCAAGTTCATGGCCGAGGATGTACACAAATTCGCTCAGTCCCGCGTGGACTCGGGGGCAATTTCCGCATGGCTGGAGCTGCGCACGGTGATGCCGGCGGGGAGCGAGGCGGAGTGCGACTACGTGCTGGTCTCGTTCTATCCGGGCCTGCCCAATGAGCCGTTGAGCGATGCCGCGGTGACGGCGGCGCTGCATCAAGCCGGCCTGCAGATGAGCGCGCAGGAGTACAGCGACCGGCGGAGCGCCCTTTCGGCGCTGGTTTGGAACAACATCACCCAGTACCAGGTTCTGGTGGGTGGAGCGCACAAAGGAGACTACCTGGTTTTCAACTCGATGAAAGTTGCGGACGTGGGTGAATGGGTCGCCTACGAGAAGAGGGTGTGGCAACCGATCGCGGAGGCGATGGTGAAGGACGGAGTGCGCACCGCGTGGGCGGTGAACGTGCAGGTCTTTCCGATGGGGAGCAAGGACAAGACGCTGGCCAGCACGGTTGACGTCTACCCGAACTGGGCATCTATGTTCACGGACCCCGGGTTCGACGCGCGGTTCAAGAAAGTGCATCCCGACATGGAGTTCGGCACCACGTTTGAACACATCCAAAAACTGCGCACCATTGAGTCGACGGTTCTTTATCACGTTGAAGACGCGGTGAGTAAGTAACCGGCAGCGGATTTCTCTAGCGCGATACGCCTTCGAGGGGGGAGCTGGCAGTGGCGTAGAGCTTGCGGGGCATGCGGCCGGCGATGTAGGCCTGGCGTCCGGCGAGGACGGCGTGCTGCATGGCTTCGGCCATGAGGATGGGATCGGCGGCGGCGGCGATGGCGGTGTTCATGAGGACGCCGTCGGCGCCCATTTCCATGGCGAGCGCGGCGTCGGAGGCGGTGCCGACTCCGGCGTCGACGATGAGCGGAACGGCGGTGATTTTCTCGCGGAGGATTTGCAGCGTGGCGCGGTTCTGAATGCCGAGCCCACTGCCGATGGGGGCGGCCAGAGGCATAACGGCCGCCGCTCCCGCGTCGACGAGGCGATGGGCAAAGACGATGTCGTCGGAGGTGTAGGGGAGGACGGTGAATCCTTCTTTGACGAGGGTGCGGGTGGCTTCGAGCGTGGCCTGGACGTCGGGGTAGAGTGTGGACTGGTCGCCGATGACTTCGATCTTGACCCAGTCGGAGAGGCCGACTTCGCGGGAGAGACGCGCGGCGCGGATAGCCTCGTCGGCGGTGTAACAGCCGGCAGTGTTGGGCAGGAGGAAGTAGCGGCGCGGGTCGATGAAGTCGAGCAGGGATTCCATGGAGCGGTCGAGATTGACGCGGCGGACGGCGACGGTCACCATGTCGGCTCCGCTGGCTTCGAGGGCGCGCGCCGTTTCCTGAAAGGATTTATATTTTCCCGTGCCAACGATCAGGCGGGAGCGGAAGGAGCGGTCGGCGATATGAAGTGCGTCAGTCATGATTGTCAATTGTAATCCGAGTTGGAGAAATGTCGAGCTGTGCTCGACGGAAAGCCGGGGGCGGTTGTCCCCACACGGATTGTCCGTAGTGACTTATGGCGGGCTGATGGCTTCCGCCTGGGCGTAGAGGTCGTCAATTTGGCGGCGATAGCGTTCCTCGATCACCCGCCGCCGCAGCTTCATGGTAGGAGTGAGAGCGCCATTGTCTGCGGTGAATTCGTCGGGGACGAGGAGAACGCGCTTCAGTTTCTCGAATCGCGCAAGATTTTTATTTACTTCCGCCGCGATTCCTTCGTAAAGTTCCTGAACTTTAGGATCGGCGACCAGTTCAGCGCGCGAGGAGAAAGCGATTTTGTTTTCGTGGGCCCAGGTTTCGAGCAGCACGAAGTTGGGAGAGATGATGACAAAAGCGAACTTGCGTTTGTCGCCAATGATGGCCGCGGTACCAATGAAAGGGTTGAGCTTCAGAGAATTCTCAATCGGTTGCGGAGCGATGAATTTTCCGCCGGAGGTCTTGATGAGTTCTTTCTTGCGATCGGTGACGGAGAGGTATCCATCACGATCGATGTGGCCGATGTCTCCGGTTTTGAACCAGCCATCTTGAAACGCATTCTGAGTTTCTTCCGGGCGATCCCAATATCCTTTGAAAACGGAAGGGCCGCGAACCAGAATTTCGCCGTCGTCGGCGATGCGGACCTCGAGGTTGGGTAGAATCTTGCCAACCGTGCCGATGCGATGGTTGATGGGCGTGTTGACAGCAATTACAGGAGAAGTTTCGGTGAGTCCGTAGCCTTCGTGAATTCGGATGCCTGCAGTGGCGTACCATTCGGCGAGTTCGCGGCCTAGGGGCGCGCCTCCGGAGATGAAAGTTTCGACATTACCTCCCATGCCGGCGCGGATTTTCGAGAAGACTAGTTTGTTAGCAAGTTTCCAACTGGCAGAAGTTGGAGTTTCGCCGGCGAGAATCTCGGGCTTGTGGACGCGGCCCACAGCAAGAGCCCAGTTGTAGATCGAGCGCTTCGGAAAACCACGGGCAGTCATCTCTGTCTTGGCATAGATTTTTTCGTAGACCCTGGGGACGGAAACGCAAAGCGTAGGACGAACTTCCAGTAAAGTTTCAGGAAGATGCTCGATGAAGGGGCAGTACGCAAGAGTCACACCGTGATACAGGAAAGCGAGATCCACGTGGCGAGCGGTGACATGCGACAACGGAAGAAACGAAACGCTGGTGAGTCCCGGATGAACGTCGAAGCCGAGCAACGAGAAGTTAATGTGTGACGCCATGTTGCCATGGGTCAGCATTGCTCCTTTGGAGATTCCCGTTGTGCCGGAGGTGTAAATAATTGTGGCTAGGTCGTCGGGCTGGATGGATCGGGCTGACGCTTCGGTTTTCGGATCGAGGGTGAGTTGCCCTTGGGTCATGAATCGATTCATGAGCACGCAATTCGCGGCCAGCTCGCTGGGAATCTCAAGACGATCCATGACCACGATTCTCTGGACCTGAGTTTGGGAGAGAATTGCCTGGACTTTGCGAAGTTGATGCTCGGTGGAGACGAATACCACGGTGGCGGCGGAGTCGCGCAGAGTGAAGGCGGTTTGTTCCGGTGTCAGTGTGGCATATGCGGGAACCGTGACGGCGCCTAGCAGGAGAATGGCGAAGTCGGCAATGGACCACTCGGGGCGATTCTCGCTGAGTATCGCAATGCGGTCGCCCTGGTGAATGCCCCACTCCTGCAGTCCGCGGACGGTTCCGGCAACATTGCTGCGGAACTCGGACGACGAGATAGGCAGCCATGTTCCTTCTTGACGGTGCAGCATGGCGCGGTCGAGATTGCGTTCGACGGCAGTAAAAAAAACATCGTTCAGCGTATTGAGGCTCATGGTGGGGGTCGAGTTTGTCTGGAGTGAATTTACTGGTTTATGGTTCGATTCGGCAATGTGAAAGGTGCGAGGCCGGTGCTGGTTCGCGTACTGCTCAGGCTTCGATCGTCAGATTTACAATGTCTTTCCAGTATTGAGTTACCATTCGGCTAGCAGGTAGGAGGAATGTTGATGCAGAGAAAACGAAAGAGCATATGGCTGACGTCAGGCCTTGCAGGCGTCTTGGCTGTCGCGATAGCAGTTCCGGCAGTAGGACAGGCGAAACAAGCGGAAGCCGGGTCTCCGTCTATGCCCAAGGTGGGGGAGATGGCGCCGGATTTTAAGCTGAATTATTTTGACGGCGACGACCTGAAGGCGGTTTCTTTGAGCCAGTACCGCGGCAAAAAGAATGTAGTCGTGGCATTCTTCATCTTCGCGTTTACCGGTGGTTGAACCGCGCAAATGAAAGCTCTCCAGCAGGATCAAAAAAGGCTGGAAGCTGTCGACACCCAGGTCCTGGGTGTG
>PKVY01000133.1 GCA_003131625.1 Acidobacterium sp. | reverse complement strand
GCCTACAACGAGGAGCACGGCATCACGCCGCAATCCATCATCAGCCACATCGATATGTCGCTCGCCAAAATTCTGCAGGCGGAATACGCCGACTTGGCCGAGGAAGTGGAATCGATGCCGGAGTTCGAGACCCAGCAACAACTCGACGAATACATCGCGAAGCTTGAGTCCGACATGCGGGAGGCGGCGAAGAAATTCGAATTCGAGAAGGCGGCCAGGCTACGCGACACGATCAAAGAGCTGCGCACGAAGGAGTTTCTGTTCAGCTAGTGTCCTGAGTCTAAAGAATGCCTGCTCCGGGTCCTGCTCAGCTCGCAGCTCCGCGGCGCGCTTTGGCACTGCTTTCATGCTGAGGGGAGCGTCTGTTCGTCATCCAGGCGACCTTTCGATTACAGGGATGGACCCGCCGGAGAAAGTCTAAAGACCGAGGATCTCGGAACGGAGAGACCAGAACTCTTGGTCACATCTGCAATCGAATGCGTTATCGGCCCGAATCGCATCTTCATCAGCAGCAGCCAGCTGCCCTCTGCGCCAGCCGTGCCTGGGACCTCTTCGCGCGGTAGTGGCGGGCGNNTCAGGCAAAACGCCGAACAGCGGTACATGCGATGCGATCAGAGCCCGTGTGGAGTTCGGTCCCCACCTGAAGCGCGTGATGCGCTCCGAGCAGAAATCGACAAGCAGGCAGGCCAGCGTTCGGATGGTTCGTTCGCAATCGCTATTTCCCGTTGCGAGAGGGCGATTGGCGGCCGGAAACGGCTCCTGCCCCAAAACAACAAGGATGCAGAGTCTCAGCACCCTTCAGCACCCCTGGAACTTCAGGCCATCTCCGCATGATGTTCCAGGTTGCTTGTTTTTTGGGAAGATATGGTAGGCACGAGGAGACTCGAACTCCTGACCTCTACCGTGTCAAGGTAGCGCTCTAACCAACTGAGCTACGCGCCTACACAAGGCGGAACGGCCTTCCGTCATGATAGCAGGACAAGCGGACGACCGGCTCGCGGGCGGCGGACGGTTTCCGGTGCCTGCATCCGGCCGCGATCCGCTGCGGCGCCGGGCTGTTGCGCTGTTTCCGCATGGGAATTCCGAAGCTCCTGCGATACTATGAATCCTTTGCCAGTGCGCCCATGATGAATCGGCAAGCGCAGTCGGCGCGGCGAATGATTCGATGAACGAACTTCGGGCGACTCCCAATCTGCTGACGTTTCTCCGGCTGTGCATGGTGCCCTTTCTGGTGCTGGCCGTTCTCGACGGGCGCTTCCAGTTGGCCTTCGCCCTCTTCGTGCTGGCGGGAATCACCGACGCTCTGGATGGAACGCTGGCCCGGCTGCTCCACCAGCGAACCATGCTGGGGCAGTATCTTGACCCGGTGGTGGACAAGCTGCTGCTGAGCACGCTGTTCCTGGTCCTGCACCACGAAGCGCTCATCTCCCGCCGAGTGACGGTGCTGGTGTTCGCCCGCGACCTCGGAATCATGGTGGTGGCCGCGATTCTGTTCGCGACGACGTCGATCCGGAATTTCAAGCCCAGCATTACAGGAAAAGCCAACACCGTGGCGCAGATTCTCGCGCTGGCGGCCGTGCTGCTGTGCCAGTTTTACGGGCCACTGTGGGCGATGACTCTGCGCCACTGGGCCCTCACCGCGACCGTCATTCTGACCCTCCTCTCCGGCTTCCACTACGCGTGGCGCGTGGTCCGCCAGATCGGATCCCCCGGCGTCGCGGGATAGATCTGTAATCAGTGATCGCCGGCGGGCGCAACCGGCGAGCCATCGGCGTTCAGCAGAATAATCGGGCCGATGTTCAGCGATCGGACTCCTTCCTCAATCTTGCCGCGGTCCCCGATGAGCAGCAGCGAAGCCTGGTCCAGGCGGGCAAACCGCGCCGCCGCGGCCTCAACATCCGCGAGCGGCGTGCGGGCAATTGCATCCGCGTCGGTTTGAATTGCGGAATCAGGCAAGTCGGAAATCCAGAGATTCTCGACAATTCCCGCCAGGTCCGACGACGTTTCGAACCCCGACGCGTAACCCTGAGCAAAGGTAGCTTTCGCGCTGCGCAGCTCAGCGTCGGAGATAGGCTTTTCTCCGGCAATCATGCGGGTCTGCTGCCTCAGTTCGACCAGCGCTTCTTTCGTCTTGTCGGTCTGCACAAGGCCGCTCGCCGTCCACGCGCCATACACAACGTACGGGGAGTAGCCCGAGTTGAATCCGTAGGTGGAACCCTGCGTCTCGCGCAAAGACGCGTTCAGACGATCGCTCCAGATGAAGCTGGCGAGGGTCAGCGAAAAACGCTCCGCATCGTTCTGCCCCACGGCCGGGAACAGCTGCGCGATCAATGTCTGCGGGGAACCAGGCTTGTCGATGAGGTAGACCTTGCCGGCGCCCGGGTTCTGCGGAGCGGGCAATGGCACCGGCTTCACAGCAGTCCCCGTCCAGGAGGCGAGGTACTTTGTGGCCAGCTTCACCGCGTCCTCCAGCGAGATGTCCCCAGCAAAAATGGCGGCGGCATTATTCGGTTTCCACCAGTCCTGATAGAAACCGCGCAGGTCCTCACGCTGAATGTCCCTGAGGCCTTTCTGCGTGGCGATCACGCGCGCGAAAGGGTGATTGGCGCCGAAGATGAGAGCGGGCGCAACGTTTTGCGCGACCGCCCCCACATCGTTCTCCCCCTGCGCTGCCATATCGGTCCACTGTTGTCTCTGGCTTTCGAAGCTGTACTTCTTAAAGTCGGGGTGCAGAACCACGTCGGCAAGAATCGCAAAGGCGGGATCGATATTCTTCGCGACCACGTCGAAGTTGAGGCTGGCCAGTTCCGAGTTCACCGACTGTTGAAGGGTCGTGGCGCCGGCCGCTTCCATGCCGTCGCGGATATTGGTTCCGGAGAGCGTGGTGGTCCCGCGCGCCATCGTGGTCACGGTCAAAACAGAAAGGCCGCTTTTGCCCGCCGGATCGACCATGTCGCCCGCACGAGCCGCCAGCAGCACCGAGACTTTCGCAGCGCCGGCGCGGCGGACCACCAGGACTCGCAACCCGTTGGACAAAGTGGCTGATTCGACCTCCGGAGCGCGGAAGGGCGGATTCGCATGGATCGGCGGCGCGACCGAGCGATCGAGCGCAACTTGTTCCGTCACTCCGGCCGATGCGTCAGGGTGATAGCGGATCAAAAGTCGGCCATCCGTCGAGATCCAGCGGCGGGCCGCTGCCTGCAAATCGGCCGTTGTCATCGCCTCCAGGCGAGTCCATCGACGGTCATACTGATCGGGATTGCCGGCGTAAACGTTGGAGAGGTTGAGCATCTCCGCGGTGGATTGCAGCGTATCCAGATCCGAGAGCTCACTGAGTTCAAGCTTGCTGCGCACCCACTGCAGTTCTTTGCCGGTGGGTCCGTCTTTGACCAACAGAGCGATGTCGGCATCGACTTTAGCCTCAACATCAGCCAGCGGAACACCGGCACGAGCGCTCGCCATCACCACAAACTCGGAGGAGTCCTCCAGGGTCTGCAGATCGACGGATTCTTCGGAGCAGAGCGGCTTTGCGGCGTACACGAGGTCAGCGCTGAGGCGGCGGTTGAGAATGCGGGAGGCCGCGTCCAGGGGGAGCGTGTCACTGGAAGCCCAGCCGGCGGCGGGCCAGACGAAATACGTGCGCTCTTCAGCCACATGGTCGCGGACATCCACGATTTTTTCCACGTCGAGATGCGGAATCCAGCGAACGGGGCGAAGGATGGTCTGCGCGGGACGAATGGGGCCAAAGTATTTTGCGATCCACTCCTTCGCCTGGCTCGCGTCGAAGTCGCCCGCGATGGTCATCGAAATATTGTTCGGCGCGTAGTAGGTGGAGAAGAAGTCCTTCGCATCGGTCAGGGTGGTGGCGCGTAGTTCGTGCGGCACGCCCATCACCGAATGTCCATAGGGATGCCCGGCGGGATAGAGGCTTTCGCGCAGCACGGTGTCGACCAGCCCATAGGGCTGGTCTTCCTGTCGTTCGCGCCGCTCGTTCTCTACCACCGATTTCTGATTGTCGAAACGCTCCTGCGTGAGCCAGCCGCCCAGGCTCGCCAGGCGATCGGATTCCAGCCACAGCGTATATTCCAGCGCCCCCGCCGGCATGGTCTCGAAGTAATTCGTGACGTCCAGCCCCGTTCCAGCGTTGGCCGAGCCTCCCAGCTTCTCGATGCGCTGCATATATTCGCCGGGGGCATCCTTCGAGCCCTCGAACATCATGTGCTCGAAAAGGTGAGCCAGACCGGTGCTGCCCACGGTCTCGTTCTTCGAGCCGACATGCACCATCAGGTTGACAAAAACCTTGGGCACCCGATGATCGGGAACCAGAATGACCTGGAGTCCGTTGGGCAGCGTGTACTTCTCATTAGCGACATGAGGGCGCCCAAAGTCAGGCATGGCCGATGACAAAGGTTGCTGACCAGCGGGAGCAGACTGCTGCGCGAGTAACGGTGCGGCAAGGCAACACAACAGCAACGCAGAGGCTTTCATACAGTACCTGCAGGTTGTGGACGTAGAGAATTCAACAAAAGTCTAACGGCAATCAACACCCGCCGCGGGAAGGCCCTGCGCAACAACACTACGACGTCGGTTTGGAGTTTTCCTGCGTGCAGCCCAGCTGTTTCCCCTGCGCGGCCAGTTCGGACGCGCCAATAGCGGTGCGGCCGGAATACGTGTGCTGCATGTGCGCCAGCTCGGGAAAATCGTAATGCATGCACAGCGTCATCTCCCACACATCGCCAGTCCGGCGGTTGATGGCGTAGCGCCGCAGCGTCTCGTCCGGACCCGGCGACGTGCTTTCGCGAATGATGGCGAAGCTGAAGAAGCCGGGCGTGAAATCCTGGTTCAGGTCCATGCTGTTCAGCTCGATGTGTGTGTCGCTGAGATCGATCTCGTCGTGATGGGCGACGAGGGTCACGATCTGGTGCGCCTGGCGCAGAGTGATCTGATGTTTCGCCGACTGGGCGGCGGCGTGGCTGTGCGCGGATCCAACCCAGGCGAGCCCGATGGCCAGCAGGAGGATCAGGAGAAAAGTGCGTCGCATACTTCCAGTTTGAGGGGAATGGGTCGTCGAGCGCAATACAACTCACCGAGAATCCACAGGACCGGGCCGCTAGAATGAGCCAGTGAAAAAGCAATCGTATTTTGGCCCCGAGGCGCTGCGCTTCCTGCGCGGCCTCAAGCGCAACAACCGGCGCGAATGGTTCGAAGCGAGGCGCGAGGTTTACGAGCGCGAGCTGAAACAGCCCATGCTGGCGCTCATCGAGCGGCTGACCGAAGGCATGGCGGAGTACGCTCCGGCCCACATGCGGCCGGCGGGGAAGTGCATGTTCCGCATCTATCGCGACACGCGATTTTCGGCCGACAAATCGCCGTACAAGACCCACCTGGGAGCGTGGTGGGCGCGCAGTGGCCTGGAGAAGACCTCGGGCGGCGGCTACTACATGCACGTGGGCGCAGCGGAATTTGTCATCGCGGCCGGTGTCTATATGCCGGAGAAAGACCAACTGCTGGCCATCCGGCGGCGCTTGCTGGAGCATCACGTGGAGTGGAAGCGGCTGATTGAAGACAAGCGGCTGTTGCGCGCTTTCAAAGTGCACGATCCGATGGCGCTGACCCGGGCGCCGAAAGGATTTCCCGAGGATCATCCCGCCATGGAATGGATCAAGTGGCGGCAGTGGGGCGTGACCGCGCATCTGCCGGCGGAGACCGCGCTGAAGCCGGGGCTGGCGCAGGAGATCGAGAAGCGATTCCGGCTCGCCGCCCCGCTGGTGGATTTTCTGAACGCGCCGCTGGTGCGCCCGGAGCGGCCGCGCCCCGTGTGGGCCGGAGGCAGGCTGCACGGATAAACGAAAATTGCGCAGATGCGCATTGCGCGCGAGGGACACAGGGACTAGACTCCACGGCAGCAGGAAGAAGAGACGCAAGACCCATCGCAAATGCGCGCAGTTCGCGGCTTTCAGCGCGTACCAGGACGAAAAACAAGGCAAAAACCATGTTTTCCAGAGAAATGCCAGGGAAAACCGCAAAAAACCTGTGGAAACGGGCCTTTTGCCATTGACAAATGCTGTTGAAAGCCGCACGGTAAAGGGCGGCAGGTACTTTCGGAGCCGCATCAATACTGGCTTTCGCGCAGGTTGAGGTTGCCCGGAGAGTGCTCCGGGGAAAGAACTCCGGCGACCTGAAAGAACACACAAGGAGGAAGAATCGATGGCAACAACGATGACGAAGACCGCTCTGGTACGCCAGCTGGCGGAGAAGCTCGAAATCACCAACAAGCAGTCCGCGGCGTTTCTGGATCTTCTCGCAGACACCGCAATCAAAGAAACCAAGAAAAACGGAGTTTTCGTAATTCCTGGCCTGGGCCGCCTGGTCAAGGCGGAGCGGAAGGCGCGGCTCGGCCGCAATCCGCAAACCGGCGAACAGATCAAGATCAAAGCCAAGACGGTCGTGAAGTTCCGCGTGGCGAAGTCCGCGAAGGACACCATCGCGCCGCCGAAGAAGTAATCCCGGATCTGAAAAGCACTGAGGAAGCGGAGCATTCCGCTTCCTTTTGCTTTGGTGGCAAGGTAGGTCGCCCGCTGCGCTGCGGATTTCGCCTGTGGTTTCCAATACGCTCGCGCTCCGTGCCATGTGCGCAAAATAGCTCACTGTAATGTTTTTGTCGGAGTGGCTGCGCGCGCTCGCCTGAGGCGCACACTGATATCGGACGCGGCACGGGCGCGGTGCGAGACGAGTTGAGTAGCAGCACGATCCGCCGGTGAGCCGACCCGGTGGAGATGTAATGATGAACGTGCTGCTGATCTATCCGCGGTTTCCCGATACCTACTGGAGTTTTCGATACGCCCTGTCGTTTCAGGGCAAGCGCGCCGCGCAGCCACCGCTGGGGCTGATGACGGTAGCGGCGCTGCTGCCGCATTCGTGGAACAAGCGGCTGGTGGACGCGAACGTCGAGCGGCTGCAGGATCGCGATCTCGCGTGGGCCGACGTGGTCTTCATCAGCGCCATGCAGATCCAGCAGCATGAGCTGATCGGGATCGTGCGCCGCTGCCGCGCGCGCGGCCTGCGCACGATAGTGGGGGGACCGATCGCCAGCAGCGTGCCGCAGGCGGAACTCGAGTGCGACCACGTCGTGATCGGCGAGGCGGAGGATCTGATCGACGGTCTGGCCGCCGACCTGGAGCACGGGACCGCGCGTCCGCAGTACGAGAGCGCGGAGCGCCCGGGACTGGAGCGCACCCCGCTGCCGGATCTCAGCCTGATCCGCATGAACCGCTACAGCACCATGACCGTGCAGTGCTCGCGGGGCTGCCCCTTCAACTGCGAGTTCTGCGACATCATCGAAATCTACGGCCGCCGTCCGCGCACCAAGGAGCCACCCCAGGTGCTGGCGGAGCTGGACCAGCTCTACAACGCCGGCTGGCGCGGTCCGGTCTTCATCGTCGACGACAACTTCATCGGCAACAAGGCGCGGGCGCGCCTGCTGCTGGCGGCGATCGTCACGTGGCAAAAGGCGCATGGACACCCATTTCGCTTCATCACCGAAGCGTCCATCAACATGGCGGACGATCCGGCACTGCTGGCAGCGATGCAGGAGGCCGGAATCTCCTCGGTATTTCTCGGCATCGAAACGCCGGACGAGTCGAGCCTGGCGGCAACCCAGAAGCATCAGAACACCCGCCGCGATCTGCTGGACAGCGTGGCGACCATCCAGCGCTACGGCATCGAAGTGATGGGCGGATTCATTCTCGGATTCGATACGGATCGGGAAGACATTTTCGATCGCCTCGTCGAGTTCATTCAGAAGAGCGCGATTCCCATCGCCATGGTCGGGCTGCTGCAGGCCATGCCGGGCACGCAGCTGTTTCGCCGCCTCACGCGCGAGGGGCGGATTCTGGACAGCGGCGGCGGAAACAACACCGGCTGCCAGCTCAACTTCGAGCCGCGCATGAACGCGGAGCGCCTGGTGGAGGGTTACCGTTCGGTGCTGCGCCGCATTTACGCGAGCGAACCGTACTACAAGCGCGTCGGGCAGTATCTGAGCCGCTGCCGCCCGGAATATCAATCGAACCTTAGTTTCCGCAATGTGCGGGCGTTCTTGCTCTCGCTGCTGCGCCAGGGGGTTCTGGGTAAATCGCGCGCCAGCTACTGGAAATTCGTCGCCACCGCGGCCACGCGCCACCGGGCTTATTTCGGGGCGGCCATGACCATGGCCGTGATGGGTTACCACTTCCAGGTGATGACCGCCCGCGTGCTCGAGGGGGTGGCGGATTCTCTGCCCATCTGACGCGGCGTCTGCGGTGCGGCTGGCGCTTTCGACGGGTGGAGTGCGCAGTTTTGCCGCTAATAATGGGCGCATCATGATACAGTAAAGACAGATCGTCGAATCCGAAATGGTGTTATTGCCTGTTCTCGCCTGTTGCGCTGACTCGCAAACAATTCCACGCAGAGTTCAGCGATACATTCCAAGGAAAAAGGAAACAAGTACAGTTATGGAACAGGGAACAGTGAAATGGTTTAACGACGCCAAGGGTTTTGGCTTTCTCAGCCGCACCAATGGCGAAGATGTGTTCGTCCACTTTTCAGCTATCCAGAGCAACGGATTCCGTTCGCTCCAGGAAGGCCAGGCCGTCCAGTTCAACGTGGTCAAGGGACCGAAGGGCTGGCAGGCAGAGAACGTTCAGGTCCTGTAAACCGATGCAGGCAGTATCAAAGAGGGGCCAGCTCGGCCCCTCTTTGTGCTTACCGTCAAGTCGTTCGCTGGAAATCCGCTCCACGACTTTGCTTTTGCCGAACCGCGGCCGTGGCCGCCGGAGCCTCCCATGTCTGCAATACCGCAGGACAAATACCAACTGAAGATTCTCCACGAGGAGATCGACCTGTTCGATCGCAAGCTGGCGCATCTTCTCCGCTACGAGGAATTCGCGTGCGATGCTGACCGCGACGCGGCGGCGAAGCGGCTGGCGTCCAAGCGCGAACTGCTGGCGCGCGCTGCGCGGCAGATGGCGCACGACGGGATCGAATTCAACGCATCCCAGCTGCCGCGGTCGTTCCGCGCGGAGCCGGAGACCCCCGCCGCGGTGATCGTGGCTGCCGTTGCGGAGGATGAGAAGCCGATCACGCCGCGCAAGGCATCGCGTGCTCGCGTGCGCGCCGCTGCCGGCACTTCGCTGGATTTCCAGAAGGGCCTGCAGGAGTACAAGAAAAAGAAGAGCAGCAAGGCATCATAGTTCCCCCAGAGGCCGGACCGGCGCGGTGCGCTCGGTCCCAGGCTGGCTTGGCGCCGCTCTTGTACCATGGCGCTGTGGCGCTGGTTTCCATCGAAAATCTGAATATCCGCTTCGGCGCGACGCACGCCGTGCGCGGACTTTCGCTCGATGTTGCCGCCGGCGAATCGCTGGGTCTGGTGGGCGAGTCGGGCTCGGGCAAGTCCGTCACGGCGCTGGCGATTCTGCGTCTGCTCGATGCCGCAGCCACCGTCGAAGGACGCATCGCCTTCGAGGGGCGCGATCTGCTGGCGCTTCCTGACGAAGAAATGCGGCGGCTGCGCGGCCGCGAGATCGCCATGATCTTCCAGGAGCCGATGACCGCGCTGAATCCGGTGATGCCCATCGGCGAGCAGATTGCCGAAGCGGTGCGCACCCATCAGCGCCAGCTCTCGCGGAGCCAGGTGCGCGAGCGCGTCGTCGAAGCGATGTACGCGGTGGCCCTGCCGGATGCGGCGGGGCGCTACGGCGACTATCCGCATCAGTTTTCCGGCGGGCAGCGGCAGCGCATTCTGATCGCGATGGCGATTGCCAACCGGCCGCGGCTGCTGATCGCCGATGAGCCGACCACGGCGCTGGACGTGACGGTACAGGCGCAGATCCTCGAGCTCCTGGCCGATTTGCGGCGGCGGTTCGGACTGACGATGCTGTTCATCTCGCATGATCTGGCGGTGGTTTCTCAGGTGGCGGATCGGGTTGCGGTGATGCGGGGCGGCCTGCTGCTGGAGGAGGCTCCGCGGGCGGAGATTTTTCGCGCGCCGCTGCATCCTTATACACGCAGCCTGCTGGGTGCGGTGCCGACCATGCAGACCAGGCTCGACCAGCCGCTGGCCATGGTCGGTCCGGCAACTGGCGATGCAGCGGAAGTTCCGCTGCGGGAAGCGTCGCCGGGCCACTGGGCGCGAGTCTGACGGCAGCTGCTGCTACAACGTGTTTCAAAAATCGGTGTTGTATCAGGGCACAACTTCACAGCTTGCGAAAAAAAACAGACCTGGCTGGCCCCGGGATCTCGATTTTGAGACCCGAATTCGCGCGCAGACCGGGGTCCCCACCGCCGGGGCCCCCGACACACCCGATGTTGGTGTGGCGGGGTGGCAGCACGCCCGTTGTTGGCGTGATGGGGTGGGAGCGCGCCCCCTTCTCCAAACCAGCCACGAACCGTGTCAGGGCACGACTTCAGTCGTGCCGAAAGAGGCTTAAAACACAGGGCTTTAGCCCCTGAGGGATTTGAGCCAATACTGCTGGCTTTTGTCTCGCCTCTCGCCCGCTTTTCGCTGGCCTTTGGCTCGTCTATTGGCACTTTGTAAGAGACAAGCCTGGCCTCCATCCAATAAAGTGGTAAACGGCCTTCCACGCGACGCCAGCCCCGGGCGTGCCGCGGATACCCGGGAAGTGGTTCATGCGCGCGCTGCTCATCTCCGACATCCATGCCAACCTCGAGGCGCTCGAAGCGGTGCTCGCCGCGGCTCCCGCGCACGACGTAGTGTGGAACCTGGGCGATGTGGTGGGCTACGGCGCGAATCCCAACGAGGTGATCGACGAGACCCGGCGGCTGGGCAGCGTATTCGTGCGCGGCAACCATGATCGCGTGTGCAGCGGGCTGGCCGGCATTGAGGAGTTCAATCCTGTGGCGCAGCGCGCGGCGCGATGGACCGAATGCGTGCTGACCGGCGAGCATCGCGAGTGGCTGCGGCACATGGCGGTGGGTCCGATTGCGCCGGACGGGCCGTTTGTGCGCTGCGTGCACGGATCGCCCAGCGACGAGGACGAATATGTGCTGACGGTGCGCGATGCGTGGCCGGCGCTGGATGCGACCGATGCGCGGATCACGTTCTTTGGGCACACGCACATCCAGGGCGGCTTTGCGACCAACGGCGACGAGTGGTTCCGGCTGGCTCCGCAGTACGCGATGCATCGGAACGGGCACGGCGGGTCGCACAAAGAAGCCGAGGAGTTCGAGTTCGAGATCCACGAGGGCGCGCGCTATCTGCTGAATCCCGGATCGGTGGGGCAGCCCCGGGACGGCGACTGGCGCGCGGCGTTCGCGTTGTACGACGATGCGCAGAGGACGATGACCTGGTATCGCGTTCCGTACGACGTGCAAGAGGCCCAGGAGCGGATTCTGCAGGCGGGCTTGCCGGATCGGCTGGCCGCGCGGCTTCGCGATGGAAGGTAGAGCAGGGTACAGGGCGCAGGGTACAAGGCGAAGCCGACGAATAACTGCCCCCGGAAAAAGACCGCAGCCAAAACAAGGCCCCGGCCAGGTTCACCCCACAGCAAGTAGCGAACGCTCCTGGCCTCCATTCGTCAATGGACTCGACTCTGTGCTCCCACACTGAAGTACCAGCTTCAAGCCCCTTTCGACCCATTTTGGGAAAAGTAATCGCCCCAAAACTCCGCTCCAATGACTTTTTCTCTAACCTCTTCTCTGCGTTCTCTGTGTCCTCTGTGGTCAACATAACGGAATGGGAACCGGCCGCCCGCGCGTAATGCCTTCCCCGCGCCCAAAATCCACAAAATCCGCCCAAACCCCCAAATGTGGAAAATTTGTCAAGAGGCGACCTAAAAATCCAAAGTAACGACCCCTCATAACATGCCACTTACACCCTTATACCCTCAAAGATATTTGGCCGGTTTATTCTCTCAATCTGATATTCTGAACTTATAGGATAGAAAAAGAAAAAAGGCTCGCCACTGGCGGGCCTTTTCTCTTGTCCGGAGGAGCCTCCCATGGTCGAAGAATGCACTCACATCTGTGCAAACGGTCGCAAATGCCGTCGCATCCCCAGGCGCGGACAGGCGCTCTGCCCCGCTCACCGCCCGTCCCGTCGCCCGCGCCGCTTCCTCGAGGAAGACCCCGTCTTTGACCAGCAAATGAGCTCCTGGGTCGAGCGGCTCCGGGCCATGGAACTCGATACCTTCCTCAGTCAAACCCAGGCAGCCCTCAGCGACCTGCAGCCCCTCATCGACCGCAGACTCTCCCGTCGCGACCGCGCCGCCTACACCCGCGCCTCCATCGCGGTCACCGTGGCCATCGACCGCCTCGCCGAAGCCGAACTCGGTCTGCGCCCTCCCTCTCCGGCAGCCGGCCCAGCCGCTTCGACCCGCCGTCCGCTATCGCCACGCGCCGCGACCACCGTCGGCTCCACGCCCCAACTTTCCCCCCAGCAACTCGACGCCTTGTGCGACCAGATGCTAAGTATTTTGGAACCAAATGCATCGACAAGTTCTACTTTGCATGCAAATAGATAGCTGCCACCCGTGGCCAACCCACAACGCACGCATCACAAAACAAAATACTTGCCCACAAACAATTGCTGACTCAAATACATGCGTGCCATCCAAAAATCGCCGCCCCAGTGGAATCAAATGCATGCGCGCCGCTACCCCGGAAAGGGGGGAGGGGGGTGGGGGGTATGGAGCCCGCACTTTCGTACCGCCCCAACCGTTGTCTTGCCAACCGCCGCTTTTCAAAAAAGGTCAGGAGAGATCAATGACATTCGTGATGCGAGGCGCGAAGGGGGCATGGCCGGGATGATCCATTTGGCGGAGAATAGGGCTATGCACGATGCGCGGGTCATGACGGATGTGGCGGGGGCGGTGGAGGAGATCCACGCGGGGCGGATGATTGTGGTGGTCGACGACGAGGACCGCGAGANNATTCGTCGCGGTTCGGGACGGCGTTTACCGAGACGATTGAGGCGCGGGAGGGCGTGACGACGGGGATTTCGGCGTACGACCGGGCCCACACGATTAAGGTTGCGATCGATCCGCAGTCGACGGCGCAGGACCTGGCACGGCCGGGACATGTGTTTCCGCTGC
>PKVY01000130.1:16474-69159 GCA_003131625.1 Acidobacterium sp. | reverse complement strand
GATTGGCAGGGAAATGCAATGGGAATCAAGGGAGGGAACAGGGGAGTTGCGGGCCGGGCGGGGCGGACGCTTACCACTGAGGACACAGAGGGCACAGAGAAAGGCTTGTTTGGGGAAAGTGACTATTCCAGCGGCTAATCCGGCAGGTCATCCTGGGGCCGCACGGGATGCTTGCGCCGGGGCTTGCGGCGACGCTTCGTCCATAGCGGGGCGCCCCAGGTGGCGACCGCGAGAAACACGCCGAAGAGGATGATGGCGTCGAGGCTTTCGCGGCTCTGGAAGGTCCAGGGGACGTCGCGAATGTTGAGCCAGAACTCGAACTCGTCGAGGGTGAGCGCCGCGCCCATGCCGTAGAGGATGGCGATCAGGCGGCCGACGAAGAGGGAGGAGGGGGTGGCTTTTTCGCCGAACTCCGCCACCAGAGCAAAGCCGGAGACGAGGAGCAGCAGGATGCCCCACACCAGGTGGTGCACATGGAGGCCGCCGACGATGACCCAGCCGAAGGGTCCCACGCGGAAGAGGATGAGGAGCACGATGGCGCGCACGCCGACGAAGGTGATGAAGAAGCTGGCCGAGGAGAGGAACAAGCGGCGACGGGGCCGGTCGGGAATGCGCTCATGAAGAATGCGCCCGGCGCGGGTGAGGTGGAGGAGGAACAACATGACCGCGGCTGCCGCAACGATGAACAACAGGAAGATCCAGGTTCCGCTCTGCGGCAGTGGCATACGAACCCATTCTTACGCGGGGTTGGCTGCGCGGGCCAGTAGCAGCGGGGATGCGCGGTTATTCTGAAGCGCTGGGCAAGGCGCCTTTGCGGTTGGTCCACAGGGGCGCGCCCCAGGCTCCCACGCCGAGCAGCGCGCCGAAGAGGAAGACGGCGTCGATGCTCTCGCGTCCCTGGAACGACCAGGCGGCTTCGCGGACATGGAGCCACATAGCGAACTCGTCGAGAGTGAGGGCGGCGCCCATGCCATAGAGGATGGCAATCAGGCGGCCGGCAAAGAGGGAGGCGGGCGTGGCGTGGGCGCCAATCTCGGCGACCAGGGCGTAGCCGCAGACGAGCAGCAGCAGGATGCCCCAGACGAGATGGTGGATGTGGTGACCGCCGAGGACGACCCATCCGAAGGGCCCGAGGTGGAAGGCGATGCAAACCATGAGCAGGCGCACGCCGACGAAGGTGAGGAAGAAGCCGAGAGCGGCGAGAAAGAGGCGGCGGCGGGGACGATCGGGGATGCGCTCGTGGAGGATGCGGCCGGCGCGGGTCAGGTGCAGCAGAAACAGCATCGCCGACGCGCACGATGCCAGGAAGAGGAGAAGCACCGAGGCCGCGGTCCAGTGGAGGACCACCATGCGGAGAGCGTGTTTCACCAGCGGGTTGTTTGTTAACCCTGTGACGGGAGCCAAGCTTCAGACCACCCCTGCCATGTGCATCGGCGGCCAGGGGCGGGGACGAAACCCGCTGTCGCACAGCGCGACAGGCGCGGCTGATCCGGGTCAGGTCTGGTTGGGAGTGGCGGGCCGTTTNNTGGTCCACAGGGGCGCGCCCCACGCGCCGATGGCCAGCAGCGCGCCAAACAGGACGACGGCGTCGATGCTTTCGCGTCCCTGGGGGGTCCAATAGGCTTCGGCGCTCATGTTGAGCCAGAGCGCGAATTCGTCGAGGGTGAGGGCTGCGCCCATGCCGAAGGCAATGGAGATGAGGCGGCTCGCAAAGATCGAGCCGGGCGTAGAGCCGTTGCCGAATTCCGCCATGTCGGCATAGCCGACCAGCAGCAAAAGCAGAATGCCCCAGACCAGGTGANNAAGCCAAAGGGCCCGACGTGGTGGACGATGGCGAAGACCAGCAGGCGCACGCCGAGAAAGGTGATGAAGAAGCTGACCGCGGCGAGGAAAAGCCGGCGGCGGGGCCGGTCGGGGATGCGTTCGTGGAGGATGCGTCCGGCGCGCGTCAGGTGGAGCAGCAACATCATGAGGGCGGCGGAAAGGACGATGAACAGCAGCAGAATCGCGGCTCCGGTCAGGTGCATAGGCTCCCATTTTTAGCACAGAGCCAGGGTCCGGGCGCGGACCCTATAATCAGACTGGGACACTTTTCCCTGAACCCCTGGGACCAGGCAATTTGAGCGACGAAATTATCATCCGCGGCGCGCGGACCCACAACCTGAAAAACATCGACTGTGCGATCCCCCACGGGAAGCTCACGGTCGTCTCCGGCGTCTCCGGGTCGGGCAAGTCGAGCCTCGCCTTCGACACGATTTATGCCGAGGGGCAGCGGCGGTATGTCGAATCGCTTTCCGCGTATGCGCGGCAGTTTCTGGAGCGGATCGAGAAGCCGGACGTCGATTTGATCGACGGGCTGGCGCCGGCGATTGCGATCCGGCAGAAGAACTCGACCCGGAATCCCCGCTCGACGGTGGCGACGGCGACAGAAATCTACGACTACATGCGGCTCTTGTGGGCGCGCTGCGGGGTGGTCCACTGCATCGTGTGCAACGGGATCGTGAAGCGCGACACGGTGGATGAGATTGCGTCGAGAATTTTGGCGCTGGGGGAGGGAACGCGATTGCACGCGCTGTTTCCGGTGCAGCCGCTGGCGACGGCTCCCGCGCAGCCGGGTGCTGAGACCCCAGAGGCGGGGAAACCAGGCCGGAAGACACGCAAGGCGGCGGCGAAGACGACGGAAAAGCCGGCTGGGAAGGATTCCGGCGGTTTGTCCGACGCGCTGCGCGAGCGGCTGGGCGATCTGCGCAAGCGGGGATTCAATCGGCTCTATCAGAACGGGGCGATTTACGAATTCTCAACGCCGGAGTCGCTCTTGGAGATTGATTTTGAGCTGCCGGTTTTTGTGCTGGTCGATCGCATTGCGGTTACGGCCGAGAATCGGGCGCGGATTGTCGATGCGGCGGAGATCGGCTATCGGGAGTCCGGCGAAATCTTGTTTGAGATTGTGCCGCGCGACGCGGAAACGACGGCTCCGCGGGAACGGCTCCGTTTTTCCGCGGCTTTCGAGTGCAAGAACTGCCATCGGGTTTATCGCGAGCCGGAGCCGAGCCTGTTCTCGTTTAACAATCCGTACGGCGCTTGCCCGCGCTGCCAGGGATTTGGCAACACGATCGACTTCGATCTCGACCTGATCATCCCGGACAAGTCGAAGACACTCGACGAGGGGGCGATCGACCCGTGGAATCGGCCGAAGTATCGGCCGTATCTCATGGATCTGCGACGGGCCGCGCGGCAGAACGGGATCCCGCTCGACGTGCCGTGGTGGGATCTGACCCGGGAGCAGCAGGCGTTCGTGCTGGACGGGCAGGGTTCATTTCCTGGCGTGCACGGATTCTTCGCGCTGCTGGAGCGGAAGAAGTACAAGCTGCACGTGCGGGTGATGCTGAGCAAGTATCGCGGCTACGCGTTGTGCCCGGAGTGCAAGGGGCAGCGGTTGCGGGCTGAGGCGCGGGCGGTGCGCATCGGCGATGACGGGGGTGAAGGGAGAAACATCTGCGAGGCGGCGTCGCTCACGATCGGCGCAGCGGCGCGGTTCTTCTCCGGGCTGTCGCTGACGCCGATGCAGGAGGAGATTGCCGGCAGCATTCTTGAAGAGATTCGACAGCGGTTGACGTTTCTTGATGCTGTTGGGCTCGACTACCTGACGCTCGACCGGCTGGCTTCCACACTTTCGGGTGGCGAGTCGCAGAGGATTCAGCTGGCGACGTCGCTGGGGTCGCGGTTGGTTGGGACGCTTTATGTGCTGGACGAGCCATCCATTGGGTTGCATCCGCGGGACACGTCGCGGCTCATCCGCATCCTCGACGAGCTGCGCGATTTGGGGAACACGATTCTGGTGGTCGAGCATGACCAGGACGTTTTGCGCGCGGCGGATTATCTGCTGGACCTTGGTCCGGGCGCGGGGGAGTTCGGCGGCAAGGTGCTCGCGGCCGGCTCGGTCGCAGAGGTTGCAGCGAATCCGGCGTCGATAACGGGCAAGTATCTGAGCGGCCATCTCACCATTCCTGTTCCGGCGCGGCGGCATACGCCTGGGTCGTCGAAGGAATGGCTGCGGGTGAAGGGGGCGCGCGCCAACAATTTGAAGGGCATCGATGTGGATATTCCCCTGAACCTGCTGGTTGCCATTACCGGCGTCTCGGGATCGGGCAAGTCGACGCTGGTGCACGAGGTTCTGTACAAGGCCGTCGCGCATCGGCTGGGGCGGATTGAGGGCGGCGATCCCACTGGCGTTTACCGGGACATCAAAGGCGTGGAGCGGCTCAACGACATTGTGCTGGTCGATCAGACGCCGATTGGGCGAACGCCGCGGTCGAATCCCGTGACGTATATCAAGGCGTTCGATGCGATTCGGGAGCTGTTTGCGGCGCAGCCCGAGGCGCAGCGCCGTGGGTATACGGCCGGCCACTTCTCCTTTAACGTGCCTGGGGGGCGCTGCGATGTGTGCGAAGGCGACGGGACGGTGACGGTCGAGATGCAGTTCCTCGCCGATGTGGAGCTGCCCTGCGAGGAGTGCGGGGGCACGCGCTATAAGGCGAGCACGCTGGAGATCCACTACAAAAACCGCTCTATCCACGACGTGCTGCAGATGACGGTGCGCGAGGCGCTGCGTTTCTTTGCCGGTCATCCGAGGATTGTCGATAAGCTGGCGGTGCTCGAGGAGATTGGCCTCGGGTACGTGCGGCTGGGCCAGTCTGCCACGACGCTTTCCGGCGGCGAGGCGCAGCGGGTGAAGCTGGCGGCGCATCTGGCTACGGTGCGCTCGGAAGGGCGATCGTCGGACGGGAAAAAGGGGGGCAGCCGGGTGCTTTACATTCTCGATGAGCCGACGACGGGCCTGCATTTCGACGACGTTGGCAAATTGCTGGTCGCGTTCCGCAAGCTGATCGACAGCGGCGGCTCGCTGGTGGTGATCGAGCACAACCTGGACGTTATTAAGTCGGCGGACTGGGTGATCGACCTTGGCCCCGAAGGCGGCGCGCAGGGCGGGCAGGTGGTGGCGACGGGAACGCCGGAAGAAATTGTGAACAACGAGCTGTCGCACACAGGACAATGGCTGGCGCGAGTGCTTGGTGGACACGCCGGCGCCGAACTGGTTCACGTGGCGGAAAGCGAGGTGTTCCAGTGAGACGATACCCGCAGTTTCTGGACTGCATGGCCGCTGGTGTGCGCACGATGTCCGACACGGCGCGGCGGCCGGGAATTTGTCTGGCGCTGCTGTTCGGAATGGCCACAATTGCCGTGGCGCAGCCGGTCCCGCTGCCACCCGGGACCACCGGCGGCGACCAGGAACAGCAAAAGCCGGCGTCGGACCCGCTCGGAGACGTCGAGTCCGCCATTGAGGCGAAGAATTACGCGCTGGCCGCGAGTCGCCTGGACGTTTATGTTTCCGCGCACCCCGACGATGCTCGGGCGCTCTTCGATCGCGGGTATGTGGAGGATGCGCAGGGCCACACCGACGCAGCCGAAGGCTGGTATCGCAAGGCCATTGCGGCGGACCCGAAGCAGTTTGAGTCGCGTCTGGCGCTGGGACTGCTGCTGGCGGCCAAAGGCGATGCGGGTGCTCGCGAGCAGCTCGATGCGGCCGCCCAGCTGGAGCCGAATCCGCCCAACCCGGGCGCCAAAGCGCAGGCGGATCGGGCTCTGGCGCGGCTGCTGCGCTCGTCGGACCCCACGGGCGCGCGCGATGCGCTGGTGGAGGCGCTGAAGGTGACCCCGGAAACTCCGGCCGACACGCTGTTGGCCGCGGAGATTGCCGAGGCGGCGGGCGACGGCGAAATTGCCGAGCAGGAATACCGCAGGGCGCTGCAAGCGGAGCCTGACTCGTCCGACGCGACGGCGGGGCTGGCCCACCTGCTGATCAACGAGAAGCGCTACGCGGATGCGCAGCCGCTGGTGGAGGCGGCGCTGCGGCGCGATCCTGCCGACCCGGCGCTGAACGCTCAACTGGCTTCGATCCTGAACGGCCAGGGGAAGCAGGCGGAGTCGCTGGAGGTGCTTGAAAATCTGCACAAACTACAGCCGACGAGCCCATCGGTGACGCTGATGCTGGCCGACGCGGATCTGCAGGCGGGCAAGCTGGACGAGGCCGATGCGCTCTACCAGCAGCTTCTTGCCCAGACCCCCAACGATCCGGCGCTGCTGGACGCGCGGGGCCAGGTTCTTATCCGCCTGCAGCGCTACCGGGAGGCCATCGCGAGCTTCCGGAAGGCGGTCGCGGTCCGGGCGGACGATGCGGACGCGTGGTCCGGGATTGCTTTTGCCGACTCGGAAGCGCACCAGTACCAGGATGAGCTCGGCGCGCTTTCGATGCGATCAAAATATGCCGAGGAGAACCCAGCTAGTCTATTTCTCTGGGCAACCGCGTACGATAATCTTCATCAGAGCAAGGCAGCGGCGGAGTACTACCATCGCTTCCTCGCCGCCGCTGAGGGAAAATTCCCGGATCAGGAGTGGCAGGCAAAGCACCGGCTGGCCGCTCTTGGCAAGTAATCGGTGCTCAGGAGGGCGAACGGCAGTTCCGTTGGTACCCCCAGGGTTCGGGCCGCCCGTTACTTTCGAATGACGCTACGGCCGCCTACCACCTTGATGGGTAGCGCAAAGAGCGGAAACTGCGGTATTGTTCTCGGAACGCACTCCCCGGAGGTGCGCCGTGCGGATCGTCGCAGTCGTCGCCGCTGTGGTTCTTCCCGCTTCCCTCGCCTGGGGGCATGGCATGGACGACCGCGCGCCGGATGCGCGCGAGCTGGCTGACCTGCAGGCCAAGGCCGCGGTCGCCTCTCCCAACGAACAACCGTACATCTACGCCGAACTGGTGCACTCGATGACCGAGATGGCCACGGCACAGTATCAGGCCGGGGATCAGCAACAGGCATCCGCCTCCCTGAAGGCCGCGCAGGGCTACGCAGGGAAAATCCAGATGAGCCTGCTGCGCGACGCAAAGAAGCTGAAGAACGCGGAGATTTTGATTCGCCACACCGCCTTTCGCCTCAAGGAGCTGATGACCGGCGCATCGCTCGACGATCGTCCGACGCTGGAGGCGACGATTCAGCAATTGAATCAGGTGCAGTCGGAGATGATGACGCAGCTCTTCCGCCACTGAGAAGCGGAACGAAAACCTCTCCGCGTCCGGTTTCGGCGGCCCCCCTCCGCGGGGCGCACATCAATTGCTGCAAAAGCCCACCTTTTCCCAGGGTGATCCACACCCTTTCAACAGACCGGGGACGCGTCGCGGGCAATATTCATCGGGCGATAACAGAATGCGGTGCAAGCGGGGGCAAAAAGGGAGCGTATATTCGCCAGATTTTCCCCATTGCCAAGGTGGGGTGCTGTTCGTACTCTGACGTGGCGTTTTTAGAAGTCACGTTGAGTTCTCTGAAAACTGAATTGGAACGGTAACGCAGCCGCACAGGCGCAACCGCTACTCGCCATCATTCCGGGACACAGACGGAACCAGCACGAGCAGCGGTGAGAACGCCGAAGCCAGACGTTCTGTTCCCCGCATCCCGCGTCTCGGCGGGCACGAGACGCCGCGCCTGTGGCAAGCCAGGCGACGGCGCAAAATGCCGGGACGCCGCGGATGCGGTCCACGGAAACCCGCTGACGGGTGCGCCTCTGCCGCGCGCCCTGCTGCAATGCTCCCGCTCGCGCGGGATTTTGCCAGGAGAGACATGAGACCAAAAAAGACAATTCTCTGCGTTGACGACAATGAGCAGGCCCTGGCGGTGCGCAAGTTTTTGCTGGAAACCCGCGGGGGCTACCGCGTGGTGGCCGCCCACAATGGGGCCGAGGCCGTGGAGCGGTTCCGTGCCGGCGGGGTCGATCTGGTTCTGAGCGATCTGGTGATGCCGCACATGGACGGGAACGAGATGGTGCGGCGCATGAAGGAAATCGCGCCGGAGGTGCCGATGATCCTGATCAGCGGCAGCGTGAAGGCTTACGACCACGGCAACCGCGCCGATGCGTTTCTGCCGAAGGGGACTTCGACGCCGGGGGAGATGCTGGAGAGGATTCGGGTGATGATCGCGCGCAAGCGCGGCCCGAAAAGGTCCTTTCGGCCCGTGTATGGTTCGCCGGATGCCGCCACGTTCGATCCGGTCGCACACGCCATCGCATCCTGACCGGTGGCGAGAATTCATGGGGGATTCATTTCCTGACGACCCGTAGCCGAGGTTTGCGGCCTCCGCGTCGTCAGGGAAGCCGCGCATCCATTTACAATCGCTGATGTGGATGCGATGATTCGCGCCGAGCACCTCGGCAAAGTCTACCGTTCAGGAAGGCTTGAAGTTCCGGCGCTGCGCGACGCGACCTTTGCGATCGAAGCAGGGGAGTTTGTGAGCATCGTCGGGCCCTCGGGCAGCGGCAAGTCGACGCTGTTCTACCTGCTGGGCGGTCTGACGCGCGCGACTTCGGGGCGGGTCATCATCGGCGGCGTGGATTTTTCGACGCTCGGCGACGCGGAGCGCACGCGCATGCGGCGGGCGCGGATCGGCTTCATTTTTCAGAAATTCAATCTGCTGCCCACGCTCACCGCGCGCGCCAACATCGAGATCGCGCATGAGATTGCGGAACACAGCGAGCCTCTGGACGCAGAATTTCTGTCGCAGCTCGCCGAGTTGCTGAATATCGGGGGCCGTCTCGATCATCGTCCTTCGGAGTTGTCGGGTGGGGAACAGCAGCGGGTGGCGATCGCGCGCGCGCTGATCGCGCGACCGGCGATCGTTCTGGCTGACGAGCCAACGGGAAACCTGGATACTGAGAATTCCGATGCAGTGCTGGAGATGCTGCGGCGATCGAACCAGGAATTGCATCAAACGGTGCTGATGATCACCCATAATCCCGAGGCTGCGACGATTGCCGACCGCATTATTCACATGCGCGATGGGCAGATTCGCGGCATCGAAACAGGGCAGGGATCGGTGGGACGCCATAGCTGGTAGGACCACTGTGGGAACAGGGCTTATGCCGCGCCCATGACAAATCGGTGACAACGAACTACAACATTCGTCCGATAATTATTGACAGGCTGTGCAGGGGATAACGAGTTAGACTTGAAGTGGGCTTGTACGGTCAAAACCCAGGAAAAATGGGAACTACACTCAATCCACACGCTGAGGCCGGCGAAGGCGCGAAACACGGATCCAACGGTTCGAACGGTTCGAATGGTTCGAGCGGGTTGAATGGATCGAACGGGTCGCCGGCCAGCATCCATGATCTGCCGACTGAAAAGGCCAACGAGGCCACTCGCGGACTCGACACCCGCTCGGCCGTAGAAATCGCCCGCACCATCAACCAGGAAGATCAGAAGGTTGCGGCAGCGGTGAAGAAGGCGATTCCGGAGATCGCGCAGGTCATCGACATGGTGGCGCACAGCCTGCGCGAGGGCGGACGCCTGATTTACATCGGGGCCGGGTCCAGCGGCCGGCTCGCGGCGCTCGACGCCTGCGAAATTCCAGCCTATTTCTCGACCAGCCCGCAGACCGTGCAGTACATCATGGCGGGCGGGCCGAAGGCGCTGGCCTCGCCGGTCGAGGTCAACGAAGATTCCGAAGAACTGGGCAAGCGCGACATCGCGCGCCGCCGTCCGAGCCGCAAAGACGTCGTGATCGGACTGTCGGCGAGCGGACGGACGCCGTACGTCGTCGCCGCCGTGGCTTATGCGCGGACCCTCGGGGCGAAGACGGCTTGCATTACCTGCAATCCCAACACGCCTTTGGGCCAGGCGGCGGAAACCGCCATTGTGGCCGAGGTTGGGCCGGAGGTCATCTCCGGATCGACGCGCCTGAAGGCGGCCACGGCGCAGAAGATGATCACCAACATGATCACCACCGGCGCCATGACGCGGCTCGGCTATGTGTACGAGAACCTGATGGTGAACGTGCACATGCACAACTCGAAGCTGATCGAGCGCGGCATCGGCATCCTGATGCGGGCCTGCGGCGTGGAGCGCGACAAGGCTGTGGAAGTGATCAAATCCGCCGGACGCAGCGTGCCGGTGGCTCTGGTGATGCTGAAGGCCGGCGTCGATAAGCCCGAAGCGGTGCGGCGGTTAGCGCGCGCCGAAGGCAATGTTCGCCGGGCGATTGAAGACTCCGTTATGGAGATCTGAAGCGGGCGACGGGTCAGCAAACTACCTCGGCCGGAAATTCACTTCAATATTGATCTCCGCTGGTACCGGATGCCCGTGATAGATCGCGGGGCTGAACCGGTATTGCAGCACAGCGGCCACGGCGCACTCGTCTCCACCCATCCCCAGCGGCCGGACAACGTGGACTTGCCGCGGCAACCCGTTCTCGTCGACCACGAGGCCGATCACGGCAACCCCGGCTACGCCAAGCTTTCTTGCAGCAGTGGAAAATGCCGGGTCCGGTGCGTAGCGCAGAATAGGGTTGGTGACTCCACCGCCGGGATGATAAATCCGATCGGTTGAGGCCGGCTCCGGGCTCTTTTGCCCCGGGTGCAGATGCTGCTCGAGGAGTGACTGCCAGTAGTACGGCGCCGAGGCTGCCAGCTGCTCATCGATTCCAATTGAGAACACTTTGTTGATCGCATCATCGAGCGCTTCGGGATGTGCTGAATCGCGCGCAATCTCGATTTCGACATTGCTGTAAGGCTTCGCGCCGATCATCAAACCGGCTGCAAGGTCATACGGCGGCGTGTGAGGCGGCTGGTGCAGTGGCTTTGAGTAAGAGAACTCGAACCCGGCACGTCTCCCGTGAATGTCGAGCTGCGTATCGCCAAGCTGAATTTGCGTAACGATGACGGCGCTCAGTGAGAAGAACGTCTTTTCGGCCGAACCGAAAAGATTTCCCTGGCGGTCAAACGCCAGGCGATCGCCATCCCACATGCCGCGCAACATCAGGAACTGCGATTTGAGACGGACTTCCAGATCTTGCTGGGTGGGAGCGTTTTGTGCGCGGCCGGTAGTCGCCGCGAGAACGCACGTACAGAGAACGACCAGGTTCCTGAATTTCATCGACAACACTCTCTCACGAGAAAGGCGGGTCCGCGCATTGTCTTCGTTATAATATTCGTTATAAGAGGAGGCGCCCGTGGGCTCTGTCGTCAAAATCACCACTGTTGGCAGTTCTGCCGGCATCGTTCTGCCGAAGGAAGTCCTGGCGAAGCTGCGGGTTGAAAAGGGCGACTCTCTTTACGTGACCGATACACCCGGCGGAATTCAGCTGACTCCATACGATAAGGAGTTTTCGCGGCAGGTCGAAGCCGGCAGGAAAGTCATGCGCAAGTATCGCGACGCCCTGCGCAAGCTGGCTAAATAGGTCTTCGCGATGCCCGCCTGGATTGAGAAACGCCTGGCGCTCGTTTACCACGATGAGCTGTTAGCGGAGCACGGCGGCGCGCCTGGCATTCGCGACGAGGGATTGCTCGAATCGGCATTAGCCCGTCCGAAAAACATTGCTGCCTATGGCGAGGGGAAGCCGACTCTGTTTCGCTTCGCGGCAGCCTACGCGTCGGGACTGCTCCGGAACCATCCGTTCGTCGACGGCAATAAGCGAACCGCTCTGGTTGTGGCGATTGCTTTTCTGGAACTGAATGGGGTCAGCTTCACCGCGGATCAGGAGGAGACGTACCTGACCACATACGACCTGGCCGCGGGGCGGATCACCGAACACGATTTTGAGGCATGGCTGAAACGGAACTCCGCCTGAATTGTCCCGCCGCAGTCGCCACGCTCCCACGAAAGAGTGAGGCTTCCTGCACAACCCTCCCGCTATACTCACGGCAGCGCTGTCGCGATTGGCCTGGAGCGTCATTGGCATTGCCCGGGCGTGCGCGTGGCGCAGAGGACCCGCTGCTTTGCTTGCGTCTGTGCGATTCATCTGGAATGCGACCAGCGGCCATCGCCTGCGGCCCTGGCGCAGCGAATATCTCAAGTGGCGGATCGAAACCTACTCCGGCATGCACGCCGAGGAGCTGACGGCGCGCGACATCGTGGGGTTTGTCTGGCGCGAAAAGGGGAATCTGCTGCGCTTCCTGCACTGGACGGATCGCATGGAGGGGTGGAAGAGACAGGCAACCGGCAACAGGGAATAGGCAACAGCAAAGAGTCAGCAGGAAATTGCGGGAGAGGCATGCACGACGGGACGTCAAGCCGGAGCAGGGGACGGAACACCCGGCGAGAGTTTCTGAAAAGCGCGGCAGCGGTGGCGGCCACCGGCCTGTCGGCGGCACTGCCGCTGGGATGCGGCGGGCCGAAGGCGAAACCCAACAGCCGCGCGACCGCGCCGACGCTTTCGCAGGTGAACGGGCCTCGCTCGCTGCGCGCGCACGCAGCGGCGCACGGCATGCTGGTGGGGTGCGCGGTGAATCCCGACAGGCTGGATGGGGACGCGGATTACGCGCGTACTGTCGCCGATCAGTGCAGCATTCTGGTTCCGGAAAACGCCATGAAGTGGGCGGCGCTGCGGCTCACGGCGCAGCAGTTCGATTTTCGCAAGGCCGACGACGTGGTGGTCTTCGCGCTTTCGCACGATCAGAAGGTGCGGGGGCACAACTTGTGCTGGCATAATGCGCTTCCCGGGTGGTTCGCGAGCACCGTGACGCGGGGGAACGCCGCGCAATTCCTCACGCAGCACATTCAGACAGTGGCGGGACGCTACGCCGGGAAGATGCATTCGTGGGATGTGGTGAACGAGGCTGTCGACGTGAAGAGCGGCCGGCCCGATGGCCTGCGCGACTCGCCGTGGCTGGAGTTGATTGGCCCGGGCTACCTCGAGCTTGCCTTTCGCGCGGCACGCCAGGCGGATCCATCGGCGCTGCTGACCTACAACGACTACGGCATCGAGCTGGATACGCAGGAACAGATCGACAAGCGCGGCCAGGTGATGATGCTGGTGCGGCGGCTCAAGGCGCGGGGCGTCCCCATCGACGCGGTGGGCGTGCAGAGCCATCTGACCGCGGGCGACGCGCCGGGAGCAGGACTCGTCCATTTTGTTCGCGAGCTGCGCGAGATGGGCCTGCAGGTGTTCATCACGGAAATGGATGTGAACGACCGCAAGCTGCCGGATTCGGTGCCTGAGCGCGACACCGCAGTGGCGAAGACCTATCGCGACTACCTGACCATGATGCTGGCCGAGCCCAACGTGAATACGGTGCTCACCTGGGGCATCACCGACCGTTACACGTGGCTGAACGGGCTGGCGCATGCGTCGCGGCCGGACGGCAAACCGGAGCGGCCGCTGCCCTTCGACTACGATTACAGTCCGACGCCGGCATTCTTCGCCGAACGCGACGCCATCGACAGCCGCAGGACGGGCGCGCAGCCGGGTGGCGACCCTTATGCGCCGTTCAAACCGGGGCAGGGCAGTCCGCGCAGCCAGTACGAGTGAAGCGCGGCGCCTGCTCCGCAACCACTCACCCGTAACCTCGCGGGACCCTGGTTCGTCTGATGTAATGAATCTATGACGCGAAGCTGGTTGAATGCTGGGGTGCGCCTGTCGATCCTGTTCTGCACCGCCGCGTCTCTCTGCGCTGCGCAGCAGCCGTTCCCCGGTGAACCTGCCCCGCCGCAATCCAGCCAGCCGCAGCAACAAGCGCAGCCGTTTCCGGGTGAACCCCCGAGCCAGCCGCAAAACCAGCCCCAAAACCAGCCACGGATGCCTCAGGACTTTCCTCCCGATCCCAACGCCGACACGCCAACCTTTCGCGTGAGCACCAGCGTGGTCATCGTGCCCACTCTGGTGGAAAAGGCGAGTGGCGAAGTTCTGTACGGCCTCAAGCCGAAGGATTTTTCCGTTTTCGATAACGGCGTGGAGCAGAAGGTTCACGTCGACGACGACCTCGACACGCAGCCGGTCTCGCTGGTGGTCTGCGTGGAACGCGGGCGCGATGCGCCGCTGGAGTTCGACAAGATCGGCAAGCTGGGACCGCTGCTCGAGCTTTTCACCGGGCAGGGCCGCGGGCAGGCGGCTCTGGTCGCCTTCGATTCCAAAGCGACCTGGGTGGAACCCTTCGGAGACGAGAGCGATTCGATCACGCGCGACCTGAAGCAAATGCCTGCCGGCGATGGAGGCGCGGCGATTCTCGATGCCGTCGGCTACTCGGTGAATCTGCTGGAGCAGCAGCCGCCGGATCATCGCCGCGTGCTGTTGCTGATCAGCGAATCGCGCGATCACGGCAGCCACCACTTCACGGTTCCGCAACTGGTGGAGCGCATCGGGACCAGCAACACGCTGGTGCTGAGCCTGGTTTTTTCGCCGGGCAAGGCGGAGATCATCGACTGGGGCCGCGGCAATACGAACGGCGGCAGCGAGCTGAACATTCTCGCGCCGCTGATCATGACGGTGAACGCCATGCGCCGGAATACCCCGAAAACGCTGGCGGCGCTGAGCGGCGGCGAGTACGACGGGTTCACGCGGGAGAAGGGTTTCGAGACGCGGGTGGCGGAAGTGGCCAGTCACGCGCGGAATCGTTATATCCTCAGCTTTCACCCAACGGATCTGACGCCGGGGCTGCACTCGATCCAGGTGAAGCTCACGCAGGACTATGGAGCCCGGGTGGTGGCGCGCAACAGCTACTGGGCGATCCTGCGGGACGATACTCATCCGGCGCAGTAAACCGCGCAGCCGCATCAAAGGTTCCATCAACAGCCAGGAGGTCGCATGGGCGAACACGTGAAGCTGCAGGCATCGGACGGTTACGAGTTTGACGCGTATGTCGCACGGCCTGCCGGAGAGCCCATCGCCGGGCTGGTTGTGATCCAGGAAGCCTTCGGCGTGAACAGCCACATCCGCTCCGTCACCGACGGCTGGGCAAAAGACGGGTTCCTGGCTGTCGCTCCGGCGCTGTTCGACCGCGTCGAGCGCGGGGTGGAGCTGACCTATAGTGCGGAAGACATGCAGAAGGGAATGGCGCTGATCCGGCGGGGCGATACGGCGGACCGGCTCAAGGACGTGGCTGCGGCGCTTGATTATGCGCGAAGCGAATCCCGAAAGAAGGCTGGGATTGTCGGTTATTGCCTCGGCGGCAGTGTGGCATGGCTGGCGGCCACGCGTCTCGACCCGGCCGTTGCGGTGGGCTACTACGGCGGGCAGATCGCAAATTTTGCCGGGGAAAAGCCAAAGGTCCCGATCATGCTCCACTTCGGCATGGAGGACCACCACATCCCGAAGGAAGACATCGATGCGAAGGTCCACGCCGTGCATCCCGAGGTTCCCATCTTCTGGTATGAGGGTGCGGGCCATGGTTTCAACTGCAACGACCGCCCCAGCTACAACGCTGCGGCGGCGAAGCTGGCGCGGGAGCGATCGCTGGAGTTCCTGAAGACGCACTTAGCCAAAGGCTAGCGGAAGGCGAGCAAGAGACGGTTAGCGAAAGGCGAGCGAGACTCCTGGCACGATTCTGACGATGGCCTCCGAAGAGACACGGCAAAAACCGGCACCGCATCCGATTGCGGACGATGCGCGCGCGGTGGCTCGCGACTATTCCCACGCATGGCGGGCGCTGCGCCACCGGAACTTCCGCCTGTTTTTCGGCGGGCAGACGATTTCGCTGGTCGGGACATGGATGACGCGGATCGCCACCGCGTGGCTGGTCTACCGGCTGACAGGATCCGCGCTGCTGCTGGGCACGATCAGTTTTGCCGGACAAATTCCGACGTTTCTGCTGGCTCCGTTTGCCGGAGTGCTGGTGGATCGCTCGAACCGGCGGCATGTTCTGATCTGGACGCAGACCCTGGCCATGGTGCAGTCGCTGGCGCTGGCGGCGCTCACGCTCTCCCATCGGATCACCATTGCGGAAATTTTGGCGCTGAGCGTGTTTCAGGGGCTGATCAACGCGTTCGACATGCCCGGCCGCCAGTCGTTCATGGTGCAGATGGTTACGCCCCAGCGAGCAAGCTCGCCGGGGACCCCGGAAGAATCGGATCGCAACGACCTCTCCAACGCCATCGCCATCAACTCCTCGATGGTTAATGTGGCGCGGCTGGTGGGGCCGTCGCTCGCGGGCATGGTGATCGCGGTCTCGAGCGAGGGCTGGTGTTTCCTGATCGACGGCATTAGCTATATCGCCGTGATCGTTTCGCTGCTGATGATGCACGTGCGGGTCGCGGATCTGCGTCGCGCGACGACCTCGATGTTCGAGCAGATGCGAGAGGGATGGTCGTATGTGTCGGGCTTTACGCCCGTCCGCACCATCCTGCTGCTGTTTGCGCTGATCAGCCTGATGGGCATGCCCTACATGGTGCTGATGCCGGTGTTCGCGGGGCGGGTGCTGCATGGCGGCCCGCACACCCTCGGCTTTCTGATGGGGGCGGCGGGCGCGGGCGCGCTGGTCTCCGCGTTTTCGTTGGTGCTGCGGCGCTCGGTGCGGGGCCTGACGAAGATGATTCCCATCGCTGCCGTGGTCTTCGGCGGCGGCCTGGTGCTGTTTGGTTTTTCGCGGTGGGTGTGGCTCTCGCTGTTCCTCATGCTGTTTGTCGGATTCGGCATGATGCAGGGTATGACCGCCAGCAACACTATCGTCCAGACGCTGGTTCCGGAGGACAAGCGCGGCCGGGTGATGAGCTACTACACCGCGGCGTTCATGGGCATGGCGCCGTTCGGCAGCCTGCTGGCGGGCGCGCTGGCGCACTGGATCGGCGCACCGCGCACGGTCATGTTCACGGGCTCTTGTTGCATCGTGGGAGGGCTGTGGTTCTGGTCGCGGCTGCCCGCTATTCGCCGCGAGATGCGGCCTGTCTACGAGCAACTGGGGATTATCGCCCCCATCCCTCAGCCGGTGCAGGAGCAGGCCGCCCGCTGACGGGGCGCTTTCGAAGCCTGAGAATTCCGGGCAGAAAAAATCCCCGATCGCATCGGGAGCGCTCGGGGATTCACAGGAGGTAATGATTTGACAGAGACAGAATAGGAAATCTGCGGCTCTCTGTCGTCGGGACAAAGATGGCTTTTGAACTACAACTTTGGTTGGAGGGCGTGAGGCTCTCGAAGTATATGAGCCCCAGAGATTTACGGGCAATCTGTTGGAGGCTCCGGAAAACACTTCCGGGGCCTCGCGCTTTTTCCTCTCCTGGTGCGGCGCATTCCTCCATCCGTCGCGCCGGGGAGGAAAAGGGAAACAGTCATGGGTGTTCGCGTCGTGCAAAGCGTTCTGCTGGCCGGCAATTGCCTCTTCGGGCTGCTGCTGCTGGTGCTCTACGGACCGCCGCTGCTGCACACCCGCGCATGGCCCCCGAGCCTCGAACAGGAAGTGCTGCTGCTGGTGGCGGGTTCGGTATTCCCGCTGGCGGTGCTGGCGGTGCGTTTCCCGCTGGTCGCAGGGATCGCCCAGTTCTCGATGGCCTTCATCGGCAATCAGCTGCTGCACGAGGCGCCTCTGCCAGACCTGCGCATGTGCTCTTCCGCCTCGATGGCCCTGGCTCTCGCGCTGCTGTTCGTCGCGGTTTTACGCGGCATTCTCGAAATCACGCAGGAAGCCTTCGGAGAAGCCGAAGAGCAGGACGAGCAGCAGGCCGCCGACGCCGCCTGATCCGGCTCGGACAGAACAGTACAAATTGAAACGTCGTTTGCCTAATTGCGAGTCGTGCGCGTTGCCCGCTTCGGCTGAGCTTTTCCGTGTTCCGGACTGCCGTTCAGCTGTGGTGTGAGCAGGACCCGGCGCAGAGCGCGGATCAGTTCCGGTCCGGTCTCCTCCAGTTCGCGTAAATGCCACGCGGCCAGCGAGCCCAGCAGCTTCTCGCCGAGAGGCGTCATGCGCAGCAGAATGCGGCGGTGGTCGGTGGGGTCGGGGCAGCGGCGCAGCAGCCCCTGCTCGATGGTGCGATCCACCAGCTCGACCGCGCTGTTGTGCTTGAGCAGCATGCGGGCGGCGACGTTGGCGATGGTGGGGTCGAGCTCCTCCGGCATGCCCCAGACGCACTGCAGCAACTGATATTGCTGCGTGCGAATGCCGGTGGCGTTCGCGGCCAGGCTGCTGAAGTGCAGGAATTTTCTCAGCTGAAAGCGAAACTCCGCCAGGCGCCGCATTTGCGCGCGGCTCAGCGGCGGCGGCTCCTTGACCGGGTGCTGCCTCTCTCCGTGGCGTGCGAGAGAAGTGGCTCCGTGGATTTCCGCAAGATTCATAGACTCATCGTAACACGATATATCGTGCTGCGATATCGTACTACAACGTTTTGGGGCCCGCTCCCGCAGGCTCGCCGGGATCGGCCAGAATGGCGCGCGCATCGGCCTCATCGTCGGAGCTGACCTGCAGCTCCAGCGGCCCCAGCCCCGGCTCCATGATCCGCGCGTTCTCGCCGGAGAGAAACACCTTGATTCCCGCCGATTCCAGGCGCAGCCTCACCATTTCCGCTTCCAGCGGCTCGTTGAAGCTGGCAATTGTCACAACGTTGGTCATAAATCTCCTTTTTCGATCCCGGCGGGAACGGCAGCGGTTATGCATTGGATGATAGTCGCACCGCTGGCGTTCAGGCCATCCTGCGCCGGTCCCGCGCCGGCGGTGACGGTAGAATGAGAGGTTCTCCGGAGGAGCTTCGCCTTGATCCCGCGTTATACCAGAGCGCCCATGGGCCGCATCTGGAGCGACGACAACAAATTTCGCGCCTGGCTTGAGGTGGAGACCGTCTCGAGCGAGGTGCTGGCCGAGGACGGGATCGTCCCCGCCGAGGCCGCGAAGGCCATTCGCGAGCGCGGCGGCTTCGACCTCGAGCGCATCCGGCAAATCGAAGCCGAGGTGAAGCACGACGTTATCGCCTTCACCACCGCGGTCGCCGAGAAGGTCGGGCCGGAGTCGCGCTGGCTGCATTTCGGACTGACCTCCAACGACGTTGTCGACACAGCGCAGGCGCTCCAGATCAAAGCGGCCTCGGCGATCCTGCGCGAAGACATCGAGCAGCTGCTCCTGGTGCTGAAGACGCGCGCGCTCGAGTTCAAAGACACGCCGACCGTCGGGCGCACGCACGGCATGCATGCCGAGCCGACCACCTTCGGACTGAAGCTGCTCAACTGGTATGCCGAGATGCGCCGCAACCAGGAGCGTTTCGACGCGGCGGCCGAGCAGATGCGCGTCGGCAAGCTTTCTGGCGCCGTCGGCGCCTTCGGCCACATCAAGCCTGAACAGGAAGTGCGCATCTGCGCGCGTTTGGGGCTGACCGCGGCTCCGGTCGCGACCCAGGTGATCCAGCGCGATCGGCACGCGTATTACATCGCGACCCTGGCGGTCATGACGGCGACCCTCGACAAAATTGCTACGGAGATTCGCCATCTGCAGCGGACCGAAGTACGCGAGGCGGAGGAGTATTTTTCCGAGAAGCAGAAGGGCTCGTCGGCGATGCCGCACAAGCGCAACCCGATTACGGCGGAGCAGATTTCCGGGCTGGCCAGGGTTGTTCGGGCGAATGCGCAGGCGGCGCTTGAGAACGTGGCGTTGTGGCATGAGCGCGACATCTCGCACTCGTCGGTGGAGCGGGTGATCCTGCCGGATTCGACGATTCTGGCGGATTATCTGCTGGCGAAGACGGCGGACCTGATCGAGAAGCTGATGGTCTACCCGGCGCGGATGAAGAAGAACCTCGACTCGACGGGCGGCCTCATTTTCAGCGGTCAGTTGCTGCTCGATCTGGCGGAGGCGGGCATGTTGCGCGAGGACGCGTATCGTTTGGTCCAGAAGCACGCGATGCATGCCTGGCAGAACGACCTGGTTTTTCGCGATCTGGTGGCCGGCGACGCGGAGATCACAAAACTTCTGAGCCGTGAGAAACTCGCTCGCACGTTCGACCTCAGCCGCCAGCTTGGCAACGTCGATGCGATTTTTGCGCGCGTCCTCGGCCCGGCGGAAGGACACGAATACGGACCCTGATGACAACGGAAACCAAACTGAACCTCACCGTCGCCATTACCGGCGCCAGCGGCGTCGTCTTTGGACAGATGCTGCTGCGGGCGCTGGAGGGGGACGAGCGCGTCGGGCGCATTCACTTCGTCGCGTCGGAAAACTCGTTGCGGGTGCTGGCCGAGGAGATGGGCATTTCCGGGCGCAGCGGCCTGGTCGAAAAGCTGCTCGGGCAGGCGTCGGCGAAGACAACGCAGCACAGCGAGAACGACGTCGGTGCGGCCATCGCCAGCGGGAGCTATCCATCGAGCGGGATGATCGTGATGCCGTGCAGCATGGGCACGCTCGCTGGCATCGCCAATGGCATGGCCGGCAACCTGATCGAGCGCGCGGCCGATGTCTGCCTTAAAGAGCGCCGCCAACTCGTTCTTTGTTTGCGGGAGACGCCCTTCAACAAGATTCACATCCGCAACATGGGCCTGGCGGCCGATGCGGGCGCGACGATTTTCCCGATGATCCCGGCGTTTTACAACCAGCCCGTCGACTCGACGGAGATGGCTCGCCAGTTTGTCTGCAGGGTGCTGGCGCACATGGGTCTGCCGCAGCCGGGAGCCTACATCTGGAAGCCCGGCGACGCTGGCTCTGGCGCGTAAGCGTTTTTTTGCCGGAAGCCGATCCACCAAAAACAAACCACTGCTAACTGTGCGAAGAGCCTCGAGCTGCTGCGGCCGGAATGAGTTTCTCTGCTTTCATTTCCGCCTGGCCTTCATGAAGCGTGATGAGCTGATCGACGGCGACGTTTTTGTGAACCTCGGTCAGTCCGAGAGGCCAGCGCACTTCGATATCGACGGACGTTGTGGAACCGAGGCCGAAGTGCAGGCGCGGATCGTTGGAAGAGACATAACTGCACTGACTCATGACCTCGAGGACCTGAGTTCTGGAACCCTCGCGCACCAAAACGCGGGCGCCGAGGGCGCTGCGGTTGCTCTTGGTACCGTGGAGGCGGACCTTGATCCAGTGATTGCCGGGCGGAGCATCGTTGCGCAACAGGGACGGAGGCTCATTCTGATTCATGATCACGATGTCGAGGTCGCCGTCGTTATCGAAGTCGCCGAAGGCGCAGCCGCGGCTGACGTGACGCGCAGCGAGAGCCGGCTCGGTTGCGTCGTCGAACTCCGTGAAGGTCCCGTTGCCCTGGTTGCGGAAGACAATGCGCGGGCCACGGCGCGGATACCGAGGGAGGACCGGCTCGAGTTCGGGATAAACCTGGCCGGTGACCAGCAGGATGTCGGGGTTGCCGTCGTTGTCCAGATCGAAGATGCCCGTGCCCCAGCTGACAAAGCGCCGCTCGTGGATGAGACCCGAGCGGACGGTGACGTCTTCGAAGTTGCCCTTGCCGAGGTTGCGATAGAGGCCGGTCGCCTGATTCATATAGTGGGTGCGAACGATGTCGAGGAGCCCGTCGCAGTCGTAGTCGCCCACGCCGACGCCCATGCCGGCCATTTCCCGGCCATTATCGCTGAGCGCCAAACCGCGTAACAGGGCCTCTTCGCGAAACGTGCCGTCGTGGTTGTTCATCAGCAGCAGACTGGGAGTGGTGTCGCAGGCGACAAAGATGTCCGGCCAACCATCCTCGTCGGCGTCAAAGGCGCAGGCGGTCAGGCCGTACGAACCCCGCAGCGCGGCCACTCCGGACTCTTTCGAAACGTCAGTGAAGGTGCCGTTGCCGTTGTTCCGATAGAGCACATGGGTTGGAAGGGGAAGGCCGCTGGGGCCGCAATTGACGGGGACGCCTTCGAAGTTGCAGTTGGGCCGCTGCAGGGAGGGCGTGGGCAGAGTGGCCAGGTCCACGTCGGCGTAATTGGAGACGAAGAGGTCGAGCCAGCCGTCGCGGTTGTAGTCAACGAAGGTGCAGCCGGATCCGAAGCGCGTCACCGTGGTGGCTAACCCGACCTGCGCGGTGGCGTCGGTAAAGGTGCCGTTGCCGTTATTCCGATAGAGACGGTTCTGGCCGAAGTAGGTGACGTAGAGATCTTCGAATCCATCGTTGTTGTAGTCTCCCACGCAGACGCCAACCGCCCAGCCGGCGTCGAGAAGGCCCGCCTTCTCGGTGACGTCGGCGAAGGTGCCGTCGCGATTGTTGTGGTACAGGCGATTGCTGGCTCCGGGCGGCACCGATTCGAGCCTGCGGCCGCCGAGGATGTAGATGTCCATCCATCCGTCGTTGTCGTAATCGAAAAATGCGCACCCGCCGCCCATGATTTCGGTGATGTAGGTGGCCTTCGGTCCCTCGCCGTAGAACATGACGTTGGTGAGCCCGGCCTCCTGGGCGACATCGACGAAGTGCGAGAAGGGCTTTGCGCTGGCGGACGAAGGAGCGGAGACGACGGCGGGAAAAGCAGTGGATGCCAGGAGTGCGGGAACCGACTGGAGGACACGGCGGCGTGACCATGACCGCGCAGATGGGAACGACTCCGGCATGGCTATTGGATACTCATGGCGATCACAGAGATTGTAAGGTGCTTCCCGATCGCGACGGGCGGCGGCGCGGCATCACGGGCTGGATTGCCGGGCCATGACGGCCTGATTCAGCTGGCGAGCCGCGGCATTATCCGGATCGATGGCGAGGGCGCGATCCACCGCCTGTTTCGCTTCGGTCCACTTTTCCTCGCTGGCCAAAGTTGCCGCGAGGTTGACCCAGGCGACGACATAGGAGGGAGAGGCCTGAACTGCGGCGCGAAAGAAAGCTTCGGCGCGAGCCGGGTCGCCGCCGCGGGCTGCAAGATAGCCCAGCTGATTCTGGGCCTCTGCCAGGTTGGGATCCAGCCGGATGGCCTGCTGCAGTTCGGCCTCTTCGCCGGCATCGTCGTGCAACCGATCGAGCGCTTTCGACAATTTGTAATGGAGCAGCGGCTCGTCGGGGTCGGATGCAATCGCGTCACGATAGGTAGCGGCGGCCTGCGTGAAATTGCCGGCGGCCATCGCCTGATCGGCGGATTCGGCTTTACCGGCGGCCTGCGTGACTCCGGTCTGAGCGTTCTTCATCTGCTGGTAGCGGAGGAGCCGTTTTTGGGCTTCGCCGGTTTCGCCGAGGCTGCGAAGAATTCTGGCCAGAGCGTATTCGGAGTCAGGAGGGTCGTCACCCAGCGCGATGCCTCTCTCCAGTTGCTCTTTGGCGCCGCGCAGGTCGCCCTGGCTGGAGAGAGTGTTGCCGAGCGCGGTGTGCGCTGGGCCGTAGTCAGCGTGGAGTGCGATGGAGCGCTCGAAGTACGCGCGGGCCTGCTGCAGATTGCCGTCGTTCGAGGCAAGAACACCGTTGAGGTAGAGGACCTCCCGGTTTCCCGGCATCGCGGCGAGGAGCTGCTGCGCATACTGCGCCGCCTTTTCGGAGTGGCTGGATACCATGGCGCGCAGATAGAGCACCTGAGTGGGCCGGTCGTCGGGATGCTTTTGCAGCGCGAGGTCGAAAACCGCGTAGGCCTCGTGCTCCCTGCCGAGAAGCATGAGGACGAGGGCGAGCTCATCGGCGATCTGCAACGAGTCGGGCGCAGTATTGAGCGCTTCACGGAGGACGCGCGCCGCGTCGCCGAGCCTTGCCTGGCCGACATAGGCAAGGCCCAGGTTGAGATTCTGCTGCGGAGATCGCTCTCCGCTGGTGACCGGCCTTTCAAGCAGGGCGACGACCGATGCGTAATCTTTCCGGGCGATCAAGTCCTGGGTGAGACTGTCGAGGGCGGTCGAGGAATCGGCGTCGATGGCCAGGGCGGCGCGCCACTCGACTTCAGCATCGCTGGGGCGTTTGAGCCGATCGAGAGCGGCGCCGAGCGCCAGATGAGGACGGATATCGCTGGGGTCGAGCTTCGCCGCGCGATGCAGCGGAACGAGCGCGGCCTCGTCGTGACCGGCGGAGTAGAGACTCAATCCCCACAGGTAAGCGATGGAGGCGGATTGCGGCTGGAGTTTCGCGGCCTGGGCAAAATCGTCGACCGCGCAGGAGAAGAGCTTTTGATCGGCGAACCAGTTTCCGGTGTCGACGTAAGCCTGCGCCGACGGCCGGGCTGCCAGGCGCGCCTTGAGCGCCGGTGGAGCGTTGCACGGGGTCGCTGCGGAGGCGGCCGGAGCGAGCAGAGAGCAGACGATCCCGACGAGGCCGCACAGCATTGGACCGGCGATACGTGCCTGATTTCTGGTCGCAAAGCGGTTTTTCATGAGCGGTTGCATGCACGAAGGTAACGGGTCCAGGCGGGAGCTTTGCGTGCTGTATCGCGGGCAAGCAAGATTATACGTTTGGCGGCTCAGGCCGATAGAGATCACCTCTGGCCTCGCCGATCTGGCCGATTGCCAATGAGATAAAGACCTTTTCAAGCCCTGGGTGTCATGCGGCTGCGCCCAGGCGAGGAGATGCGACGGATCGGAGCGTTGAAACGGCGATCGAACGAGGGTGGGAAAAGCAGGCGCTCAAGGCTCGATTCAGTGCCGTTTCGCATCCCGGCTCCAGATAGCGCTTGACAAGCCCAATTCCCGCGAATATAGAACGCTAATCGAAATCGCAATACCATCGCGCTTGCGCGGCAAACGCGGCTCGGGTGTGGAAAATTGAGCCACGGGAAGCGGTGACGCGCGGACGGCGATGGGCAAGTTCATTTTTTTCTGCTATGGATGTAAGCGATTACACGGGCCCTGAAGCAACGTTGCGGTAGCAGGTTCGGCGAAGTAACACTGCCCGCGCTCTGCGTTGGGTGTGGTTCTGAGGAACCGTGAAGAGTCCCTCAGAACGTAAACGATTACAAACGAGAAGTGGCTTCTGGGTTTGACAGACGATTTTCAGGAGGCAACCAATGCGACCATCCGGTAACGGTTTCAAGCGCCTGCTCTTGCTGCTCTTTGTGGTCCTCTTTGGACTGAGCGCATCGAGCAGATCTCTTCTGGCACAAGGCACGAATGGCACTCTCACCGGTCAGGTGGTCGATCCTTCCGGGGCGGCCATTCCCGAAGCGAACGTGACGCTGACCGACGTCGGCACGAGTTTCCCGCAGACGGTGACCACCGATGGCACCGGAACCTATGTGTTCAAACTCGTCCCGCCCGGCAACTACATGCTGACGGTCGTGGCGCGGGGCTTCGCGAAATATGTGCAACAGGGAATCGTGACCGACGCCAACACCAACGCGACCCAGAATGTCCAGATGAAACTGGGAAGCTCGAGCCAGACGGTCAGCGTGACGGCCAATGCCGAGCTCATTGATACAACCACGGCCGAACTGGGTCTGACCATCAACGAGAACTCGGTGTCGCAGTTGCCGCTGAACGGACGCGATCCTTCAGCGCTGGCGCTTCTGTCGCCGGGCGTTGTCGATGCCGGAAAGGCCGGCGTCAGCTGGATGCAATCGGGGTTCTCCTTCCCCGGTGAGAGCGCGGCGTCCGCCAATGGCGGGCGCATCGGCAGCACGTACTACATGCTCGACGGCGTCTCCAACATGGACAACTACCTGGGCACCAACTCGCCCACACCGAACCCCGACGCCACGCAGGAGTTCCGCCTGATCTCGAACAACTTCAGTGCGGTTTATGGCTTCTCGACGGGTGGCGTTGTTTCGATGGCCACGCGGAGCGGGACGAACACGTGGCATGGCGGCCTGTTCGAATTCATGCGCAACGGAGACCTGGACGCAGGGAACTGGAGCAACCACCAACAGGATACTTTCAGGCGCAACCAGTACGGCGGCTATGTCGGCGGACCGGCCATCAAGAATCGCCTCTTCTTCTTTTTCAACTACCAGGGAACCATCGTCGCCGGTGGACCAGGAACTTCGAACAACTCGACCGCAACACCGACCCAGCAGATGCTGGCTGGTGATTTCAGTGGATTGGTCGATTATGCCGAGGCGCACAACAGCGGCTGCGGCTCGGGCTATACCGGGCCACGGACGCTTTCCTGCGGCTGGCTGAATGGTCCGTTCCAGTTCGCGAACGGCAAGCCCAACCAGGTCGTCGGCGGGCTGGATCCGGTGGCCGTGCAAATTACCAACGATGGGCTGCCTGGGCACACCGCGCCAGCTTCAGGGACTGCAGCGCCGACCTCCGGGTCGCAGAATCTCGCGGGGAACATGCTCTATGCGTCGGCGAACCTGGCGAATTCCACCTGGAACGAGTACACGTCCAGGGTTGACTACGACCTGTCGAAGAGCCAGCGCCTCACGGTGCGCTCGTACATCGACAAGTTCATTCAGCCCTCCGGCGACACGCCGGGCGATGTTCTTTCGGTCTTGAACCTGAACACCTGGAACCAGACCTTCGGCGAGAAGATGTGGTACTTCAACGAAATCCTGCAGCACACATGGACGGTGAACAGCAGTACCGTCAATACGGCGACGGTTCTGTGGACGCAGCAGAGCGCGCACAACGGCACGCCGGTGCTGGATAAGAGCGGCAAGCCGATGTGTTGGTCTCGCTACATCAGTGTCGTTGAGCCGGTCTGCTACATGGAAGGCGCCTATTTCGGCGGCGCCAACGGCGGCTGGACTGAGCCATCCAACGAGGTCCGCGGCACGGAGGGAATCTCCGACACGCTGATCAAGACCATTCACCGGCACACTCTGTCGGTGGGCATCGACCTGCAGCACCAGAGGGCGGTCGAAGACGCAGCCAACTACCCGGCTGACGCCATCATTAGCTTCGGCGGCGGCTACACCGGCAATGGACTTGCGGACTGGCTGCTCGGATACATGTCGTCCTTTGAGCAGGGAGCCGGCGAACTGGCCGACATCCAGGGCTGGCAGGTGGATCCGTACGTGAACGACGAATATCGGGTGAAGCCTGGCCTGACCCTGACTCTGGGCGTGCGCTGGGATCCGGACCTTGCACCCGTTTCTGTCGGCGGCCGGGGATCGGCTTTCGTGGCTGGCCAGCAAAGTGTGGTCTTCCCCGCAGCGCCAACCGGCCTGGTCTTCCCGGGCGATCCGGGCGTGAACGATGCGCTTCGCCCCAGCAGCAAGCGTCTGTTCGAGCCGCGGATCGGAGTGGCCTGGCAGCCCCCGAACATGCCCCATACCTCGTTCCACGCTGCATTCGGCATGTTCACCGCGCCGGTGCCTTATTCGGACTACAACCACGTTGTCGATATCGCGCCGTTTGCCACGGCCCTGGCTCCGGCTGCGCCGTCGAACGTTCCTCTCTGCTCCACCGGCGGAGCCTCCGCCGCCTGCACACCCAACACTGGTCAGGCGGTCGCCGGATACGACAACTTCCACAACCCGTGGGCAACCTCGTCGTTCGGGACCAATGGCAAGAGTCCCTTCCCGCCGTTTGCCTCGGTCACCTACAAGCCGCCGTCTAACTCCCTGATCCCCGGCCCGGTCTATGAGCAGGATTCCTTCAGCCGGAGCTTCAGGGAAGGCGTGACGCAGGCATGGAACGCCTCCATCGAGCAGCAGTTGAGTAACGTGATGGCGGTCCGCGTGGCCTACGTCGGGAGCCAGTCCTACCACCAGAGTTACGTGCAGGACGATAACTTTGCCGGTTACAGCTACTGCACTTCCTATACGTCGCTCAGCTGCCCAGCGCCGGCGCTGGCCGCCAAACCTGTCGCTCCCTACTCCAACTTCAGCGGCATTCTGGAGTACGACAGCGGCGCAACCGCTAACTATCATTCGCTGCAGGCAACGTTCCAGCGGAATATGGCGCACGGTCTCCAGGCGCAGTCCAGCTTTACCTGGCAGAAGACCATGGACGTGGCCAGCGCCGCTAATATCGCCGCCAGCCAAAACGGGATCGATAATCCCAGGAACCTGCGCTGGAGTTATGGAGTTTCCAGCGCGAGTATTCCCTTCGTCTGGGTCACCAACTTTATTTACCGCACTCCGGAGCTGAGCGGGCAAAGTCTTGCGCTGCGCGAAGCGCTGGGCGGATGGGAGCTGAGCCCCATTCTTTCCTGGGAGTCAGGCGCGCCGTTCAGCATCGGCTCGGGCAGCAGCCAGGCAGCCTATGGCGAGCCCGGCTACGGCGGCGGATGCCTGCAGTTCTGTGCGGGCGATCGCGCGGATCGGGTCGCTGGGCAGTCGCTCAAAGTTCGCCAGGGCGGGCGATCGGCGTGAGTGAAACAGTATTTCAACCCGGCTGCGTTCGTAACCCGTCACGACGGAACCTACGGCGACAGCGCGAGAGATGTCATGTACGGTCCGCCGAGTTTCAACACCGACGCGGCACTGATGAAGAACTGGGCCATTATGGAGCGGTACCAGGTGCAGCTCCGCTTTGAGTTCTTCAACGCCTTCAACCACGTTGTCATGGGCACTCCGGACATGACTCCAACGGACTCCACCTTTGGCCAGATCAACGGCGGTCAGGGTTCCGACGCGGCTAATCCGCGCGTCGGCCAGGCTGCACTGAAGTTCACTTTCTAACCCTCAATGCAGGCCCGGGCGCCAGATATTGGCGCTCGGGCCTGTTTGCGTCAATACGGCTTTTTCGGACGGGATGCCCCAGCGTCCCTTCCGTGTCCGCGGAATTTATTCCGAGATAGAATCAGTGGCTGATCGCAGCTCGAGCGCGGCCCGGAGGTGATGAATGCTCGATTCTGGTTCTGCAGCGGCGTATCGCAACCGGCGTTTCTTCCGTATCGCATTCAAGATTCTTATCCTGGCGGTGGCGGCGATCGTCCTGCCGCGCCTGTTGAGCGTGGCCAGCCGGCGGACGCCGACTGTGCAAGCCGCGCCTGTTGTGACGGGTTCTGCTGCCGAATTATGGCCAATCTCCGTCGATTACCCTGAAGATGGATCGATCTTCCCGCCTGGGATCACGCCTCCAACGTTTCTGTGGAGAGATGGGGTGGCGAGCTACTGGAACGTCGACATTCAATTTGCCGACGGAGCGCCCCCGATTCACACGGTATCGAAAGGGGAGAGGATGCGCCTGGGCCCCATCGATCCGGATTGCGTCTCCGACACCAACGAACTGCCGCGGTTGAGCCCGCAGCAGGCGGCGTCGTGGGTGTGGACACCGGATGCCGCCACATGGCAAAAGATTCAGTTCCATTCGATCGCGGGCCCGGCGACCCTGACGATCACCGGATATAAGGATGCGAATACCACGTCTTCGCAGGGGCATATCAGCTTTACTACATCGGTCGATCCGGTTGGGGCGCCGATCTTCTACCGCGATGTGCCACTGATGCCCAGCGCTGGCGCGAACGGTACCGTGCAGCCGCTCTCCCCGTCGCTCATCCATCTCATCCGCTGGCGGCTCAAGGACATTACCAGCCCGGAGAGCCGTACCGTGCTGACGAACATGCCGACGTGCGCTAACTGCCATTCTTTTTCCCGCGATGGCAAAACGATGGGGATCGACGTCGACGGGCCTGCCAACGACAAAGGCCTCTACGCTCTCGTTCCCGTGCAGAAGCAGATCTCGATTCAGAATAAAGATGTCGTGCAATGGAACACCGACGGGCAGGCGGGCAAGGTTCGCGTGGGTTTCATGTCCCAGGTTTCGCCCGATGGCCAATACGTCGTGAGCACCTTTGCCGGAACTTCGACAGAGGATGTGAGCAACACGTATTACGTCACAAACTTCAAGGACTATCGCTTCCTGCAGGTTTTCTATCCGACGCGGGGCATTCTGGAGTGGTACAGCCGCGCCACCGGCAAGCGTGAGCCGCTGCCCGGCGCGGACGATCCGCACTTCGTGCAGACCGACGGAGTGTGGAGTCCCGACGGCAAGTACATCGTGTTTGCCCGGGCTGAAGCAGTGGATCCGTATCCCGTCGGCGAGAAGAAAGCGCTGCGCGCCAACGATCCGAACGAGACTCCCATTCAATACAACCTGTATCGAGTGCCGTTCAACGACGGCAAGGGCGGGACCCCCGAGCCCATCGCCGGCGCCTCGAACAACGGGATGAGCAATAACTTCCCGAAAGTTTCTCCGGACGGCCGCTGGATCGTGTTTGTACAGTGCCACAACGGCCAGCTCATGCGTCCGGACAGTCAGCTGTACATCGTGAGGGAGGAGTTGCGCGCCGCCTCCGCGCCAACACTTCGCTGATGAACTCGTGGTACAGTTTTTCACCCAACGGACGCTGGCTGGTTTTTTCCTCGAAGGCTCGTTCTCCCTATACGCAGATGTATCTGACGCATCTGGATGACAACGGCAACTCGAGCCCGCCGATCCTGATCGACAATGCCACGGCATCCAATCGCGCCGTCAACCTGCCCGAGTTCGTCAACATCGCCGGAGACGGAATCGCAGAGATTCAGGTGCCCGCGGTCCAGCAATACAAGCTGATGGACGAAGCGATGCAGCTGGAGGAAAAGGGAGACAACGATCAGGCCCTCGGCCTCTGGAAGCAGGCTGTGGCGATGGACCCGGAGAATGCCAAGGCGCAGAACGGCCTGGGCATCTCGTTCTACGTGCATGGCGACACCCAGGCGGCGTTCGAGCACCTCCGTCACGCGGTGCAGATCAATCCGTTGTCGGTGGACAACCACTATGTGCTGGGCAAGTTTCTGCTGGAGCAGGACCATGCCGACCAGGCCGTGGCCGAGTTTCAGACGACTGTCTCCATCCGGCAGCACTACGTGCCCGGCGAGGAAGGCCTGGGCAGCGCGTATCAGGCTTTAGGCGATGATTCGGCGGCGCTGGCCCACTGGCGCAGAGCGCATACCATCGACCCCAGCAGCGTGAGCGCAACGACGGGCCTCGCGTGGCTGTTGGCCACCGCGCCCGACGCATCCGTGCGCAATGGCGCGGAGGCTCTGTCTCTGGCCGAGAACGCCAACCGTCTCGCTCCGGCCGACGATCCGGACGTATTCGACGCACTGGGAGCGGCGTGGGCGGAAAACGGCCAATTCACCAACGCCATCGCCTCGGCGAAACGCGCTCTGGACCTGGCGGTTGCGCGCAACAACGCGAAGATGGCCGCGGCGATCCGAGGCCGGCTGCAGCTGTATGAGGCGAAGAAGCCGTTTCGCGAGACGCAGGCGAACAGCGCTACGCACAAAGTGGTCGCGAGCATGCCGGCCGTGCGGGGGCAGCCGTGAGCGATCTCGAGTCCCTGCTGAGCGCGATCGGCACCGCGAGCGGGGTGCCTGTCCGGAAGCGGGCCCTCACCAATCACAAAGTATTGAATGAGGCGTACGCCTACGCAAAACCCAGCTCCTTCTCTCGCGGCATCGCGATCGATCTGGGCAATCTGACCATTCTCCTCATCTCCGGCACCGCGAGCATCGACGAACAGGGCAGGAGCATTCATATCGGCGACCTTCGCGCGCAAACCCGGAGGACGTTCAGCAACATTACCGGCCTGCTGGCGTCGGAAGGCGCGACCTGGCACGATGTGGTGCGCACCAGTTGCTATCTGCGCGATATCGAGCGGGACTACGAGGGGTTCAATGAGGAGCGGACGGCTTTCTATACCGAGTTAGGCCTCGATCCGTTGCCGGCGTCCACCGGAATCCAGGCGATTCTGTGCAGGCCGGAGTTGCTGGTCGAGATTGAAGCCATCGCCATCATCCTGCGCAAGCCCGCAGGTTCATAACACGATAAACGAAGAGGATGTGCATGCCACTATCGCGCAGGGACTTTCTGGAAGTGAGCGCTCTGTCTGCCTCGAGTCTCCTGCTCACGGAATTGCCAACGTGGATGAATGCAGAGGGAGCGGTTATCCCGCAGGGCAACCAGCCGATCTCCGGCGGACAGCGCGGCGTGCCGGAAGCGCGCCTGGTGCTCAGCATGAATCAGGACTGGCAGTTCTTCCGCCCGCCTGCCGCCTCCGTGCAGGCGCCTCAGCCTGCGCCAGGAAATCCCGACGCTCCTCCTGAGAACGCAAAATGGGAACCCGCAACCTTGCCGCACACCGTCCGGCTGGAGCCGCTGGACGTCAGTGGCGGCCGGAATTATCAGGGAGTGTGCTGGTATCAGCGATCGTTCTCGGCCCAGCCGGACTGGAAGGGTCGCATCGTCTATTTGAAATTCCAGGGGGCCATGCAGGTCGCGGATGTCTGGCTGAACGGCGTCCATCAGACGACGCACTATGGCGGTTACATCCCTTTCACCATCGATATCTCCAAAGATATTCGCCTGGATCAGAGCAATACCTTACTGGTTCGTCTCAATAACTCCGATAACCCGGAGGTTCCTCCCGGCAAGCCCCAGAACCAGCTGGATTTCTGCTATTTCGGAGGCTTGTACCGCAGCGTCGATCTTGAGGTGCTCGATCCTCTGCATATCACCGACCCGATCCTCGCCGACACGGTAGCGGGCGGCGGAATCTTCGTGACTTTTCCGGCGGTGGCCGCCCAGGAATCGACGGTGCAGGTGCAAACCGACGTCGCCAATGAATCGGACCAGCGCCGCATCTGCACGATTGTGCAGGAGCTGATCGATTCCGACGGGAACATCGCCGCGACGAATTCCGCCAGCGTTGCGGTGCCCGCTCGAACCTCGCATGCGGCGACGCAGACCATGAAAGTGCGCAATGCCCGGCTCTGGCACCCGGACAATCCTCAGCTCTATTGGCTGCATACGACCGTCAGCGAGAACGGCCACGTCAGCGACGATCAGTACACCCGTATCGGCATCCGGTCGATTCGATTCGGAAAGAACCGCGGCCTGCTGATCAACGGGCAACCGTTCTTCTCGATAGGCGCCAATCGGCACCAGGACCATCCTTATGTCGGCTATGCTCTGCCTCCCTCCGCGCACTATCGCGACGCTTTCAAGCTGCGCGACGCGGGCTTTACCTCGTATCGAAGCCACTATCCGCAGGACCCGAGTTTTATGGATGCCTGCGATGAGCTGGGCATCCTGGCCATTGTGTCCAACCCCGGCTGGCAATTTCTGGGAGACGACCTTTTTCGCAAGCGCGCTTACCAGGATGCGCGCGAAATGATCCGGCGCGACCGCAACCGCCCGTCAGTGGTTCTGTGGGAAGCGGCGCTGAACGAATCCAATAACAGTCCCCTGGCGGCCGGGTTCTACAAGATTGTGCATGAAGAATTTCCTGGGCCGGGCGTCTATTCAGCCGGAGACCCGATCCGCGGGCCTGTGCCGGGCTTCAATGGGTGGGACGTTGGCTACGTTCCTTATCAGCACCTGAATCCGGACAAGCCGTCCTGGATTCGGGAGTGGGGCGACCAGGTGGACAACTGGAGCGATCAGCAGGGACGGGTCCGCGTGGCCCGCGTCTGGGGCGAAGCGCCGCTGCTGGTGCAGGCCCTGGCGCACATGTACAGCATGGACAGAATCTATCGGCCTGAAACCAAACCTGCCGGGGCCGATCTTTGGGCGGGCATCGACGCCTTCCGCGGCTACCATCATCAGCCTTTCCTCGGAGCGCCCCTCGACCTCTTCCGTCTGCCCAAGTTCGACTACTTCATGTTCCAGAGCCAGAGGCCGCCGGAAGTTCGCCCCGCACGCGGGGGGAGTGGGCCGATGATCTTCATCGCCAACTACGCGACGTTTCATTCGCCTTTGGAAGTTACTGTGTTCAGTAACTGCGAAAGGGTGCGACTTACCCAGAATGGCCAGGTGGTGGCCACGCAGGAACCCGACAGCGGATATCATATCCCGCATCCGCCGTTCACGTTCAAGGCGGGAGATTTCAGCGCCGCCCGCAGCATGTTATTCGGGAACACGGCCGCTCCGGGAGCTTTGTCGACGCCGATCGGTAGTCTGCTGGCCGAGGGTCTCATCGGCGGCAATGTCGTTGCCACCCATCTGGTTCACTCACCGGGGGAGCCGAAGAGCATTCAGTTGCTTGTGGACACCTGCGGAGTCGATCCGGTTGCCGACGGAGCGGACTGGGTGCGCGTGGTTGCCCACATCTGCGACGCCCGAGGCATGACGTATCCCTACGCCGACGACGTGATCACTTTTTCCGTGAGCGGCGAAGGAGCGCTGATCGGAGACGCAACGATCTTCGCCAACCCGATCCGCGCAGAGGCGGGAATCGCCACAGCGCTGGTGCGGACGACTCGAGTGGCCGGCGCGATTTCCGTGCGCGCCTCTTCGCCGGGACTCCAGGAAGCCAAAGTGCAGTTTGAGTCGAAGGCGAACCGGAGACGCATCGCTTAAACCGTCATGCGGACGAGTTGCTCGGCTTCGATCCGGGGTCCGAGGATGGAGACCTTGGGGACCTGGCCACGGGCCATCGCCACTTCGTCGCACTTATAAAGACGCGGGCAGTTCTGGCAGTCCTTGAAGATCTTGTCCGGGAGGGCGGTGCGGTCCTCGACCTCGCGGAACCCGTAGCGAAAAAAGAAATCGGGGATGCGGGTGAAGAGGCAGACGCAGCCGACGCCATGGTCTTCGGCCTCGCCGAGGAGCGAGTGCAATAATTCGCCACCGACACCGTGACTCTTTGCCTCGGGGCGGACGACGATGGAGCGCACCTCGGCAAGATGGGGCCCGTAGAGGTGCAGAGCGCCGCAGCCCATGAAAATCCCACCTTCGGATTCGGCGACGGTGAAGTCGCGGACGTTCTCGCAGATTTCGGCGAAGGGGCGGCGCAGCAGGGTGCCGTCGCCGGAGAGGCTGTTGACCAGCTCGTAGATGTTGGTAGCGTCCTGGAGAAGGGCTTTACGCACGCGCATGGGCTGCCTCCTGCTCGTGGCCGACAGGGCCATACTTCGCCGCAAGGGCATCGACCCGCTGTTGAGTTTCAACGAGCGCGGCATGGACGCGAGAGCGGGCCGTTCCGCCAATCACGTCATGGCAATCGAGCGTGGCTTCGAGAGTGACGGCGGCGAAGAAATCAGTATCGAACTCGGAACCGAACTGGCGGAGTTCTTCGAGCGAAAGATCGCCGAGCTCACAGCCCCTCTCGATGCAGTAGCGGACGGCGTTGCCGATCTTTTCGTGCGCCTTGCGGAAGGGAATTCCCTTGTGAACAAGATACGTGGCGGCAGCCATAGCGTTGAGGAAGCCGGTTTCGCACGCAGCGCGCATGCGATCGGTGCGGAAGGTGAGTGCGCGGGTGAAGGGCGGCAACACCAACAACATCTTTAGTGCTTCCATCGAGGCGGCGAAGAGCGGCTCCTGGGTTTCCTGCAGGTCTTTGTTGTAGGCCAGCGGCAGGCCTTTGAGGAGTAGCGTCACGGATTCCGCCGCGCCGTGGATGCGCCCAACTTTGCCGCGCACCAGCTCCGTAAGGTCCGGATTCTTCTTCTGCGGCATGGCGCTGGATCCCGTAGAAAATTCCTCCGGCAAATCGACGAAGCCAAATTCCGCGGTGGCGAAGAGGGTGATTTCTTCGGCGAAGCGGCTGGCGTGGAGAGCGAGGAGGGTGAGCGCGTTCAGGTATTCGAGAACAAAGTCGCGGTCGGAGGTCGCGTCCATGCTGTTGGCGGTGGGCGCAGTGAAATGCAGCTCGCGCGCGGCGATGGTGCGGTCGAGCGCGAGGGTTGCTCCGGCGACCGCTCCTGAGCCGAGCGGGCAGAAGTTCAGGCGCTTCATGCAATCTTCGAGTCGCGATGCGTCGCGGAGGAGCATTTCGACATAGGCGAGGAGCCAGTGAGCGACGAGAACCGGTTCGGCCCGCTGGAGGTGCGTATAAGCGGGCATGACGGCGTCGCCGGCAGTCTTTGCCTGAACAAGCAGTTGTTCGATCCATTTACCGAGGTACACCAAAAGCATGCGGCATCGAAACTCGATGTACAGCCGGAGATCGGTGGCGATCTGCTCATTGCGACTGCGGCCGGTGTGGAGCTTGAGGCCGAGTTCGCCGATGGCTTCGGTGAGGCGGAGCTCGACGAAGTGGTGTATGTCTTCAGCCTGGCGGTCGTTGCCGATATCGGCCTGTCGCTCGGAGTAATTGTCGGCAATGATATCGAGGGCGTGACCGATGCGTTCGCGTTCGTCGTGCGTGAGAATGCCGGCGTCCTCGAGCATCAGAGCGTGCGCCTTGCTGGCAAGCACTTCCTCGTCGATCAGCTGCCAGTCAAAGCGGATGGACTTCTGCCACTGGTCGAAAATGGGATGGGGAGCCGAGCGAAAGCGGCCGGACCACATTTTGGCGGGAGGTTCAGTCATCGACGTTACTCGCCTTTCGCTGCGCCGCTGTTGAGTCGCGGCATCTCTGAACCGTTGCTCAGGGTGATGAGGCCGCTGTGGGCGTAGGTCATCAGCTTGGCGCGGGTATCGGTGATGTCGAGATTGCGCATGGTGAGTTGCCCGATGCGGTCGCGCGGGGAGAAGGCGGAGTCGGTCTTCTCCATGCTGAGGCGCTCGGGGTGAAAGGTGAGATTGGGCGACTCGGTATTCAGGATCGAGTAGTCGTTCCCGCGTCGCAGCTCCAGCGTGACCTGGCCGGTGATGGGGCTCGCAACCCAGCGCTGCGCAGATTCGCGGAGCATGATGGCCTGGGAATCGAACCAGCGCCCCTGGTAGAGGAGGCGGCCGAGCTTGCGGCCGTTCTCGTGGTATTGCTCGATGGTGTCCTCATTATGGATGCCGGTGATGAGGCGCTCGTAGGCGACGAAGAGCAGGGCCATGCCGGGCGCCTCGTAGATGCCGCGGCTTTTGGCCTCGATGATGCGGTTCTCGATCTGGTCGCTCACGCCGAGGCCGTGGCGGCCGCCGATGCGATTGGCTTCGAGGAGCAGCTCGACGGGATCGGAAAATTCGCGGCCGTTGAGTGCTGCGGGGAAGCCTTCTTCGAAGCGGACGGTGACTTCTTCGCGGCGGATGTCGATGTCGTCGCGCCACGAGGCCGCGCCCATGATGGGATCGACGATGCGGATACTGCTCGAGAGCTGTTCGAGGTCCTTGGCTTCGTGGGTAGCGCCGAGGAGGTTGGAGTCGGTGGAGTAGGCCTTCTCGGCGGACATCTTGTAGCCGAAGCCGGACTTCTGCATGAAGGCCGACATCTCGGCACGGCCNNGAGCCGTCGCCCCAGATGTTGACGCCGTCTTCCTGCATGGCGGTGACCAGCATGGTGCCGGTGACGGCGCGTCCGATGGGTGTGGTGTTGAAGTACGTCACTCCTGCCGTCGAGATGTGGAAGGCGCCCGCCTGCAGGGCGGCGATGCCTTCGCGCACCAGAGGCCCGCGGCAGTCGATGAGACGCGCATTCTCCGCACCGTATTCGAGCGCTTTGCGCGGGATGGCGTCGTAATCAGTTTCGTCCGGTTGCCCAAGGTTGGCGGTGTAGGCCCAGGGCAGCGCGCCCTTCTGCTTCATCCAGTGCAGGGCGGCGCTGGTATCGAGGCCGCCGGAAAAAGCGATGCCGACTTTTTGGCCCACCGGCAAACTTTCAAGAATTACAGACATTTCGTCCCTTTGCCCAGCAGCATCAGCAGCAGAGCCTTTTGCGCGTGCATGCGGTTCTCGGCCTGATCGAAGACGACCGACTGCGGGCCGTCGAGAACGGCGTCGGTGACCTCGGCGTTGCGATGCGCGGGCAGGCAGTGCATGAAGACCGCGGAGGGGGCGGCGTTGGACATGAGCGCCTCATTGACCTGATACGGCTTGAAAATCGGCGCGCGCTTGGTGGCTTCGTGCTCGAAGCCCATGCTGGTGCAGATGTCGGTGTAGACGGCGTCAGCGCCGGTGACAGCGGCCACGGGGTCGTTGACGAGCATAATGTTGGAGCCGGTGACGTTGGCGATGGCGCGCGCCTGGGCGACGACGTCGGCTTTTGGGGCGTAGTTCTTCGGCGTACCGACAGTGCAATGCGCGCCGAGCAACGCGGCGGTGAGCATGAGCGAGTGGCAGACGTTGTTGCCGTCGCCGACGTAGGTGAAGTTGAAGCCACGCAGATTGCCGAAGCGCTCTTCGAGGGTCATGAAGTCGGCGATGGCCTGGCAAGGATGCTCGAGGTCGCTGAGGGCGTTGACGACCGGCACGCTGGCGTACTGCGCCATTTCCGTAATGGTTTCGTGCGCGTAGGTGCGCAGCACGATGATCTGCACCCAGCGCTCGACATTGCGCGCGATGTCGGCGAGGGATTCGCGCTCGCCGAGGGGCGACTGGGTCTGGTCGACGAAGAGAGCCGAGCCGCCGAGGGTGTTCATCGCGGTCTGGAAGGTGAGGCGGGTGCGGAGCGAGGCCTTCTCAAAGAACATCACCATCTGCTTCGCGTCGAGAGCCCAGCGATACGCGGCGGGGTTGGCCTTGACGTCGTGCGCGAGGGCGAGCATGCCGGCCAGCTCGGTGGTGGTGAGGTCGGCGACGGAGCAGAGATCGCGGCCGGCGAGAGAAACGTCGGGGGTGGTTTCGGGGCTCGGGGATTCGAGTTCCTGCACAGCAGCGGGCTTAGTTGCCAATTTTCTTTCCTCCGGGGAGTGGGGTCGCGGCGGCGTGCGCCAGCTGTTCGGTCAGGATTTCGTCAAGAGCGGCAAGGGCCTGGTCGATGTGTTCTTTTTCGACGATGTAAGGCGGCAGGAAGCGCAGAACCGTTTCGCTGGTGCGGTTGATGAGGATGCGGCGCTGCATCATCTCGCCGAGGACGGTTTTGGCCAGTTCGGCGGAGTCGAGCTCGACGGCGAGCATGAGGCCCAGGCCGCGGACATCGGTTACCGCGGAGTGTCTTTTGGCGAGCTGGTCGAGCTGCTCGCGGAAATACGTGCCGGTCGCGGTTACATGATCCATGAGATGGTCGCGTTCGATGGTGTCGAGGACCGCGAGCGCGACGGCGCAGGCTAAAGGTCCGCCTCCGAAGGTGGTTCCGTGCATGCCTGCGTGGATGGCCTGGGCAGCGTCTTCGGTGCAGAGCAGCGCGCCCAGGGGAATGCCGCCGGCGAGGGGTTTGGCGAGGGTGACGACGTCGGGCACGATGCCGTAGTGCTGGTACGAGCAGAATTTGCCGGTGCGGCCCATGCCGGACTGGATCTCATCGGCGATGAGCAGCGCGCCGGTCGAGCGGGTGTGGTCGCGCGCGGCGTGCAGAAATTCGCGGGAGAGGGGACGAATGCCGCCCTCACCCTGAATGGGCTCCAGCAGGATCGCGCAGAATTCGCTGGAGAATTTTGCTTTCAGGTCGTCGACGTCGTCAAAACGGACGAATTCGACCCCCGGCATCACGGGATCGAAGGGCTCGCGGTACTTGTCTTTCCATGTGGCGGCGACCGAGCCCATGGTGCGGCCGTGGAAGCTGTTTTCAAGCGCGAGGAACTTGGTGCCGAGGGGGGTGCCCCGCTCGCGTTTGAGCTTGGCCCAGGCGCGAGCGAGTTTGAGGGCGGCCTCGTTGGCTTCGGTGCCGCTGTTGGCGAAGAAGGCGCGATCCATCCCGGTGGCTTCGGTGAGGCGCAGGGCGAGGGCTGCCTGGCCCTCGTGGTAATAGAGGTTGGAGAGGTGGATCAGCTTGCGGCTCTGCTCGGCAATGGCGCGTTCGATGGCGGGATGCGCGTAGCCGAGGGCGTTGACGCCGATGCCGCTGAGGAGATCGAGGTAGCGAACGCCGTTTTCGTCGATGAGATGCACGCCTTCGCCGCGTTCGAAGAGCAACGGATAACGATCATACGTTCCGAGCAGAAGTTTCCCCTCGGCAGCTTTTGTTTCGTCGAGTTTCATGGTGGTCTTCTTAGTTGGGTGCGGCGACGTGGCCGTAGCGTTGCTCATGCGACCATCACCTCCGTGCCGTGGCTGATGCGGCTGCTGCAGAGATCCGGCAGCGACGCAGCGACGGCGGCGGGCAGAATACGCACGCGCTTGACGCCGTTGAGCAGAGCTTCACGGCAGGCGCTCAGCTTGGGCAGCATGCCTCCGGTGATGACTTCGTCGCGGGTGAGCTCGGCGATCTGGTCGATGGAGAGCCAGCGCATGACGCTGCCGTCGGCGCCGAGGACACCAGGGACGTCAGTGAGGAAGACGAGCGCGTCGGCCTTGCAGGCGCCGGCGCAGGCCGCGGCCATCTCGTCGGCGTTGATGTTGTAGTATTCGCCGTCGAAGCCGAGGGCGATCGAGGAGATGACGGGGACTGCGCCCATCTGCCAGATGGCTTCGAGCCAGCGCGGATCGGCGGCAGCGATTTCGCCGACAAATCCGAGGTCGGGGGCGGTGCGCTTTTTGCGCGCGCGGAAGACGAGACCGTCGCCGCCGGAAAGTCCGACGGCGGGCTGGCCATGTGCGCCAAGGGACGCAACCAGAGCCTTGTTGACGCCGCCGCCGAGGACCATCAGCGCGGTGTCGCGCGTTTCCGCATCGGTGATGCGCAGGCCCGAGACAAATTCGCTCTGCTTGCCGAGCTGCTTCAGGGTGCGCGTGAGCTGCGGTCCGCCGCCGTGCACGATGGCGACCTGATTGCCGTCTTTCACCAATTCGGCGATGCCTTTGGCGCACTCATGCAGCAGCTCGGGATTTTCCAGCGTCGCGCCACCGAGTTTGACGACATATCTCATATTTGCCCTTCTGCTTTAATTCTCATAATCCTTCCGCGGTCTCTAATGCAGGCCTTCTGCTTCCGGGTATCCGCACATCAGATTCATGTTCTGTACCGCCTGTCCGGCAGCGCCTTTGAGCAGGTTGTCGAGGCAGGAGACGATCACGCATCGCCTGCCGTCATCGGCAAGATGGAATCCGATGTCGCAGTAGTTGGTGTTGACGGAGTATTGAATCTGCGGGAGCTGGCCGGCAGGGAAGACGCGCACCAGCGGACTCTGCGCAAAGAACCCGCGAAAGAGAGCCTCCACGTCGCTGGGCTGCCTGGCGTCTTTCATCCATATATATATGGTTGCGAGAATTCCGCGCGGGATGGGCAGCAGATGGGGCGTGAAGACAATCTGCTCTTCGTTGAGACCGAGTTGTTCCAGTAATTCACCAGTGTGCCGGTGCGAGAACAGACCGTAGGCGGATAGATTGTCCGCGGCGTGCATGAAGTGCGTTTTCGCGGTGGGTGCTTTGCCTGCGCCGGAGACGCCGGATTTGGCGTCGGCGACGATGCCGCGGTTGAGGTCGATCCAGCCCGCGTCGATGAGCGGTTTGAGCGCCAGGATGATCGAGGTGGCGTAGCAGCCGGGATTCGCGACGAGAGCCGCGTCGCGAATCTCGTCGCGATGCAGCTCGGGCATGCCGTAGACGGCCTGGGTTTGCACGGCAGTGGCGATGGCGGATCCTTCGTCAGAGAATTTGTAGACTGCCCGGTTGCCTGCATCCGCCAGGCGCCACGCGCCGCTGAGATCGATGATGCGGAGGCCGTGATCGAGCGCCTGCGGCACCCACTCACGCGACTGCTCATGTGGCGTGGCGAGGAAGAGAACCCTGACGCCGCCGGCCTTCAGCAACTTCCAGGAGAACGGCTCGATCGCGAGGCTGCCCGAACCCAGGCCGGTGCCGTTGTTATCCATGAGCTGCGGATGCACCGCGGCGAGCGGCTCAGGCGTGCTGTCGGGGCGGCTGAGAAAGAGCGGAGGCGATCCGGCCAGCGAGGGATGGCGCAGGAGGAGCCGCGCCAGTTCCATCCCGGCGTAGCCGCTGACTCCCATCACTGCTGTTTGAACAGGGTGCAGGGTACAGGGCACAGGGCTCAGGGTTGCGTTCGTTGCCGTCGTCGAGTTGGGGTTGGGGGCGGACATTTTTCGCAAATCCTTTTTGACTCTCTTTTTCGCGTCTCGATTCCTTGCCGGCGCGTTTTTTCTGAGCTCTGAGCTCTGCTTTTCAGCCGATCATTCGTTCCAGCTTCTCGCGCATGTGCGAGGCGCGCCTGGGGTCGGGGCAGATGATCAGTACTGTGTCGTCCCCGGCCAGAGTTCCCAGCACGTCATGCCACTCCTCGTGGTCGATGGCCAGCGCGACGGGCTGAGCTCCACCACTGGTGGTGCGCAGCACCAGCTGGTTCTGCGCCTGACGGACGGCAACGCCGAAGCTGGAGAGGACTTCGCCAACCGCGGGCTGCTCCTCTTCCTCTTCGATATGGCCGTTGCCGTTAGGGGCCTCGTAGCCGTTCGGACCCTTGTAAAGGCGCAACTCGTGAATATCGCGCGAGAGCGTGGCCTGGGTTACGTCGCAGCCGCGACGCACCAGGCGGCGGCGCAATTCGTCCTGGCTGGCGATGGATTCCGCCGCCACCAGTTGCCGGATCGCATTGTGCCGTTGCTGTTTGCTCAAACGCAAAAATCGCGGCCGAGCCGCCCAGCGGCCAGCCGCGCCTCACTCTGTATAAAAATACAGCATTGATGTATAAATATGCAAGAAGGGGTTTGTCAAGAGCGCGCGTGTTGCTTCCGCTGGTAACCGTCGCGCCGGTCACAAATTTCCAGAGGTATTTTCGGAATTCGTCTGCGGACGAAATGGAAGGCCGTTATAGTTGGATATGGGAACGAGAAATTGTGCTGCTCCGGCCCTGTCGACCGGCGGCTCCCGGCCCAGGTTTGGGGTCCCCGGCGAGTGTGCTCGCTCGGGTGAGAGCCTGATCGATGCACGGTTTGACTTTGAATCGTGCGGCGTCGGATTCGTTGCTACGCTCGACAACCAGCCCTCGCATGACATTCTGACGAAGGCGCTGACGGCGTTGTCGCGTCTGGCGCATCGCGGAGCTGTGGCTGCCGACGGCAAATCGAGCGACGGCATCGGCATCCATACCGCGATCCCACGCGAGCTGCTGCTGGCCTCAACCGGCTTTTCTCTCGATCCTTCGCAGCCGCTGGCGGTTGGGATAGTTTTCCTGGCTGCGGAGACGAGCGCGGCCTCGGTTGCGGTGCAGGAGCTGGAGCAGGCCATCGCGGCGCAGGGTTTTTCGATTCTGGGCTGGCGCGAAGTTCCCACGCAACCAGAAATTCTGGGCGAGATTGCCCGCTCGACGCTGCCGGTAATCCGCCAGGTGCTGCTGACGGATGCAGCGCCAGGGACGTACCAGGAGCGGGACCGCAGGCTGTATCTGGCGCGGAAGCAATTCGAGCGCAGCGGAGCGCAGGGCTACGTCTGTTCGCTGTCTTCTTCTTCCATCATCTATAAGGCGATGTGCGCGGCGCGGCTGCTGCCAGAGTTCTATCCGGACCTCGCCGATGAGCGATTCGTGACGCCCTTCGCGCTGTTTCATCAGCGCTATGCCACGAATGTTGCGCCGTCGTGGGATCGCGCGCAGCCGTTTCGGATTCTGGGGCACAACGGCGAAATCAACACCATCTGGGGGAATCGCGCACGCATGACGGCGAGGGCAGCCACGCTGCCCGATGATCTCCGGCCGATCTTCACGCCGAGCGGGTCCGATTCGACGAGCCTCGACGAGGTGATCGAACTGCTGGCGCGCAACGGGCGCACGGTGGCTGAGGCGGTGCGGATGGTGATGCCTCCGGGAGACACGGGGCGGCATTCGGCGTTTCTGGCGTATCACGGCGACTGCATCGAGCCGTGGGACGGGCCGGCAGCGGTGTCGTTTACGGATGGACATTTGATTGGGGCGGCGCTGGACCGGAATGGACTGCGGCCGTGCCGGTTTTTCGTCACGGAGGACCACCTGATCGTCGCGGGGTCGGAAGCAGGGCTGGTGGATCTCGATCCCGAGAAAATCGTGCACAGCGGACGGCTGGGCCCGGGGCAGATGCTGCTGGCGGATCTCGAAAATCACGTTTTCTACGAGGACGACGAGTTGCAGGCGCTGTTCGACAAGTCTGCGCCGGAGTACGAGGCGCTGCTCGAAGGCGCGACGCTCGATTCGGCCGTGCCGGTTCCGGCGCTTGATCCAGCCGAAGTGAATCGGCTGCAGCTCGGCTTTGGCTACACCAAAGAGGACGTGAACATGATCCTGAAGCCGATGGCGATGGAGGGCAAGGACGCGGTGTGGTCGATGGGCGACGATACGCCGATCGCGCCGCTGGCGCGGACGCCGCGGCCGGTCTACGCGTTTTTCCGCCAACGTTTCGCGCAGGTGACGAATCCGCCGATCGATTCGCTGCGCGAGGCGTGCGTGATCCAGCTGCATACGCGCCTGGGACCGTGGCCGCATGTGCTGGGCACGAAGGAGCGGTTGCCTGGACTGTCGCTGAGTTCACCGTTTCTTTCGCTGTCGCAGATGGAATCGCTGCACCGGCGGAAGCATGACCTCGCCAGCAATCTGCCGCTGGCGGTGCTGGAATGCGTTTTCAATCCAGCGTGCAATCTGCTGACCGCGCTGGACGACCTGGGCAGCAAGGCGATCGAGCTGGTGCGTGGCGGCGCGGCGATTCTGCTGCTCACCGATCGCGGATGCGGCGAGCAGGCGATTCCGATCCCCATGGCGCTGGCGACGGGCGCGGTCCATCATGCGCTGATCCGCGTGGGCGAGCGCATTCGCGTGGGGCTTGCCGTGGAAGCGGCCGACTGCCGCGATCTGCACCATGCCGCGGTGTTGCTGGGGATGGGCGCGGGCGCGATCTGCCCGTGGCTGGCGCTGGAGACGGCGCGGCAGCTGAATCCGGAACAGGGCGAAGCGAATCTGCTGCACGCTTTTGATCTGGGCCTCGCGAAGATCATGTCGAAGATGGGCATCTCGGTGGTGGACAGCTACCGCGGCGCGCATCTCTTCGATTGCCTCGGGCTGAGCCGCGAAGTGGTGGAGCGCTGCTTCGAGGGCACGCCCGCTCCGCTGGGAGGGATTGGGTTCCCTGAACTGGAGGCGAGCCTGCGCGAGATGTGGCTGGGCGCGCAGTGCGGCGATTCGGGCGCGGAAAATGTGGATGTGGGCGACGGTGGCGGACCTCTGGTGACGGTGGCGGCGACGAAAGATTTGCCCGATTACGGATGGATTCGTTTCCGCAAGGCGGATAAGGCGGAGCCGCATGGATGGCAGCCGCAGACCGTGCGCCTGCTGCAGACCATTACCGGCGCGACCAAGGCGGCGACCGCAGCTGCGACGGATTCAGCGCAGGCGTGGGGCGCGTTCACCAGCCAGGCGAAGGAGAAGGAGCCGGCGGTGCTGCGTGATCTGCTGGAAGTGCGCGCAGCTGCTGAGCCGCTGCCCGTGGTCCAGGTGGAACCGGCGGAAAACCTGTACCGGCGGTTTATCGCAAGCGCGATGTCGCTGGGATCGCTGAGTCCCGAGGCGCACCAGACGATCACCGCGGCGATGAACATGCTCGGCGGGCGGTCGAACACAGGCGAGGGCGGGGAAGATCCCGCGGTTTACGAGCCGGGAGCGCAGTTGCGGGTCGCCGGAACTTCGTTTCCGTCGGAGCTGCTGAACAACAAGGTGAAGCAGGTGGCCTCTGCGCGCTTTGGCGTGACGGCGCAGTACGCGATGCACGCGGAGGAGCTGGAGATCAAGATTGCGCAGGGATCGAAGCCAGGCGAAGGCGGGCAGTTGCCCAGCCACAAAGTCACCGAGCTGATCGCGCGTCTGCGGCATGCGCAGCCTGGAGTGCAACTGATCAGCCCGCCTCCGCACCACGACATTTATTCCATCGAGGATCTGGCGCAGCTGATCCACGATTTGCGGCGGATCAATCCGAAGGCCGCAATCGGCGTGAAGCTGGTTTCGGAATGCGGCGTGGGCGTGGTGGCTGCGGGCGTGGCCAAGGCGTACGCCGACTACATCGTGATTGCCGGGCACAATGGCGGGACCGGCGCGTCGCCGCTCTCGAGCATCAAGTACGCGGGCAATCCGTGGGAGCTGGGCCTGGCGGAGGCGCAGCAAGTGCTGATCCGCAACGGCCTGCGCGAACGCGTGCGCCTGCGCTGCGACGGTGGGCTGCGGACGGCGCGCGACATTGTGGTGGCTGCGATGCTGGGCGCGGATGAATACGCCTTCGGGACGGCGGTGCTGGTCGCGCTCGGCTGCGATATGGCGCGGCAGTGTCATCTCAATACGTGTCCAACCGGAATTGCGACGCAGAAACCGGAACTACGGGCGAAGTTCCGCGGCAAAGCCGAGCATCTGATTCGGTTCTTCGAAGGGCTGGCGGGCGAGATTCGCGCGCTGCTGGCGGAGCTGGGGCTGCCCTCGTTGAACGCGGCGATCGGCCGGACGGATTTGCTGGAGCAAACGCGCTTCGACGGTTGTCTCGATCTGGGGCCCATGCTTGCAGCTCCCGCGGATGGTGGCCAAGCTGGCGTGCGGCACTGGCAGGGGAAACGGAATCTGCGGCCGGAGGATCACGCGCCGATCGACGATGCGTGGGTTGAGCCTGGCGTGGCGGCGTACAAGGCAGGGGAACCGTACCTGGTCGACTCCCTGATCGCGAATGAGGATCGGACCTTTGGCGCGAGGCTAGCCGGGGAACTGGCGATGCTGCAATCAGCGGGACTCACTTCGGATGCGCCGCTGATCTTCCGGCTGACGGGAGAAGCGGGGCAGTCCTTCGGAGCTTTTGCGGTTCCCGGAATGCAACTCATCCTTAAAGGACTGGCTAATGATTTTGTCGGTAAGAGCTTGTCGGGTGGGGAGATCATCCTGCGTGGCCAGGGACGCGCGGCACTGCAGCCGGAGCTGCACACGATTCTCGGCAACGTCGCGCTGTATGGTGCGACGAGCGGTGCGCTGTTCGCCGCCGGCTGCGCGGGCGAGCGCTTCGCTGTTCGGAATTCCGGCGCGCTGGCGGTCGTCGAAGGCGTGGGCGACCACGGCTGCGAGTACATGACCGGTGGCCTGGTCGCGGTTCTGGGTGCGACGGGGATGAACTTCGGCGCTGGCATGACCGGCGGCGAAGCCTGGGTCTTCGATGAGGATGGAAGTTTTCTGTCGAAGCAGAAATACCACGCTGGGTTCCTGACGCCGGACCCGTACGACACGCTGGATGCCGAGGCGAAGGAGAGCATTCTCGGCCTGGTCCAACTGCATGGAGAGAAGACGGCGAGCACGCGGGCGTACTGGCTGCTGTCGAAATGGGAAGAGCTGGCGCCCAGGTTTGTGCGGCTAACGCCCAAACCACAGTGACGACAGTGATCAGTGATCAGAAAAAGCGAGCGAAAAGCGGTTCGCGGGAAGCGAGCCTGGCGCTCGACTGAGAGCCGAACACTGAAAGTAACGTGTGCAACTTTCGGCTAAGCTCGGTGTCCGTCCCGATGGATGTATCCTTTTGGTAACCCGCGCCATCAAAAGACGGGCTGAAAGCCTTTTGCAATGCTGAATTCCTCTCCCTTTTCGCGCCGTTTTGTCGCCGGATTGCTCCCTGGGCTCCTGCTGGCCGGACTTGCTCTGGCCACGGGATGCGGGCGTCTCGTTCCCCACCAGGCTCATGAGTACGTTTATGTCTGGGCCAGGGGGACGTACCTGCGCGATCGCGTGGCCGCGGTCAGCAACCGCGTGGCGGAGGTAGCCAATGGGCAGCGGCTGCAGGTGGTCGAGCATGGCCGGCGATTCCTGAAGGTGAAAACCGAAAAGGGCGAGGTTGGCTGGATCGAGGATCACGGCGTGATCGACCAGCAGGTCTACGACAAGTTCACGGCGCTGGAAAAGAACAATGCGAACGACCCGGTGGTGGCCACGGCGGTTCTGCGCGACGATTACTGGCTCCGCGACGCCCCGGGAAGGACCTCGGACCGCTTTTACCTCCTGCCGGAAAACGACAAGCTGCAGCTGCTGATGCGGGCCTCCGTGCCTAAGCCGGAGGCTCCGCAGGCTCTGCCCCTGCCGGTGGAGAAGCCGGTGAGCCGGGCGAACCCCGGACCGCCGCCGCCGCCGCCACCCCCCGATCTTGAGGACTATTGGCTGATCCGGGATAGCGCCGGTCACGTGGGCTGGGTGCGCGCCCGCACCCTCGATGAGGATGTGCCGGACGCCATCGCCGGGCTGGCGGAGGGCCAGAAGATTGTCGGCGCCTACGTCGTCCGCAAAGTGACCGATGCCGATGCCAACGTGCCGGGGAATCAGGTTCCGGAATACATTGCGGTGCTCGCGCCGTACAAAGACGGCCTCCCGTACGACTTCGATCAGGTGCGGGTTTACACCTGGAACACGAAGAAGCACCGCTACGAGACGGCGTATCGGGAGCGCAATCTGGACGGATATCTGCCGGTGACGGTGAGCGCAGCCTCTCCTGCGAATCAGGAGACCCCCACATTCTCCTTCAGAGTTGCCGTCGGCGGTCAGCCTGCCCTCGATGCGCAGACGGGCACGGTGAAGCCGGGCGATACGGCCACCGAGAGCTTCCGCATGGATGGCGTCGTGGTCCATCGCGCAGGGGATCAGCCGCCGCGACCGCTGGTGGCCGCCAGAAGCTCCCAGCATCACCAGAAATCTCACCGCAAGCGCCACAAATAGGCCTATTCCGCAGCGCGGCCGGGTCCGGGGCCGGGATTCGGATCGGGGGGCTGCGCAGCGCCGGCAGGGTTCCCTCGAACGGGCCGGAAGTTGCGAAAACGGTCCGCAACACCTATCGTGATAGCACACCTTGACGGTGGGTGCGGCGCCACCATTTTGGCTTCGCTGCAGTTTTTTCTGTTGCAGTTTCACCGTCGAGTCAAATCAAAGGGCAAAGGAGATCGGCTCATGGAAAACAAGCCGGCGCAGAACATTCAGGACACATTCCTGAATACCGTTCGCAAAGACAAGACCCCGATTACGATTTATCTGGTCAGCGGAGTGAAGCTCACCGGAAAGATCCGCTCCTTCGACAAGTACTCCGTGCTGCTGGAGAACAACAGCCAGGAGCAGCTGATTTTCAAACACGCCATCTCAACCGTGGTGAGCACCCGCTCGGTACTGCACGGAGAACATCGTCCGCCGCATACCGCGCAGGCGGGACCTGTGGCCATCACGCCACCACAGGCAGTGCAGGAGGCATCCGGCTCCTGACGGGCCCGGAAGCCAGGCGCGACGCAGTTCGATGCCAGTGAACGCGACCGGAACGACCGCGGAACGGGCATTGCTGGTCACGGTCGTCATCGGACCGCCGAGGAAAGCCCTGACTCGCGGCGCTGCTCAGGCGCGCGATGCGGCTGCATCGACTCCAACCCTGCATCCGGCCCTTCGCGACGAAGACTCGCATCTGGCGGAATTCCGCGAGCTGGTAATCAGCGCCGGGGCCAGCATTGCGGCCGAGGTGGAGCAGCATCGCCCCAAAGCCGACCCTGCGACCCTGGTGGGCAGCGGCAAGGTCGAAGAGATTTCCGCGGTCGCGGCCTCCACGCAGGCGGACGTCGCCATTGTCGACCACGATTTGAGCCCCACCCAGCTGCGCAACCTAGAGAACGCTCTGCCTTGCAGAGTCATCGACCGGACCCAGCTGATCCTTGACATTTTTGCCCGGCATGCGCGGACGCGCGAAGGCCAGCTGCAGGTGGAGCTGGCGCAGCTGGAGTACATGTTGCCGCGGCTGACCGGACGCGGCAAGGCCATGTCGCAGCTGGGCGGCGGCATCGGCACCCGCGGACCCGGCGAGACGCAGCTGGAAACAGACCGTCGGCGTATTCAGCGGCGCGTCCTGCAACTTCGCAGGGAACTCGAGGCGGTGCGGCGGATCCGCACGCAACAGCGCCAGCGGCGAGAGTCAGTCCCGGTGCCGACGGTCGCGCTGGTCGGCTATACCAATGCGGGCAAGAGCACGCTGTTCAACGCCATCACCCGAGCAGGCGTCCTCGAGTCGGCGCGCATGTTCGCTACGCTCGATCCCAAGCTGAGCGCGATTCAGCTGCCCAGCCGCAGAAAAGTGCTGCTGTCGGACACCGTGGGTTTCATTCGCGACTTGCCGCATACGCTGGTCACCTCATTTCGCGCGACGCTGGAAGAAGTGCGGAAAGCCGAGGTTCTCGTGCATGTGCGCGACGCGTCCAGCCCGATGCGCGATGAGCACAAAGCTGAAGTCGAGAAGGTCCTTGGCGAACTGGACGTGCTCAATAAGCCGCGGCTGGAGGTTCTGAACAAGGTCGACCTGCTGAGCGAAGAGGAATGCGCAGCGCTGGCGGCTGGCGCGGGGGAAGCCATCGCGATCTCCGCAATACAGCACACCGGACTCGAAACGCTGATGGAGCGGCTGGATGAAGAGCTGGTGCAGGATCCGATCCTCGAACAGCGGTTTCAGATTCCCCAATCGGAAGGAGACGTGCTGGCTGCGCTCGAGGCAGGCGCGGTAATCCGCGAACGGGAGTACGAAGGAAATCTGGTCCGCATGATAGTAACCGGACCTGCGTCGCTGCTGGGACGCTACCGGCGTTTCCGGCACGCGGCGCGGTAGCAATTTTGTTCCGGAAATGACAAACCGGATGATGGAGAGTGGTGGGTATCTCCGATCACCCGGTTCGCCGACCCTGATCCGGGTCGAGGTGGTATTTCCATAATACGCCGGAACCGGCGCAGGTCAAGGGCGCAGATGATGATTTTTCGGATGCGTCCTGCAGGCCGGAACGTGTAGGCTGGAAGTGAGAGTACGAGGTGCAAAAGTAAGTGTCTTTCGTCATTTGACACCGATTTTTTACCTCTGTTAGAACCAAGAGTTCCACCTGAGCCTTCTCAGTCGTTCCCGACTGCCACCGCCGGCCAATCCATGAATGAATTGCTGCAACAACTTGGTGAACTTGCGCTCGGTGCGATACCGACCCTGATCCTTTTCATTACGTTGGTTTTGGCGTATCGGTACATCCTGTACGGCCGCCTGATGGAGACCCGCGCGGAGCGGGAAGAAAGAACCGCCGGGGCGCTGGAAAAGTCGCGCCAGGCGATCGGCCAGGCCGACGTCCGGTCCCAGGAATACGAGGCGAAGTTGCGGGCGGCGCGGGCGGAGATCTTCCGGCGCCGGGAGCAGCGCATCCAGCAGTGGAACGCCGAGCGGGAAGCCGCTCTGGTCGCCGCCCGGCAAGTGGCCCAGCAGCGTGTCCAGGCCGCGCAGGCTGCCCTGGAGGCGCAGAGCGTGGATGCCCGCCGGCAGATCGAGGCTTCCGCCAGCCAGTTAGCAGCCCAGGTTCTTGCCGCGGTTCTTCCGGCGGCTGCGGAGAGTTCCCGTTGAAAACCCTCACTCGATGCCTGAGCGCGGTGCTTTTCGCGGCCCTGCTGGCCGGGCCGGCGGTGCAGCTGCATGCCCAGGCCACCAATGACTCTCCGTCTGCGAAGCAGGGGAAATCCTGGGCCGGGGGCGGCGAGCACATGGACGAGCCCGAGACGAGCTCCGACGTCGAGCAGTACCGGCACTCCAGCACGGTGAATGCCATTGCGCGCTTCGTCCATTTGAAAACCGAAACGGTGGCGCAGATTTTCGAGGACCTCAATTCCGCAGTTCTGATCCTCGCGATCGCCATCTTCCTGTGGAAAGTGGTCCCGAAGATGCTCCGCAAGCGGTCGGAAACGCTGGAAAAGGAGCTGATCCAGGCGAGGCTGGCTACGGACGATGCCAACCGCCGGCTGGCCGAGGTGGAAGCGCGGCTGCTGCGGCTCGATTCGGAGATCGACGCGATCCGGCAGCAGGTGGAGCAGGAAGCAGTCACCGATGAGCAGCGCATTCACGCGGCTCTCGAAACCGAGCGGGAGCGCATTATCGCCTCCGCCGAGCAGGAGATCGGGGCGGCGCAGGCCGCGGCGCAGCGGGATCTGAAGAAATTTGCTGCCAATCTGGCGATCGATAATGCGATGCGCCGGATTCAGCTTTCGACCGACACCGACCGCGCGCTGGTAAGGGAATTTGGCAAGTCCCTGAAGGATTCCGGAGGGGAGGCATAAATGGCGAGCTTTGTTTCCCGTTATGCTCGCGCCTTCGCCGATGTGGTTTTCGAGCAGAAGCTGAACGCGAAAGACATGCAGCGGCAGCTCGGCGATTTCGCCGGGGCATGGCACGAGAGCCGCGAGCTGAGGGAATTTTTCCTCGATCCGTCGTTTCCTCTGGAGCAGAAAATCGAGTTGCTCGACAAGCTGAATGCGAAGCTCAAAATGGCGCAGCAGACGCGCAACTTCATCGCCGTGCTGATCCGGAACGATCGCATCGCGGGACTGGACGATGTGGTTGCGGAGTTCCGGCGCGAAGTCAACCAGCGGCTGGGAATTTCCGAGGCGAAGGTGATCTCCGCGAGGAAGCTGGACGCCAACGAGAGAACCGAGCTGGAGCAGCAAATCGCGGCTCTCACCGGCGGTACGGTGGAGGCGCAGTTCGAGGAAGACAAGTCGTTGCTGGGCGGGGCGGTGGTGCAGGTGGGCAGCACGGTTTATGACGGTTCGGTGCGTGGAAGGCTGGATCGGCTGAGGGAAGAATTGACCACCAGCTAGAGGAATCGATTCGCGCAGCGGAACGAATCTAAATCAGACAGGATTCAGAGAAAGACCAGGAACAGAAAAGCATGGCGCAAATCAAAGCAGACGAAATAACCGCGCTCCTGAAGGAGCAGATTGCCAACTACGACGCGAAGATGCGCGTCGACGAAGTCGGTACCGTGATCACCCTGGGCGACGGCATCGCGCGCCTGCACGGGCTCGACAAGGTCATGGCCGGCGAGTTGCTGGAGTTCCCGCACGATATCGCCGGACTGGCGATGAGCCTCGAAGAGGATCAGGTGGGCTGCGTGCTGCTCGGCGACTACACCGAGATTCGCGAAGGCGACCAGGTCAAGCGCACGGGCAAGATTCTCAGCGTGCCGGTAGGCGACGCGATGATTGGCCGCGTGGTCAACGCACTTGGCCAGCCCATCGACGATAAGGGCCCGATCCAGACCCGCGACATGCTGCCCGTGGAGCGGCTGGCGCCCGGCGTGATCGCTCGGCAGCCGGTGCGCGAGCCGATGATGACCGGCCTCAAGGCCATCGACTCCATGATCCCCATCGGCCGCGGTCAGCGCGAGCTGATCATCGGCGACCGCCAGACGGGCAAGACCGCCGTCGCGCTCGACTCGATCATCAACAACGAGAAAAACGACCTGATCTGCATCTACTGCGCGATCGGGCAGAAGCGCTCCTCGATTGCGGGTGTGGTGCAGACCCTCGACGAGTACGGCGCCATGGGCCACACCATCGTGGTCGCTGCGTCGGCGTCAGAGCCGGCGCCCATGCTGTATCTGGCTCCCTACGCGGCCTGTGCCATGGGCGAATATTTCCGCGACAAGGGTCGCCACGCACTCATCATCTACGACGATCTTTCCAAGCACGC
>PKVY01000130.1:0-16450 GCA_003131625.1 Acidobacterium sp. | reverse complement strand
CAGATCTTCCTCGAAACCGACCTCTTCAACTCCGGCCAGCGGCCCGCCGTCAACGTCGGCCTCTCGGTTTCGCGCGTAGGATTCTCCGCGGCCATCAAGGCCATCAAGCAGGTGGGATCCACTTTGAAGCTCGACCTCGCCCAGTACCGCGAACTGGCGGCATTTTCCCAGTTCGGCAGCGATCTGGACAAAATCACGCAGAACCAGCTCAATCGCGGGAAGCGGCTGAGCGAATTGTTGAAGCAGCCGCAGTTCCACCCACTGACGGCGGAGAAGCAGGTGATCATCCTCTTCTCCGGAACCCAGGGCTACCTGGACGACCTGCAGGTCGAGCAGATTCGCGCCTTCGAGGATGGGCTGTATCCGTATCTGGATTCCGCGCAGTCGCAGCTTCTGAGCGACATTGCCACGAAGAAGGCGCTCGACGACGATCTGCGCAACCGCATCCACGCGGCGCTGAAGGAGTACAAGGCGAACTTCCTCTCCGAACAGGAGGGGGCAAAGGGCGGTCCGGCCAAACCCGCGGCCGAGCCGGAAAAGAAGAAGGAGCAGGAGCAGAAAGCCGAGCAGCCGGTCGCGGCGCACTAAAAACCCATGGCCAACGTCCTCGATTTACGGCGCCGCATCCGCAGCGTGCGGAACACGCGGCAGATCACCAAAGCCATGAAGATGGTTTCGGCGGCCAAGCTGCGCCGCGCGCAGGAGCGGGCGGTGTCGGCGCGTCCCTATGCGTCCATGCTGGCCAGCGTGCTCGAATCGCTGAAGCGCCGCGCGGAGATTTACGATCCGGAAACCGGGGAATGCCGCCATCCGCTGCTGCTCACGCGGCCCGAGAAGCGCATCCTGCTGGTGGTTGTTTCCGGCGACAAGGGATTTGCAGGCGCGTTCAACACCAACATCTTCAAAGCGGCGGCGAATTTCATCGCCGAAAATGGCGACAAGGAAATCGACATCGAGGCCATCGGCCGCAAAGGGCGCGATCTGTTCCGGCGGCGTTATCCGGCGGCGCAGTTCAGTGAGGCTACCGAAGAGACGCAGCGCCCGGAGCGTACGCGCGCCAGCCAGGTCGAAGTGCTGGCCGGGCCGACGGGCGTTCTGGAGAAGATCCACTACGACACGATCCGCGACGTATCGGACGAAATCATCGCCCTCTACACGCACGAGGAAATCGACGCAGCGTATCTGGTCTACAACGAGTTCAAATCGGTGATCCAGCAGCGCGTCGTGGTTGAGCGTGTGCTGCCAATTCTCTCGCTCACCGTCCATGAAGTGGAACGAGCGGAGGAGCCGACGCTTGAAGAGCGCGAGCGCGCTGCGGAAGCCGCGCTGTCGGCGGGTGTCAGCCTGTATCCGCACGAGGCGGAGGCCGCGGAGAAGCAGCTCGAAGACGAAGCGAAGAATTTTGGCACCGCCGAGGTTGACTACATTTACGAGCAGCCGCCGCAGGAGATTTTCGCCGACGTCCTGCCGCGCTATGTGACCTCGCAGATCTACCACGCGACGCTGGAGTCCATCGCCGCCGAGCACGCCGCGCGCATGACCGCGATGGATTCGGCGACCAACAACGCATCCGACATGATCGATTCGCTGACCCTGACCATGAACCGCGTTCGTCAGGCAGCGATCACCAAGGAAATTATCGAAATTGTGAGCGGCGCAGCCGCCATCTAGAGCGAGAACGAAAGAGATATGGCAGAAAACATCGGCAGAGTCGTACAGATTTCCGGTCCCGCGGTGGACGTGCAGTTTGAAGAAGCCACCATGCCCCCGATTTACGAGGCATTGCGCGTGGTCAGCGACGGGTTCACCGTCCCGTTTCCCATCAACGTCATCCTCGAGGTGGAGCAGCATCTGGGCGAGGGGCGCGTGCGCTGCGTGGCCATGGAAGCGACCGAAGGCATGGTGCGCGGCATGAAGGCCATCGATCAAAACGGCCCCATTACCGTGCCGGTGGGTCGGGCCACGCTGGGCCGCGTGCTCAACGTTATCGGCGAGCCGGTCGACGATTTGGGACCGGTGAACGCGAAGCAGCGCAAGCCCATCCACCATCCCGCTCCGGCCTTTGACGAGCAGTCCACGCACGAGGAGATGTTCGAGACCGGCATCAAGGTCATCGACCTGATTCAGCCGTTCCTCAAGGGCGGCAAAACCGGCCTGTTCGGCGGCGCGGGCGTCGGCAAGACGGTCATCATTCAGGAGCTCATCAACAACGTTGCCTCCCAGCACGGCGGCTTCTCCGTGTTTGCCGGCGTGGGCGAGCGTACGCGCGAGGGCAACGACCTGTGGCTGGAAATGCAGGAGTCCGGCGTCATCAACCTGAAGGAGCCGCTGAAATCGAAAGCCGCGCTGATTTATGGCCAGATGACAGAGCCGCCGGGCGCGCGTCTGCGCGTGGCCCTCACCGGCCTCACCGTCGCCGAGTATTTCCGCGACGAGNNGCTGCTCTTCATCGACAACATTTTCCGTTTTACCCAGGCTGGCTCTGAGGTTTCGACGCTGCTGGGCCGCATGCCCTCCGCCGTCGGCTACCAGCCAAACCTGGCAACGGAAATGGGCGAGCTGCAGGAGCGCATCACCTCGACCAAGCGCGGCTCCGTCACCTCGGTGCAGGCCGTGTACGTGCCTGCCGACGACCTCACCGATCCCGCGCCGGCCACGACCTTCGCTCACCTCGATGCGACAACGGTTCTTTCGCGCCCGCTGTCGGAACTCGGCATTTATCCCGCCGTCGATCCGCTGGCGTCGACCTCGCGCATCCTCACGGCGCGCGTCGTCGGGCAGGAGCACTACGACGTCGCGCAGGGCGTCAAGCGCATTCTGCAGCGTTACAAGGATCTCCAGGACATCATCGCCATCCTCGGCATCGACGAGCTTTCTGAAGACGACAAGATCACCGTAGCGCGCGCGCGCAAGGTGCAGAAATTCCTCTCTCAGCCGTTCCACGTGGCCGAGCAGTTTACCGGCATCCCCGGCAAGTACTGCAAGATTGCCGATACGGTGCGCAGCTTCAAGGAAGTGATCGAGGGCAAGCACGACGACGTTCCCGAGCAGGCCTTCTACATGCGCGGCACGATCGAAGAAGTGCTGGTAGAGGCGGAAAAACTAAAGGCATCTACAAAATAAAATGGCTGACCAGCTCAAAGTCCGGCTCGTTACCCCCGACCGCATCCTCGTCGATCAGACGGTGGAGGCGGTGGAGGTGCCGGGCAAGAACGGCTACTTCGAAGTGCTTTACGGTGCCGCTCCACTGCTCTCCGAAATCGGAGCTGGCGAAGTGCGCCTGCACGGGGGCGAGGCGGGGGGGCAGGGGTCAGTCCAGCGCTACAGCGTCGCCCGGGGCTTCGTGGAAGTGCTGCCCGACCGGGTGACCATCCTGGCAGAAACGGCGCAGAAGCCCGAGGAAATCGATTCCGGCGCGGCGCAGGAACAGCTGCAGCACGGGCAGAAGCTGTGGAACGAAGCCGGCGAAGATCCGGACAAATACGCCCACGCCAATGAAGTCATGGCGGAGGCGGAAGCAAAACTGGAAAGCGCCGGGGCAGGGAAGCATTAGCTCGGCGCTTCTGCCGGCCCCGGACGCTCCCAACCCACCTTCTACTTTTTTGTCACCGGCTTGTAGCCCGAGCCGCCGGCCTTCTTCAGCGCGGTGACCCCTTCCTCCGTAGTGATGAGCGGAGTGGTTTTCACGCCTTTGCAGGCGCCGCCGGCAGCGATGGTCAGCGCAAACGCGGCCGCGCTCACGTTATCGGGCATCTCGTAGATGCCCACGACGTCGTAATCACCAAAGGAGAGATACAACTTTCCGAGCTGGCCGCCGAGTTTCTCTACCACTTTGCGAATCGGCTCAGTGCGGTCCTGCGGCTTCGCGATAAACGCGGCAATCGCTTCGGGAGTGTACGCGACTTGCACAAGGTAGCTGGGCATACGAATGCCCCCTTTCGATCGATCTGAATGTTGGTTCTCGAGGGAGCGGCAAGTATACGCCCAGCGGCCCTCAGGTGTTCGCTTTGGGTTGCGCTGCTGCCTGGAGGGTCGCAGGGTCCTTGATCTCGTCCGAAATGACCAGGAAACTCTTCAGGTTCGCCGCGCCGAACGAAGTGAGAAATGCTACGTCGGCGGCGTCGCGTCCGGTGGCCATTAGAATGCGCCCAATCCTCGGCACATTGTTGCGAGCATCGAAGGCCCACCAGCGATTCTCCAGATATACCTCGAACCACGCGCTGAAATCCATGGGCGTGTCCGTTAAGGGAACGCCGATGTCGCCGAGGTAGCCGGCGGCATAGCGCGCGGGAATGCCCAGCGCCCGGCAAAAGGTAATGGCCAGATGCTGGAAATCGCGGCACACCCCCTGACGCTCGGTGAACACGTCAAGGGCGGTCTTGGTAGGGCGCGCGAATTGATAGCCGAAGGCGACTTTGGCATGGACATAATTGCAAATGGCCTGTACGCGCCCCCATCCCGGCACTGTGTTGCTGAAGAGATCGAATGCGGCTGGCGCGAGGCTGTCGACCTCGCAGTACCGGCTGCTGAGAAGAAACCGAAGCACCTCGTGGGGAAGCTCGGCGATGGGATGAGCGAGGGCGTAAGGGCTGGCGGGATCTGGGAGCCCTGGGTCTTCAAAGAAGAAGTCGTTCTTCAGGCGCAGCGTGCCGGTCGGCGCCAGAAATCGCGTGCACAGATTCCCGAACGAATCGCTGTATTCCTCGACAGGAACCGCGGGTTCCACGTGCACGAAGTCCGGCTCGAGCAGAACCGCGACGCGTGACGGGTGAACCCGCAGCTGAGCCACGCAGGCGACCGGTTCGGGGATGTCAAACTGCATGTCATAGCCCAGGCGAAGGAGCATCGTGCCTCCACGGTGCATCACGGTGCTTTTAGGATGTGGCGCGTACCTCTCAGCGTTGGTCGAATGTCTTTGAATCGTATCCGAAAGCTGTCACAATGTCCTATCGGCACTGGAAAACCGTCGGGGGCTGAACCGCGCAATGACTTATTGTCTGGGCATCATGACACGGGAAGGCCTGGTGATGGCCTCGGACTCGCGCACCAACGCGGGCTTTGACGATCTGAATATCGCGCGCAAGATGCACACGTTTTGCCAGCCGGGCGAGCGCGCGTTTGTGGTGCTCAGCAGCGGAAGCCTTTCGCTCAGCCAGTCCGTGATCAACCTGGCGAAAGCCCGGTTCGGCGCCGCGGAAGGTCTGGCGCGCGCCAGCAGCATGTATGAAGCGGCGCGCGAACTGGGCGACTGCGTGCGCCAGGTGGCGGAACTCGACCGTGCCGCGCTGGAACGCGACAACTACTCCTTCAACGTGCATCTGCTGCTGGGCGGGCAGGTGCGTGGCGAAGAACCTGCCCTCTACATGATTTATCCCCAGGGCAATCCGATCAGCGCGACAGAGGAGTCGCCGTTCCTGCAGCTGGGCGAGTACAAATACGGGCGCCCGCTGCTCGATCGCGGCGTCGTGTTTAGTTCCACGACTCTGATGGTCGCTGCCAAATATGCGCTGCTCTCCTTTGACGCCACCATGCGCTCGAACGGAGCGATTGGGCCCCCCATCGAGCTCGTTCTGTATCGCCGTGACAGCCTGATCCTGGACTGCTATCGAAAATTCACCCATGGCGACGCTGAGCTGCAGACGATACATGCGCGCTGGGAGCAATCCCTGCGGCGCGCGGTCGAAGACCTGCCCGATTTGCATTTCGCCGATGCGCCCTCAGAAGAAACCGCGCAAACGCTTCTGATCCAGGCAAGCAACGTTTAAGCGGATCGGTTCAACACTAAACAACTCGCCCTGTACACTTCTCTGACCGCATGACCGTTCCTGTCCAGTCCGAACCCCAACGGGGATTCTGGGCTTCCGTGCGCGAAGCGCTGCGCGGCTCGCACCAGGACTACACTGCCGGCAGCCTGAACCGGTCTATCCTGCTGCTCGCGATTCCCATGGTTCTCGAGATGGTGCTCGAGTCGCTCTTCGCGGTGGTGGACACTTTCTGGGTCGGTCGCCTCGGAGCGAACGCGGTCGCCACCGTGGGACTCACGGAGTCGATCCTGGCACTGGTCTTTTCCATCGGCCTCGGTGTTTCGTTGTCCACCACGGCGATGGTCGCGCGCCGCATCGGCGAGAAGGATCCGGAAGACGCTGCCATCTCCGCGGTGCAGGCCATCGTGCTGGGCCTTTTCATATCGTTGGCGCTCGGCATCCCCGCGGGGATCGAGGCCCCGCACCTGCTGCGCCTGATGGGCGCTTCGCCCGCCATCGTCGCCATTGGGTCGGGTTACGCTCGCATCGCGCTGGGTGGCTGCGGCGCGATCATCATGCTGTTTCTCAACAATGCTATTTTTCGCGGGGCCGGCGACGCCGCCATCGCCATGCGTCTGCTGTGGGTCTCGAACATCATCAACTTCATCCTCGACCCCTGCTTGATCTTCGGGCTCGGCCCCTTCCCGCATCTGGGCGTCACCGGCGCGGCTTTGGCCACCTTCACCGGGCGCAGCATCGGCGTGCTTATCCAGTTCTACTGCCTGATGCGAGGTACGGAGCGCATCCGCATCCTTGCGCGCCACATTTATCTCAACGTGCCAGTGCTGTGGCGCCTGCTGCGCGTTTCATTGACAGGCATTCTGCAGTTCGCGATTGCCAATGCCAGCTGGATCGGTTTGGTGCGCATTGTTTCGCTCTTCGGAGCAACGGCCGTTGCCGGCTACACCGTCGCCATTCGCATTGTGATGTTTTTCATTTTGCCGGCGTGGGGTCTCAGCAACGCCGCGGCGACTTTGGTGGGGCAGAACCTGGGAGCGAGGCATCCGGATCGCGCCGAGCAGGCGGTTTGGCGCACCGGCCTCTACAACATGCTTTTTCTCGGAGCGCTGGGAGTCGTGTTCTTTATCTATGCGACCCCTGTGGTGGGCCTGTTTGTGAATGACCCCACGGTCGTTGCCATCGGCGCGCGAGCGCTGCGCACCTTTGCCTGCGGGAACATCGCGTATGCGTGGGTCATGGTCCTGCTGCAGGCCTTCAACGGCGCGGGCGACACGGTGACGCCGACCTTCGTGAACTTCTTCGGCTTCTGGGTCCTCGAAATCCCGCTCGCCTGGTGGCTGGCCACGCGCGTCCATCTGCGCGCCGAGGGGGCGTTCCTTTCCGTGGTGATTGCGGAGGGCTCTATCGCCGTGGCCAGCCTGATTCTCTTCAAGCAGGGACGCTGGAAGAGGCAGCGGATCTGAATCCGAGCTTCTCTCGCCAGCTAGCTCCGCCTGGGTTCGTTATTCTCCGAAGGCCCTCTTGATGAAGGTCACAATGCGCTGCCGTCCGTCGAAACCATGCCATGGCTCGGGGCTCGGCGATCCGAAGATGCCTCCGGCCAGCGGCCCGTGATCCTCGCGCGGATACTGCACCATCTCCACCTGCACGCCCATTTGTCGCAGTGCACGATACATTTCCTGGCTCTGGCCGAGCGGATCTGTCTTGTCGTTCTCGCCCTGCAGCAGCAGGAAGGGCGTTTTGGCATGCGCCGCATTGGCGAGCGGGCTCTGCCGCCACGCGCTCTCGGCGTGCTCCCATGGATAGCCGTTGTAGAACCAGCGGTCGTAATATGAGCCGCTCTCGGTGCCGTACTCGCTCTCCTGATCGATGACGGGCGCGCCGCTGATGATCGCCTTGAAGCGGTCGGTCTTGCCTTCAACAAACCCAGCCATTTCGCCACCGTAGCTGTAACCCATCAGCGCCAGCTTGCTGCTGTCGAGGGGATATTTCGCGAGCACGGTGTCGACTCCGGCCATGATGTCGCGATAGTCGCCGCCGCCGAGGTCGTCTTTGTTGGCGGCTGCGAAAGCAGCTCCGTAACCCGTGCTCCCGCGCGGATTGGTGCGCAGCACGGCCCATCCCTGACCCAGGAGAAACTCTATCAGCGCATTCCAGTTGTCCTGGAACGCGCCGGTAGGGCCACCGTGCACATCCACGACGAGCGGGACCTTGTGCTGCACGGCCTGCGGTGGCAGATAGAGCAGCCCTTCGACCGTGAACGCATCGTTCTTCCAGGTAATCAGCTGCGACGACACTTGCGTCCAGTCAGCCGGCAACAGCTTGGGAGTACTCAGCGTCCTTGCTGTCCCGCCCAGCTTGTCGGCATAGAAAAGAGCGGGCGGTTGGTTGCTGGAAGAGCCGAGCCAAACCCAGGCTGTGCGCTTCACATTTGTATTGAATTGAGAGACTGTCGCCGTGTCGAAGTGCAGCGCTTCGTGCCGGTCGCCATCAAAGCGCACGAGCGTGGTTTTGGTGCCGAGCTCCGCCGATTCCAGAACTTTGCCTTCCTCGGAAAGCGGCTCGTCGTGCCCGACGCTGCCGTCAAAGCCGGCGCTCAGGTCGTGGATCGAGCCATCGGCCAGGGTCAATTCGCAGAGGTCCGCATAAGCGGGGGGAGCATCGGCCTGGCTTTGTGCGATGAAGAAGATGTGGCTCCCATCCGTCGACCAAGCGGCTGCGCCAATGGTTGCCGGGGCGGATTTGATCTGGGTTGGATGGGCAGGATCGGCGACGGAGAGAACCCACGCTGTTCCGGCAGGGGAGAGATCGCCAGCGTCGTTCATGCCCTCGGCGATTGCGAGCAGTCGATCGCTCTGCTGCGCCCATGAAATTCCGCGTACATCGGGCGGGACAGCGGTCGGCGTAATCTTGCCACCGGCCGGATCGAGCAGATAAAGGCGCGATCCGTGGGGATCGTGATTCACCCAAACCGCGTCAGCCTTCGCGTCGTCCTGCTTCTTTTCGCCAGGCGTTTGTGGGTCGCGCACCAGAATCGCAATATGCTTCCCATCCGGCGCGATAAAGTAGCGCTGGACGTCGCACTCGACCGGTTCAGGCTTCGCTGCATCCGTTCCAGCTGCGGGCTTCTTTGCCGGAGGAATCGCGTCGGACGCGGTGGATTCGTCCACCGGGGGAACGATCTTCACCTCGAAGGGGTGCGCCTCGCCGCCAATCATCGGCAGCTGGAACAACTGCGTGTGCTCGCCGCGATGCGCGATGAAGAGAATGCTGTTCCCGTCTGGCATCCACTGACCGCTCGATTCGCCGCGCTTGTCGGTGCTCGGCGAAAACGTCAATTGACGAAATGTATTCGCCTTGACGTCGACGAGCCAAAGATGGCTCTTGCCGCCGTCGGCGGTCGCGTCGGCAATCTGAATCAGCACCTGCTGCCCATCCGGCGAGACCCTGGGCTGCGCCATCGAACGCACGTGACGCATGTCCTCATTGGAAGGGAAGTGGTCTTCGCCCATTGCAGGAGCCATGGAAGACGAACTGAGGCAGACCGCAGCCAGGAGCGCGCAACCTGAGAATTTCAGCATTCTGAGAGCATATCGCAGCATCGGAAAAACAGCGCAGTGGAACGGCCCATTAAACTGGAAGCATGCTGCAAATCCTGAATCCGATTCCGGCGGAGAAAATTCGGCTGATCGTCTTCGATCTCGATGGAACGCTGATCGATTCGCGCAAAGACCTGACCAACTCCATCAACGCGATGCTGACGGAGTTCGGCCGCCAGCCGCTGCCTGAGGAGATCATCGCCACTTACATCGGCGACGGCGCGGGTATGCTGGTGCGGCGAGCGCTTGGCGATCCTGAAGATGAGCCGCTGGTGGAGAACGCCCTGCAGCATTTCCTCGCGCACTATCGCGAGCACAAGCTGGATTACACCTACGTTTATCCGGGCGTTTTCGAGTCGCTCGAAGCGATGCGTACAACCGCCGATGGATCGCCGCGAAAAATGGCGGTGCTCACCAACAAACCCGTGGGGCCATCGGTCGCGATCTGCGACGCTTTGGGTCTTAGCCCCTACATGTTTCGCATTTACGGCGGCAACAGTTTCGCCAGCAAGAAGCCCGACCCGGAAGGACTGAACGCGGTGATTCTTGAGGCCGGCATAGCTCCGGGCGAAACGCTGATGATTGGCGACTCCAGCGTGGATATTCTGACGGCGCGCCGTGCCGGAGCCTGGGTGTTGGGCTGTCGTTTCGGATTGTCTTCGCATACGGTGGAATCGATTCCCTCCGATTGCCTCGTCGACGCGGCGGGTGAGTGGGCCGATGCGCTGGCCATCGAGAGCAGAGCGAGCTTTCCTCGCTGATCGCGTCGACCATCGCCTCCTGCGCGTTTCGCGAGCCGGCACTGCCGAGGCCAGCGCCTGACGTGAAGATCGCCAACGGTTGCCTGCTTTGGGCGAAAATTCTCGCTTTGAAAAAGCTCGCTTTCAAAACCGGGCCTGCGGGGAGCATATTTGCATCCCACCAGCAGGGAGAGCTGCAGATCCCACGAAGTGAAGGAGAAACAATGAGAAAATCGAAAACCGCACTGGCTCTGGTTCTGGGCCTGGCGCTGTCTGGCGGAACGTCGCTGGCTGTGCATGCGCAGAATGGCCCGCCACCGCCGGGTGCGTGGTCGCCGGATGAACCGCAGGGGAACTGGCCGAAGGCGTGGCACAGTGGTTTCCATGATGGAATCGAGGCTGCGCGGCACGACGTGGATGCTCGGCGCCCGCCGGATCCGGATCGCCACGACAATTTCCGGCATCCCGATCTGCCGCGCGATCAGCGCTCAGATTTTCGCGAGGGTTTCCGGCGCGGCTATCACATGTACTACGACCACCACGCCAACGGCGGATAATGACCCCGGCAACGAGCGGCAACGGGTCTCTGAACCCCGAACGAAGAGAGGGGGCCGGTGTCAGCTGGCTCCTCTCGTTGCTGTGGTGATGAAAACCCCGCAGGAGTCCTGTTTGGTCTCCCCGGCATCTCAAAATACTGAGGCAAGACGATGAACACTCGAAAGGCAATGGCGTGGGGATTTGCACTGGCCATGGCCGCTGCCGCCTCCACCCCCGCCGTCGCTCAGGCATCGCCGTGGCCATGGTCTCCGGAGGAGCCTCAGGGCTACTACTCGCAGACCTGGCATGACGGATTCCGCGCAGGGGAAGACACTGCCAATCACGACATGAGCGCAAATCGTTCGCCTGACCTCGGCCGTCACGCGGACTACCGGAAACCTGACCTTGGCCCGATTTCGGACGAGCAATTCCGGGAGGGGTTCAGGTTCGCCTACCAGGCCGTCGTCGACTTCCGTCTGTATCACGTCGCAAACCCGAACAGGGCGGTATACGGCTGGGGCCCGCCTGACTAATCGCGTGGCTGCCTCACCCGTGCCGCTGCAGCCCTGGAAGTGACAGGGCACGGGCCGACGCCTTTAGCCAGGTGTTCCAGAAACCCCTGCTGCACGTGGCTGAACGAGCGACCCCTGAGGCGCGCGGCGGCAATGGTGCGCACGGCTTTCGTATCGGAAATGGGCACGTAGCGGCAGCCTGCGCGCCGGTCGATGGCCATTTCCGGCACCAGCGAGATGCCGACTCCGGCCGCGACCATCCCCAGCAAGCTGCTGAACTGGCCGCTCTCAAAGGCGATGCGCGGGTCGAGATGCGCGCGATGGCAGGCGGCCAGCGCGATCTCGCGGAAGCAGTGGCTGTCGCGCAGCAGGACGAAGCGCTCCTCGCGCAGTTCGCGCAGGGAAATGCTCGCAGCGGTGGCGCGCGGATGATCGGGCGGCAGCGCCACGTAGAGGCGCTCGGTGAGCAGCGGCGCAATCTCGAATTCGCGATGCCGCAGCGGCAGAGACAGGATGGCAATGTCGATGGAGAGATTGCGCAGGCTCTCCACCAGCACCGGAGTGGTTTCTTCGATAATGCGCAGCGTGGACTCGGGGAACTGCCTTCTGAACGCCGCGATGCGCACCGGCATGTAATAGGGGGCGATAGTGGGAATGACGCCCACGATCACGGTTCCGCGAGCATCGCGCCGCCGGCCGTCGACTTCGCTGCGCGCCAGCTCTGTTTGGTGGAGCACGTTGCGCGCATGGGGCAGGAAGGTTCGTCCTGCATCCGTGAGTCGAACGCTGCGCCCGAGCCGGTCGAAGAGCCTGGTCCCCAGCTCGTCCTCCAGCTTTGAGATTTGCTGCGACAGCGACGGCTGGGCCACGTGGCAATGCTCGGCGGCACGGCTGAAGCTGCCGGTCTCGACAATCGCGCACAGATAACGCAGCTGCTGCAGTTCCATAGGTCTATCCTATTGCATCCATCGGATCCATCTATTGGAACTATGCGCAGCGCGGTGCTACCTTGCGTATGTCGCTACAAACGCGGATAGCCGCACCCTTTTTTCTGAAAACCCGTGACCCGTGCAACGCGCGTCACAGAAATTGAAGGATAGAAATGGCAGAGGAGAAAGCAACAGCAAACGGATCGAAATGCCCGTTCCATCAAACCGGAGGTGGAGGCACCTCGAACCGTGACTGGTGGCCGAGCCAGTTGAACCTGAGGATCCTGCACCAGCACTCGTCCCTGTCCGATCCCATGGACAAGGACTTCAACTATGCCGAAGCGTTCAACAGCCTGGATCTGGCAGCCGTGAAGAAAGACTTTCTGGCGCTGATGACGACCTCGCAGGACTGGTGGCCGGCGGACTTTGGCCACTATGGGCCTCTGTTCATTCGCATGGCCTGGCATAGCGCGGGCACGTATCGCACCGGCGACGGTCGCGGCGGCGCCGGAAGCGGCCAGCAGCGCTTCGCTCCTCTCAACAGCTGGCCTGACAACGTCAGCCTAGACAAGGCGCGCCGGCTGATCTGGCCCATCAAGCAGAAGTATGGCAACAAGATTTCATGGGCCGACCTCATCGTTCTCGCCGGCAACGTCGCGCTGGAATCGATGGGCTTCAGGACTTTCGGTTTCGGCGGCGGCCGCAAGGACGTTTGGGAGCCGGACCAGGACGTCTATTGGGGTTCTGAGACAACCTGGCTGGGCGGTGACATCCGCTATGGCAAAGGAAAACCCGGCGACAACAGCGGCGTGATCGTGGCCGAAGCGGAACTGCATGGCAGCGAGAAATCTCGTACCGACAATGGCCGCAATCTTGAGAATCCGCTCGCCGCAGTGCAGATGGGCCTGATTTACGTGAACCCGGAAGGTCCCGATGGAAATCCCGATCCTGTGGCCGCGGCTCACGATATCCGCGAGACCTTCGCCCGCATGGCGATGAATGACGAGGAAACCGTTGCGCTCATCGCGGGCGGCCATACCTTCGGCAAGACCCACGGCGCCGCTCCTGCTTCCCATGTGGGGCCCGAGCCCGAAGCGGCTGGCATCGAGGAGCAGGGCCTTGGCTGGAGGAACAGCTTTGGCGCCGGCAAGGGCGGCGACGCAATCACCAGCGGACTCGAAGTCATCTGGACCACCACGCCCACAAAATGGAGCAATAACTTCTTCATCAACCTCTTCGGCTATGAATGGGAGCTGACGAAGAGCCCGGCGGGCGCGAACCAGTGGAAGCCGAAGGGTGACGCAGGCGCCGGTACTGTGCCGGATCCACACGATTCGTCCAAACGGCGCACGCCCTCGATGCTGACCACGGATATTGCCCTGCGCGTCGATCCCGCGTACGAGAAGATCTCGCGGCGATTCCTGGAGCATCCAGACCAGTTCGCCGATGCGTTCGCTCGTGCGTGGTTCAAGCTCACGCATCGCGATATGGGTCCGCGCGCCCGTTATCTCGGCCCGGAAGTCCCGGCCGAGGATCTCATCTGGCAGGATCCCATCCCGGTGGTCAATCACAAGCTGATTGATGAGCACGATATTGCCGCACTCAAGAGCAGGATTCTGGCATCGGGCCTGTCGATCTCCCAACTGGTTTCGACTGCCTGGGCGTCGGCGTCCACCTTCCGTGGCTCCGACAAGCGAGGCGGCGCGAACGGCGCGCGCATCCGCCTGACGCCGCAGAAGGACTGGGAAGTCAACCAGCCGGAGCAACTGGCGAAAGTGCTGAAGACCCTCGAAGGGATCCAGAGCGAATTCAACGGCAGGCAGTCCGGCGGTAAGAAGGTCTCGCTCGCCGACCTGATCGTCCTGGCCGGTTGCGCTGGTGTCGAGCAGGCGGCAAAGAATGCCGGACACAATGTCACTGTTCCCTTCGCACCGGGACGCATGGATGCCTCGCTGGAACAGACCGATGTGGACTCTTTCGCGGTGCTCGAGCCGGTAGCCGACGGCTTCCGCAACTACCTCAAACGCAGCTACAGCGTACCGTCGGAGAAGTTGCTCATCGACAAAGCCCAATTGCTGACGCTGACCGCGCCCGAGATGACGGTGCTCATTGGCGGCCTGCGGGTCCTGAACACCAACGTTGGCCAGGCAAAGCACGGCGTCTTCACCAAGCGGCCGGATGCATTGACCAACGACTTTTTCGTCAACCTGCTCGATATGGGTACGGAGTGGAAGCCGGTCTCAGATGTCCAGGATGTCTTTGAAGGGTGCGATCGTAAAACCGGTGAACTGAAGTGGACGGGCACGCGAGTCGATCTGATCTTCGGTTCGAACGCTGAACTCCGGGCCCTCGCCGAAGTCTACGGCAGTGCGGACAACCAGAAGAAGTTTCTTCGTGACTTTGTAGCGGCCTGGGATAAGGTGATGAGCCTCGATCGCTTCGACCTTGCCGTGCCGAAGCCGCACCGCGTCGAACTCGAAGCGCCCGTTGGCGCTTAAACAAACCTGATCCGTCAGCCCCGCAGCCACTCGGCTGCGGGCGGTTTTCCCTTTCAGATCAGCGACAAACGCGTTATCCTGCACGCCTCCCCGAAAAAATCTGGTCTCGTGAAAGAGGCTCTGCCAATGAAGCTGCTTCGATCGATCGCGTCTGTTGTGATCAGTTACATCGTGGTCTACGGCATCGTGTTTTGCAGCGATCCTGTCCTGACTCACTTCTTCCCCACGCAATACGTCGCGGGGAAAGTCCCGCCCGCTTTTCTCCTGTGGATCAGCACCGCGATCTTCGCCGCTGCGTCCATCCTCGGCGGTTGGCTCTGCGTCCGCATCGCACCCTCCAAACCCGGCACTCACCTCTTCGTGCTTTTCCTTATCGGCGAACTGGTTGGCCTGGGATTCACATGGCGGATGTGGGGCACCTGGCCGCACTGGTATTCGCTCGCATGGCTGATCGTCTGGCCGGTATTTCTCTGGATCGGCAGCAAGCTCCGGCGGTAAATCCGGCGGCGCTGACGCGCATCCACAGGCGATCTCCTAAAATCAAGCTGTGGACTTCCAGCTAGTCAGCGACTACAAGCCGCGCGGCGATCAGGGCCGCGCCATCGAAGAGCTTCTCACTGGCATCGAAGCTGGCGAGAAGCATCAGGTCCTGCTCGGTGTCACCGGCTCGGGCAAGACCTTCACGGTGGCGAAGATGATCGAGCAGCTCAACCGCCCCGCGCTTGTGCTCGCGCACAACAAAACCCTGGCCGCGCAGCTCTTTCACGAGTTCAAGCAGTTCTTCCCGCACAATGCGGTCGAGTATTTCGTCTCCTACTACGACTACTACCAGCCGGAAGCGTACATTCCCGCGGGCGATCTCTACATCGAGAAGGAAGCCACGATTAACGAGGAGCTGGACAAGCTCCGCCTCTCCGCGACGCGCTCTCTCTTCGAGCGCCGCGATGCCATCATCGTCGCCTCCGTCTCGTGCATCTACGGACTCGGCTCGCCGGAAGCCTACTACGGCATGCTGTTGCTGCTCGAAAAAGGGCAGCGTGTGCGGCGCGATGACATCACGCGCCGGCTGGTGGAGATTCTCTACGAGCGCAACGATGCCGACTTCCGCCGCGGGACCTTTCGCGTGCGCGGTGACGTCATCGAAGTTTTTCCCACTTACGACGAGAATGCCTACCGCATCGAGCTCTTCGGCGACGAAATCGACTCTCTTTCACAAATAGACCCGCTGTTCGGCACGGTCCGCCAGAAGTACGCGCGTCTGCCCATCTATCCCAAGAGCCACTACGTCGTGCAGCCGGAGCGGCGGAAGGCCGCGATTGAGACGATCCTCGAGGAGCTGGCCTGGTGGGAGAAGGAGCTGGAGACGCAGGGGCGGATGGTCGAATCGCAGCGCGTGCACCAGCGGACACGATTCGACCTGGAGATGATCAAGTCCGTTGGGTACTGCCATGGCATCGAGAACTACTCGCGCCACTTTTCCGGACGCCTTCCCGGCGAGCCGCCGCCGACGCTGTTCGAATATGTGCCCGACAACGCGCTGGTGTTCGTCGACGAGANNACCGCTCGCGCAAGCAGAACCTGGTGGACTATGGTTTCCGCCTGCCCTCAGCAATGGATAATCGCCCGCTGAAATTCGAGGAGTTCGAGGCGCGCACCAACCAGATCGTCTACGTCTCTGCGACGCCGGGGCCCTATGAGTTGACCAAGGCTGCCGGCGTCGTGGTCGAGCAGATCATTCGTCCCACGGGCCTGGTCGATCCCGAGGTCGAGATACGCCCGGTGCGCGGCCAGATCGACGACCTGCTCCATGAGATTCGCGATCGCGCGCAGAAAAACGAACGCGTACTGGTGACCACGCTGACCAAGCGCA
>PKVY01000140.1 GCA_003131625.1 Acidobacterium sp. | reverse complement strand
CCGGTATTGCCGCTGGTCGCGTCGAGGAGGCGAATACCGGGGCAAAGCTGCTCGCGCTGGAGGGCGTCGAGGACGATGGCGGCGGCGGCGCGGTCCTTGACGGAGCCACCGGGATTGGTCCACTCCGCTTTGCCGAGGATCTGAACACCGGGCAGCTCAGTCGTGAGGCGCTCCAGACGCACGAGGGGCGTGTTGCCGATGCGGTCGAGGAGGGTGGAGCCGGGTTTGGTTGCGGCCAGTGCAGCCATGGGTAAATTTCAATCCGTTACCAACGGAACCAGCCGCAAATTGCAGCCGGTGCGTGGTTGTGCGACCCTTGCAACAAGGGCTGCAGCTACTGTTCAGTGTAGCGGGTGGCCCGATTTCCGGGGAAACAGCCACCATGCTCAAACAGCCGCGACAACGCACGTGGGACGAGGTTCTGAGCGAACTGCGCCGTCTTCAATTCGATGTTCAGGACGTTCCGGGGGACGCAAATCAGCGGCGCATCGGCAAGTATGGCTGTGCCATTGTGCTCGAAAAGGTACAGAACGAGGCTGGTTTGCGCGCGGCGGTGCGGCCGGGGGTGGTGATCGGCGGCGAGATTGCGGAACTCGTGGATCGGGGCTTTCAGAAGTTTTTCCGGACGAGCAAGGCGGAGTTTCCGGCGACCGCGGATCGGCTGCAGACGCTGCATCGGTTTGAAGATGAGATACGGGAAGTCACCGGCAGGGCGACGCTCTACAACGAGGCGCTGGGCACCACGAGCGATGCGTACCTGTACGACCGGGTGAAGGGGCGCGACCTGCCGGAGAGCGAGCGCCCGGTGCCGGCCTGGGATCGGCCGCCGCATAGCTAATTCGCAGAAAAAAGAGAACGCATTCGCTTCAGGGCGCGTCTATGCAAGCATGCGATTTCGCCTGCACTGCCTGCCGTTTTTCGGTTTTGGGGTGTTGTCTGCCTGCTGGATGTTCGCCCTGATCGTGCTGCCGCAGACGGCGAGCAACCGCAGGGCACCGGGAACGGCAACGCGCTATTCCGACCAGGGCGCGATCCCGATGCCCGACGACCGGGCCGACGACTCCTACGCAATCTATTCGAAGCTGATGCCGGGCGAGGAATTCGCGAGCATGGCTCCGGAGCTGAACGCGCGGTGGGCGATTGCCGCGATCACCGTGAATGAAAGGGACCGCAACCCGGCGGTTCCTCCGCAAGGCGAGCTGAAGCCGCCGCCGGAGAATCCGCGCGGATTTCAGGAGGCGGTCGAGGATTACGCGGCGAACCGGAATGTGCGCGTGCAGCTGACGAAGGATCCGTTTCAGCTGAGCCATGCATTCTCGCTGCTGCGTCCGGATGAAGTGGCAGCGTTGCGCGCTTCCAGGGCCGCGGCGCAGGTGAGCTCGGAGACGCAGTCGCAGTGGGCGGGCTATGCGGGTGTGACGTTCTTCAGCGAAGTGTATTTCGACAGCAAGCACCGGGCGGCACTGGTTTACATGAACGACTGGTGCGCGCACCTGTGCGCCACGGGGAGTTGGGTATACCTCGAGAAGCACGGCGGGCAGTGGGTGCGGCGCTCGGGCGTGACGGTGCCGGGGGCGTAGCGCAACGATTCATTTCCCTCGTGCGCGCTCGCGCTGCAATTCGCGCCACAGTTCGCTTTTGGAGACGCCGCGTTCGCGGGCGATACGCTTGAGCGCATCTTTTTCGGTCAGGTCTTCGGATTTTTCGAGCTTCGCGAGGTGGGCTTGCAGGCTGCTCGGGGGGTTAGCAGCGGTTGCTGAGAGCGGATGGGCGTCGAGAAGCAGCACCATCTCGCCGCGAATACTTTCCCGTGCGGCCAACTGGTTCCGGACGTCCTGAACCGTGCTGCGAAGGAATTCCTCATGGAGCTTGGTCAGCTCGCGCGCGAGGACGACCCGGCAGTCCGGGCCCCAAATCATTTCGACGTCAGCCAGGGTATCGGCGATGCGATGCGGAGCCTCGTAGAACACCAGCGTCGTCGGCCGAGACAGTCCCGCGGCCAGGTCTTCGAGAGCGGTGCGGCGCGCTCCGGCTTTCGGGGGAAGGAATCCAACGAAAGAAAACTGCTCCGTGCTGAGCCCTGAAGCGACAAGCGCGGCGAGAAGAGCGCTGGCGCCAGGGATCGGATAAACGGGAATTCCTGCAGCGATGGCCGCGGCAGCGAGCACCATGCCAGGATCGGAAATGCCTGGGGTTCCCGCATCGGAAACGACGGCGATGCGCGCGCCGTTCTTCAGCTCTGCGATGAGCTGACCGCTGCGTTCTGCCTCGTTGTGCTCGTGGCTGCTGATGGTGGGCGTGGCGATGCTGTAGCGGTCGAGCAGCTTGCGGGTATGGCGGGTGTCCTCGCAGGCGATGCGATCGGCGGAGCGCAGGACGCGCAGCGCGCGCAGGGTGATGTCTTCGAGGTTTCCGATGGGCGTGGCGACGAGATAGAGGCCGGGGGCGAGAGGTTCGTCAGTCACTGTTCGTTGTCGGCGCGTTCGATGCGGCGATACTCGGCGAGCAGGCCCATGCTGCTGCTCAGGTTTTGCCAGGTAACGATGCCGACGATGCGTCCGCTTTCGGCGACGGGAATGAGGGAGAGGCGACCGCTGCCGATGCGGCGAATCAGCGCGCCGAGGGAGTCGTCGGGCTGCGCGACCTGGAAGGCGCGCGACATGATGGCCTGGATGTATCCGTTGCCGCCATGGCGCAGCGCCTGGATGATGCCCTGGCGGGAGACGACGCCGACGAGCGCCGCACCGCGGACCACGGGAAAGTCATCCTGGAGGCTGTGGATGGCTTTGTAGAGTGCGTCGGAGAGCGTGTCGGAGGGGGAAAGCGTGTCAAAGTCGGTGAGCATGACGTCGCGCATACGTACGGTTTCGACCACGGACTGGAAGAGCACGCCCTGATCTTCAAGCTGGGCGCCGATAAAGACGAAGAATCCACCCATGATGAGCCAGGGGCTGACGGCGGCCGCGAGATGGGTGTTGGGAATAGCCAGGAGCGCGAGGCCGGCGACGACGGCGCCGATGCCCAGCATCTGGCCGAGGCCGGAGGCGGAGCGGGTGGCCTGGGCCACGCCCCGGGTGCGCGAGATTCCGCTGCGCACGAGGCGGCCGGCGTCGAGCGGGTAGGCGGGAATGAAATTGATGAGCGCCAGGGCCACGTTGAGCCACACGATGGAGCGCATGAGATGCGCGGCTGTGACCAGGGGCAGGGTGACGATGGGGACTTGCGAGGTGGCGCCTTCAATGAGCGCGGCGACCAGGGCGGCGAAGGTGAGATTGGCGATAGGGCCGGCAAGTGTCAAAGCCCACTGCGTCGAGCCCTCCACGGCGCGCTCCGCCATTTCCGGGCTGGAATAGGAAAAGAGGCCGCCGATGGGAAGCAAAAGAATGCTGCGCACGGCGAGACCGTGCCAGGCCGCGGTCATGGCGCGCGCGGCTTCGCGTCCGAGCACCGCGCCGAACAGCAGGAACCACAAAAAGATGCCACGCCAGGCGGAGATGCCGGAAAAATTCGTTGAGAGCAAACAGAAGAGGAGCAGGAGAAGAAAGAAATAGTGGATGCGCAGGTGCACGCCAAACCAGCGTCCGAGCGGCAATGACCAGGCGCGCATCTCGATGTCCCTTGCCGTTATTGTAGAGGGTCGGCAGATTTTGCCAGGGAGAAAGAGATGCGAGTGATTGCCGGCGAGTACCGGTCGCGGGTTTTGCATGCGCCGCGCGGGCTGGACACACGACCGACCAGCGATCGCCTGCGGGAGACGCTGTTCAACGTGCTGGCGCCGAGGATCGAGGGGGCCGTCTTCCTGGATCTTTATGCCGGATCGGGCGCGGTGGGCATTGAGGCGACCAGCCGGGGGGCGCGCGAGGCGATTTTTGTCGAACAGGCGGAGGCTGCGTTGCGCGTCATCCGCAGCAACCTGGCCGCGCTTCGAATCCAGGGGAATTATGCGCTGGAGCCGCGCAGCGTGAGCGCCGGACTGCGGCGACTGGCAGAGGCGGGACGCCAGGCGGATCTGGTGTTTTTGGACNNACCCGCCGTACGCGCGGGTCGACGAATATGCGGTGACACTCAATCTGCTGGGAGGGGAGTGCAGCGGCGTGTTGGCGCCGGACGCCCTGGTGGTCGCCGAACACGAGAAGCGGCGTGAGCTGGACAAGCGGTACGGGCGGCTGGTTCGGTACCGGGTCCTGAAGCAGGGCGATGCGGCGCTGAGCTTCTACGAGTCTCAGCCGGAATGAGGATCGGTGCGCTGTCCCGTGTGCAGGTCGATGGTGAAGGGGAGCTCGCGGTCGGTTTGCAAATCCCACCCGAAGCCGTGCAGCTCGTTACCGTGAGTCCCGACGATGCGCAGACCTTCTGAGGAAAGGCGCGGGCTTTGCCACTCCGCGCCGTTCGCGCCCCAGGCCATCAGCGTGTAGTGGCCGACGAAGAGCAGCAGATTGTGCTTTGTCACCGGCCACACTTCCAGGACCGGGCGCACGTGAGCGAACTGCGCCGGGTCGAGCGTGTTGACAATGTACCCATAGCCGCCGGAAATGGCGCACAGGTCGTCGACATTCGGGCAACTCCAGAGGCCGCAGGGCGCGGCCGAATCGGCAAATCCAAGGGCAAAGGTGGCGAGGAATTTCCCGCCCTTGCCCGCAGGGCGGACCATGACTTCGAGCGCGCCTCGCTCCACTTCTTCGGCTTCACGCGGATAGGTGAAGCAGCGCAGAGGCTTGATGAGCGGCCTCTTCGGCAGGACCTCGGCATCCCAGGAGTGCGGGAAGGCGAGGGTCACGGGCCGGGATGGAAGTGCAGGATCCATTCCAGTTGTTCCGGCGTGTCCGGGACGGGGAATCCACGGGCGCGTTCGATTTTTTGCAAGGCCTGGCTGGCATCCCAGCCGAGCGCAATCATCACCGAAGCGATCAGGACAGTAGCACGGCCGATGCAGCCGCGGCAGTGAGCGCCAACACGTTTGCCGTCTCGGACCTGATCGCGGAGATTGGCGACCAGCGCGTGAAAAGAGGCGAGGTCCGACGGTGTGCATCGGTCGAGGATCGGGTACGCGATGAATTTCATTCCCAACTGCTCGGCAATTTTGCCTTCGCCGGCGAGGCCCAGATCTTCATTGTCGTCGGCCGTAAGCAGCGAGACAAGAACGTCGATGCCGGCTTCCCTGACCAGTTCGAGATCGGCCTGCAGACCCTCATCGCCGCGCGGGCGCAGGACGATGGCAAGGCGTGAGGGATTGGCTTCTTCGATCCAAAGGACCGTCTTCATCGTCCCCCGCCCATGAATTGTTCGATGCGTTCGCGGACGCTCAGAACGTGGACAGGCAGATCGAGGCGACTGCCCTCTTCAACGATGGGGATGAACCTGTCGAATTCCGGTCCGGAGTGCGATCCGGTGAGCGCGATGCGGACGGGGTGAAATAGGTCCTTGCCCTTCGCCCCGGTTTCCGTTTTGATTTCGTTCATCCACGCCCTGAACAGCTCTGGCGTGATCGGGCCGGAATGCGCGGCAACGCGCGCGGCAAAGGCGGCGAGAACTTTTTGCGATGCTTCGGTCGCCAGCAATGCGGCGTTCTCGTCATTGGCGCGGGCCGCCGCAGGGCTGAAGCGAAAGACGAACGCAGCCTTCACGGGCAACTCGTCAAGCTGGTTAACCGCAGGCAGAAACAGAGCCAGCAGCTTGCCGAACCATGCTTCGACCGAAGCGGTAGTGACCTGCCAGATGGCATTGTGGGAAGGGAGCAGGCCCGCGCTGACGAAATGGGACCACGCGAGCTCGGCAATCCGCTCCGGGTCGGCGGCTTTGAGGTAATGCCGGTTGAGCCAGTGCAGCTTTTCCCAATCGAAGATTGCGGGCGAGGCGGTGACGCGCTCGATGCGGAACTCGTGGACCAGCTCCTCAAGCGAAAAAAGCTCGCGTGTGCCGCCCTCCGCGCCCCAGCCGAGCAACGCGAGGTAGTTCACGAGCGCTTCGGGCAGAATGCCCATGGCGCGAAAGCTGGCAACGGAAGTGGCGCCGTGGCGTTTCGACAGCCGCTCGCGATCGCTGCCCAGGATCGTGGAGAGGTGCGCGAACTCCGGCGGCTTCCAGCCGAAAGCCTCGTAAATCGCAACCTGTTTCGGCGTGTTCGAGATGTGATCGTCGCCGCGGATGACGTGGGTGATCTCCATGAGCGCGTCGTCGAGGGTGACGACATAGTTGTAGACAGGCATGCCCGAGGAGCGGACGAGGATCGGATCGCTGATCGTCTCGTTGGGGAACTCGACAGCGCCGCGCACCAGGTCGTGGAAGCGCAGCGGGTGGTCAGGGATGCGCAGGCGCACGGCGAACGGTTCGCCGGCGGCAGCGCGCGCAACGGATTCAGTGTCAGAGACGGCGCGGCAGCGTCCGGAATAGACCTGAGGACGATGCGCCGCGGCGGCTTCATGACGTTCCGCCTCCAGCTCCTCCGCGGTGCAGAAGCAACGGTAGGCTTTGCCTTCGGCGAGCAGGCGATCGGTGTGCTCGCGATAAATGCCGAGCCGCTCCGACTGCCGGTACGGCGCATGCGGGCCTTCGACGCCTGGGCCCTCGTCCCAGTCGAGGCGGAGCCACAACAAATCCTCCATGAGCTGGGTTTCGTGGCGCATCTCGCTGCGGTCGAGGTCGGTGTCTTCGATGCGCAGCAGGAAGGCCCCGCCCGTATGTCGCGCGAAGAGCCAGTTGTAGAGCGCGGTGCGCGCATTTCCTACGTGAAGAAAGCCGGTAGGCGAGGGTGCGAAGCGAACACGAGGCAGTTTGTCAGGCATGACCGGAGTCAAGTTCGATCTTATGGAAGCAGCAGGCGTGCGACAACTTTTCAGCGCAAAAGAACTAAACTAGCTGGTTTCTATTGGAAGTAGTCGGTAGGGCTTATGTCTCTCCGCTCCATTCAACATTTCGGAAACAATTCGGCCCCCAGGTCATCGGTAAAGAAAGTAGGGGGCTCTGCAATCATTCTATCTTTGCCGCTGGCCGCGATGCTGGCTGCATGCGGATCATCGACGCCGCCTCAAACCGGTTCTCCGACCGGCCCACCCACGTCGGGAACGCCGGATCAGCGCGCCGACGCCCTACTGGCGCAGATGACGCAGGCACAGAAGCTGCAGATGGTGGCTGGCGGGGTGGCGAACGATCCCAGTCTGAATTACAGCTTTCCGCGAGGCGCCGGTGGCTGGATTCCGGGCATTCCGCAACTCAGCATTCCGGCTCTGTATTTCGCCGATGGCAGCGTGGGCGTGGGCAATGGCGTAGGACCCGCCACAGCCTTGCCGTCTTCGATCGCCAGCGCCGCCGGGTGGGATACGCAGGCCGCGGTTCAATACGGCACGGTGATCGGGACCGAGCTGAGCGACTACGGCATCGACGTCAACCTGGGTGGCAACACGAATCTGATGGGGCGCGAGCCGCGCGACGGCCGGACGTTCGAGACCAAAGGTGAGGATCCGATTCTGGCCGGGAAGATTGCCGCCGCGCATCTGGAGGGCGTACAGGCGCAGCATGTGATCGCCGATATCAAGCACTACGCCTATAACGACCAGGAGACGGGACGCACCACGGCGAACGCGATCATCGACGAGCGGGGCGGGCGGGAGAGCGACCTGCTGGCGTTCGAAATCGGCGTGAAAGACGCGAACGTGCAGTCGGTGATGTGCTCCTACAACCTGACCGGCGGCACGTACAACTGCGAGAACTCGCACCTGCTGACGGATATTCTGAAAACCGACTGGGGCTTTACCGGCTTTGTCATGTCGGACTGGCTGGCGACACACAGCACGGTCAACGCGGCCAATGCGGGCCTGGATCAGGAGCAGCCCGACCAGGAATATTTTGGGTCGCTGGGGACGGCGATCCAGAACGGGCGGGTACCGCAGTCGCGGCTGGACAACATGGCGCATCGCGTTTTGCGCGCCATGTTCCAGGTGGGGCTTTTCGATGATCCGCCGACGATCCAGCCCATTCCCGCGGCGGCCGACGCAGCCATCGCCCAACAGGTGGAGGAAAGCGGAGCGGTGCTGCTGAAAAACAGCAATGGGGCTCTGCCGCTCAGCGCGGGGGTGCAGTCCATCGCCGTCATCGGCTCCCATGCGGACGTGGCCGTGCTCTCCGGCGGCGGATCGGCGCAGGTGCAGCCTGTCGGAGGGCCCGCGCTGACCAGTGGCAATCCATGCCCACCGTGCTGGTCGGAAGTGGTGTGGGATCCATCGTCGCCGATGAAGGCAATCGAAGGCATGGCGCCGGGAGCGCATGTGCAGTTCGCCGATGGCAGCAACGCCACTGCCGCGGCGGCACTGGCCGCGTCATCGCAGGTGGCCGTCGTCTTCGTGAGCCAGTGGGAGAGCGAGGGCATGGATCTGCCCAGTCTCAACCTGACGGACCTGACCGACGCTACGCCCATCGATCAGGATGCTCTGGTGAGCGCGGTGGCAGCGGCTAATCCGCATACGATCGTCGTGATCGAGAGCGGCGGACCTGTGGTGATGCCGTGGCTCAGCCAGGTGGGGGCCGTGCTGGAGGCGTGGTATCCGGGGCAGAGCGGCGGCCCGGCGATCGCCGATCTGCTCTTCGGCAAGACGAATCCGTCGGGCAAGTTGCCCATCACGTTTCCCGCCAGCGTGGCGCAGCTGCCGCGGCCGACGATTCCCACGCCACCGGACAGTACGACACCGTTTGAGGTGAATTATTTTGAGGGATTCAATGTTGGCTACAAGTGGTACGACTCCCAGGGACTGACGCCCTTATTTCCGTTTGGGTTCGGGCTGTCGTACACGACGTTTTCCCTCGCTAACTCAGCGATCGTGAACAATCTCTCCTCGACGAGCAACCCGAATATACAGGTAACGTTGACGGTTACGAATACCGGGGCGGTGAGCGGCGCGGAGGTCGCACAGGTCTATCTGGGATTGCCGGCGAGCACCGGTGAGCCGCCGCATCGGCTGGTGGGTTGGCAAAAGGTGACGCTGCAGCCTTGGGCATCACAGGCGGTCACGATCGAGGTGGATGAGAACGACTCCTCCCATCCTTTGTCGTATTGGGACGAGACATCGGGCGCGTGGACAGTGGCACCGGGCCAATACACCGTTTATCTCGGAGACTCCGTCGGTGCGCTGACAATGGTGGGGACGTTCACGGTTGGTTCCTGACGCCGTCACCGCATTTTCGGAATTTACGACGCCATCCCCAGTCCTACAAGATTCGCAGCGGCAATGATGACGATCATCCCGGTCCAGAGGAGTCGTACCGGTTTGCCCTGAGCGCCGCGCCATTCACCGAGAGCCAGGCCGACGATGCCGCCGAAGAGCACGTAGAGGCTCATGTGCAGCATCCAGTTAACGAAGCTGAGATGGACGGGGATGTTCGCCGCGCCCCACGCGTAAAAGAAAAACTGGAGATACCACATGATGCCGCCGGAGGCCGCCAGGGAGCTGTTCAGCAGTAACGTCGATCGGGTCTGCGACCAGTCGCGGCGGAGAGAGATGTCTTTGCGATACGCGAGACGTGTGAAGCAATAGGCGAAATTCACCAGCGCTCCGCCGCCCATGATGATGACGTAGCTGGGCAGCGCNNATGCCGCACATGACAGCGAGCAGGAGGCCTTTGCCCAGGTTAAATTCCTCAGTTCGTTTTCCCAGGCGCAATTCCTTCTGATGGCCGGCCCAGGAGACGATGGCGATCCCCACCAGCGCTAGTCCGACTCCGGACATTGTGAAGAGACCGCTGCGGCTGGTGAAGAGATAGACGAGTTGCCCATGCAGGAGGGGAGGAACGAGCGTGCCGACGACCAGCGTGACCCCGATGGCCACCCCGATGCCGAGCGACATGCCGAGATAGCGCATGGTGAGGCCGTAGTTCACATTGCCGATGCCCCACATGCAGCCGAAGAGAAAAGTCCTGGCAAAGACGCCGGTTTCGATGCCTGCGTAGAAGCCGTGAAAATCCGGAAGCAGGATCAGGCTGACGATCAGCGGCAGCAGGACCCAGGAGAAAACGCCGGCGACCGCCCAGGTGGTTTCCCAGGACCACTTCTTCACCTTCTCGATGGGCGCATAGAAAGACGCAGCGGAAGCGGCGCCGACCATATGCCATCCGATTCCGCCAAGAATGGCAGAGGACATNNCTGCTCGATCCGCGCCCATTGTAGGGCGAAATTGCCAAGCGTGGAGCTTTCGACGGAGCAGCGCCTGACCGGCAGGCCGGTGGCTGCAGAGGTGAGCGCGTTGAGATATTCGTTCTGGCTACCGCCGCCGACCACGCAGATGTGGCGCGGCCGGTGCGCGGTCATCTCCTCGATTTCGCGCAGCAGAACGCCATAGCGATGCGCGAGGCTGTGAAAAATGAGGCTGGCGTAATGCGGGGCCGCTTCGCATCCGGCAGGCAACGGAGCGAGGCTTTGCCGTCTGCGCTGATCGTTGATGCGCGCCGTCATGTTGCCCGGTGGGAGCAGAGCGGGGTCGTCGAGGTCGAGCGGGTGGTCCGGGGCGGGCAGGCGCTGCGCCTCTTCGATCAGTTGCGCGATGCTCCATCGTCGATCGGAGTCCCAGGTGTTCATGCATTGCCGCAGTAGCCACATCCCGGGGATGCCGCGATGGAAGAGGATGCCGCCGTCCGCGGCGCCGAGATTGGTGAATCCGCGGGAATACGATTCGTGGCTGCGCAGGTTGTGGGCCAGCGGCACGCCCACGAGTGACCACGTGCCGGAGCTGATGTAGGCCCAGCCGCCGGGGCGCTCCGGGATTCCGGCGATCGCGGAGGCCGTGTCATGACAGGCGGGTGCGATGAGCTGCGTTCTCGCGAATGCCGGGAGCTGGCGCAGATCGTCGCGTGGCGGCCCGAGAGCGGTTCCCGGCGAAACCAGCTTCGGTGCGGCGGTGAGGTCCAGGCCCAGGGCCTGGAAAACCTCCCCCGACCATTGGCGCGTCTCCGCGCCGACGAGTCCGGTGTGCGTCGCGTTGGTGTACTCAGCGACGCGCGGAGCGCCGAGCCAGTGCAGGATGTACTCCGGCAGATTGACCCACGGCGCGGAGTTTGCGCCGCCACTGCTTTTGTCCGCATAGAGCTGATAGAGAGTGTTGATGGGCTGAATCTGCACGCCGGTCTGGCCATAGAGAGAGGTGGCGGGAACGACGGCATGGACCGCCTTGAACGCGGCCTGCGTGCGCTGGTCGCGATAGCAGAAGGGCGGCGCAAGCGGCCTCCCGGACTCGTCGAGGCGCACGTAATCGACCGCCCAGCCGGTAACGCCGATGCTCGCGACGCCCTCCGGCGCCAGCTCCGCGCAGGCGCGAAGACCGCGGTCCAGCTCGCTGCAAATGCGATCGAGGTTCCAGCGCAGCCCGCCGGAGCCATGATCCTCGGGGCCATTTTCGAAGCGGCGGACCATGGAGATGCGCGGATGGCCGGCTTGCCATTTCAGCAGAGAGACACGGCAGCTCTCCGCCCCGAGGTCGATGGCGATGAGGGCCGGTTTCTCGGGGTCGGAACTACGGCTCACCGCAGGAACGCCTCGGGCAAACCGCCGTCGACGGGAATCAAGTGTCCCGTGGTGCAACGGGTGTGTGAACCGGCGAGGAAGAGAATGGCGCGGGCGCAGTCGTCCGGCTCGATGGGCTGATGCGTGAGCGTGCGATTCGCGTAGTAGCCCGCCAGCAGGTCGCGCAGCTGATCGTCAGTCGCCGATGCATCGAAGGTGATTCCGTACTTGGTCAGCGATGCGATGACGCGGTCGCGCGGAAACATGGTCGAGCCCTTGACGACCGTCGCCGGACTGATGCCGTTCACGCGCACGCGTGGCGCAAGCGAAACCGCCAGCTCACGAATCAGATGACTCAGGGCCGCCTTGCTCACGTCGTAAGCTTCGCTGCCACGCTTGGGAACCACGGCGTTGGCGGAACTGGTGAGCACGATGCTGCCGTCGAGTTGTTCGGCGCCGAACAGCTTCGCGGCTTCTTCCGCAAGCAGATAATTCGCCGTCACGTTGAGGGCGAGCGTCGTAGCCCACATCCCGTCGTCGATCGCGCCCTGCGGCGAGGAGGGGAAGATGGCCGCTGTGTTGATGAGAATGTCGAGTCCGCCGAAGTGGGCTACGGTGTCGCGCAGCGCCACCGCGATCGAGTTGCGATCGCGAATATCGACGGCCGTGGCGACGATGGCTTCTTTGCCTGCGGTTGCGCGAGCCTCTTGCGCTACCCTTTCAGCACCGGCGCCGTCACGGTCGGCAATCATGACGTGCGCTCCGCGCTCGGCCGCCAGCAGAGCAGTGGCGCGGCCGATGCCGCTGGCTCCGCCGACGATCAGCGCGATCCTGCGGCTGAGTTCCTTCTCCGGAGGTTGGCGGCGAATCTTCGCGTCTTCCAGCACCCAGTACTCGATGCGGAACGCTTCCGCGGCGGGCAGCGCGACATAGTTGGTGTAGACCTCGAAAGCTTCGCAGGGAGCGGCGGCTCCGGCCTGCGGCACATCCCTGACGACCGTTGCACCGGCGAGCGCGCTTGCGCCCTCCATCACGTGAATAGCGTTGGTGTAGAACTCGCCGACGACGCGCGACTCCGTCTTGCTCTTGCCAAAGGAAAACATGCCGATGCCGGGGATCAGCACCACGGCGGGATTGGGATCGCGCATGGCTGGAGACGACGGGACTTTGTGCTGGTCGTAGTACGCGGCGTATTCCGCGCGATAGGTTTCGAGGGCTGTCTTGATCTTCGTTTGCAGCGTGGCGACGTTGTCCGCGGCCGCCGCCGGAACAAACAGCGGGCGAATCTTGGTGCGGATAAAGTGATCGGGGCAGCTGGTGCCGAGATGCGCCAGGGCCGCACCGTCCTTTGAATTTACGAAGCGCAGCACATCCGCGGAATCAGTCCAGCTTCCGATCATTCGCCTCTGTCCGGAAACGAGTCCGCGCACGAAGGGCAGCAGATCCAGGGCCAGGTCCTTGCGATTCTCGCGAGCTGGCAGCGTCGCGCCACCAAAGATCGCAGCTCCGTTGCGCTCGATATGCTCCTGAACGAACTGGCCGAGATGATCGATCATGGTCAGGGTGTTCAGATAGCATTCGCGCTGCGCTTCGCCCCAGGTGAAGAGGCCGTGGCCACCAAGCACGATTCCATCGCAGCCCGGATTCTGAAGGACGGTGCGGCGCATCATCATGGCCAGCTCAAAACCAGGGCGCTGCCACGGCACCCACACAAGGGAGTGCTCGAAAGTGCGATTGAACTCCTCCATCTTTTCCTTGCCGTTGGCGGCCGCTGCCATGGCGATGGCCCAGTCCGGATGCAGATGATCCACGTGGCGAAAAGGAAGGAAACCGTGCAGGGGTGTATCGATCGAGGCGACGGTGGGGTTCACTCCGAACGTGCAAAGCGGGTACAGATCCACAACCGCGTCTTCCTCGGCCACGCCTTTGTACTGCAATTCGATGGCGAGCAGTTTGTCGAGATAGAGCGTGGCAAAACCGGCGCGTTTAATGCTGCCCAGATCGCCGCCGCTGCCTTTGACCCATAGTACGTCGGTCCTTTGCCCGGTCAGTGGATCGGGCTGCTCGACTTTAGAACTTGTATTTCCGCCGCCGAAGTTGGTAATGCGCAGATCGGCTCCCAGCAGATTGGAGCGATAGCGCAGCAACTCGGGCTCATCGAGGTTCGTGGCTGTTTTTTCATCCCACAGGTCCTGCAAGTAGCGCAGGGCAGTTAGCGTTTTCATTGAGGCACCGTCCCAACTGATGAAATAGCGATATCAACAGGACAATTATTTCCAGTTTTTAATCCAAGAACGACTTATACGGAGTGGAAATGGGTGAAGTTATCAGGCATAAGTGGCCACGGAGCACACATTCCGCTCCCTGCGCTCGCTCCGGATGCGCTCCACGTAGCCGCTTGCGCGCAGGGCCGCGAGGGGATCGGCCGGGAGACCCCGCGAAGAGCGCCACTCCTGAACCACAGGCCGCACGTCGAACCAGAATCCCTCCCGAAGGCACTCTTCCGCTTCGACCAGGCGGCATTCGTCCTGCAGGGTCGCCAGCCGTTCGCGGTCGACGACCGCGGCTTTCGCGAAAAGTTCCTGGGCCGTGCAGACCGTCTGCACCATCGCCTCCATTTTTCCCTTCAGATTGTGGCTTTGATCGATCATGAACGCGGTCGTCGCCATGCTGGTGCTGTCAGAGAGAAGCTCGTGAAAGATCCGGAAAACCTGATACGGATCGATAGAGCCGAGGGTCAGGTCGTCGTCGGCGTAACGGCGGTCATTGAAGTGGAAGCCGCCCAGCATTTTCTCCCGAAGCAGCCACGCCACGATCTGCTCGATGTTCTGGCCATGATAATGATGTCCGGTGTCGACCAGCACGCACGCTTTTGGCCCCGCCTGGCGCGCGATCAGCAGCGCCATACCCCAGTCGGCAAGGTCGGTGTGATAAAAGGCCGGCTCGAACGGCTTGTACTCCACCAGCAGCCTCTGATCGTCGCCCAGGCTTGCGTGCACCTCCGCGAGCGCTTCGGCCATCCATTCGATACGCCGCCGGATACTCTGCGTGCCGGGGTAATTCGAGCCATCGGCGAGCCACACAGAGATGTCGCGCGAACGAAGCGCCTTCGCGATGGCCACGGATTCCAGCAGATGATCGATCGCCATCCGGCGAATTCCAGGATCGGGATTGCAGATCGATCCAAACTTGTAACTCTGGCTCTCGAACAAATTGGGGTTGATGGATCCGGCACGAACGCCAGTCTGGGCTGCCAGATCCAGGATCTTGTTCGCGTCGCGGAGGTCACCCGGCAAATCCCAGGCCACATGCAGTGCGAGGGTAGGTGTGGCGCCGGTGAGCGCGTTCACCTGTGCGGCGTCGGCAAACTTCTCCTCGATGGTGGCCGCGGCCTCGAGCTGCAGAAACTTGCCGAAGCGGGTTCCCGTGTTGGCAAATCCCCAGGAGGGAAGCTCAATCCGCAGCGAATCGAGCGCCTGAATTATGCGGTCACGGTGCGCGCTCAATGTCTGATTCCCCTCGTTGAAAATTAGATCCCAGTTAGAATCCGCCCAGCCGCATGATACTCCTGGAATCGGATGGGCAAAAAGAAGAATGTGGTTGCCGGCGAAACGCATCCCAGGAAGGCCAGGAAAGGCTGGAGAGATACGAGAGGAGCGCGATGTATGAAGCGAGTGTGTTTCCTGTTCAAGGTTCGAGCTGGCAAGATGGACGAATACCGGCGGCGTCACCAGCAGGTGTGGCCGGAGATGCTGGACGCGCTGCGCGCCACCGGCTGGAGCAACTACTCGCTTTTCCTGCACCCCGATGGCCTGCTGATTGGCTATCTCGAGACTCCGGACTTTGAGCGGGCGCGTGCCGCCATGCAGGAGCATCCGGTGAACGCGAGATGGCAGGCGGAAATGGCGCCGTTCTTCGAATCGCTCGAGCTGGGGGCCGCCGACGCGAGCATGGCGCCTCTGGAGGAAGTGTTCCACCTCGATTGAAGAGAGACGACGCGTTCGGGCTCACGGCTGGTGTTTCGTCGCCCGCCGTGGATGATGCGAGGAGAGCTCCTCGACCTGGCCTCCTGCCAGCAGAAACGCGCCTACCCCATACGTGTAACTCGAAGAGGGCAGATAATGCGCGGGTGCCGCGCCGGTCTGTTGAATGTTGCCCAGCCGCCCGTCCGCATAAATCTGTCCGACGAGTCCACGCCACGCTTTGGCGATGACCGGCTGGTAAGTCGCGCGATCGAGCACGCCGTGATTCACACCCCACGCCAGGGCAAAGGTGATCAGAGCGGAACCAGAGGTCTCCGGCTGCGGATAATCCGCTGGGTCGAGCAGATTCGAGTGCCACAGGCCGGTTTCCGGATCCTGCAGCGTGGCAGCGGCTGCCGCCATCTCCCGCAACTGCGTTTCATATTTTGCGCGGCTGGGTCGATCCTTTGGCACGTAGTCCAGGGTGCGCGCAATGCCGCCCATCACCCAGCCATTGCCGCGCGACCAGAAGATCGGATTGCCGCGTTCATCGGTTTTGTGCAGGAAGGTGACGTCGCGGAAATAGAGATGCCGCTGCGGATCGTAGAGCAGGTCCGACGTTTCCCACCAGTGCTTGTCGATGTAATCGAGATACTGCGCATCGTGCGTGGCCGCGTACATGCGCGACCAGACCGGCGGCGCCATGAACAGCGCGTCGCACCACCACCACGGAATTTGCGCTTGCCCCTCGGGAATGCGCGCCGCTCCGCCGGCCAGCAGATCGTCGAGCGCCGCCTTTGTGGGTGCGATCTTCTCCGGTGCGGGTTTCAACAAATACAGCTCGAGCCAGGTCTGGCCGACGCTCTGATCGTCGGCGTTGGGATGCTCGGAACGCAACTGCCATTGAAACTTTTGCGCCATCGCCTCCATCGCGTCACGATAGCGCGAGTCGTCGAGCGCCGGCGACGCCGCCATAAAGCCGGTGTACAGCACGCTCCACGTCCAGATGCGGTCGAAGTACGGCTGCGACCAGGCCAGCTCCCAGTCAGCAACTTTGCGTGTCGCGGCGCGCACGTCGGCCGGGCGCAATGATCCGGAAAGCTTCGCCCTGGGGCCGGGATCGGCGGGAGCGTCGCCGAAATGGCGGTTGATGTCGCCATCGATGCCTTTCTGATCCTGTGGCGAGATGGCCTGGGCGGCGGCCGGAGTTTGCGCGAGCAGCGGCGTGGCCGCCAGCAGTGCGGCAGCCAGGAGGAGCCTTTGCATCGCGGTTCCCATCCTTTTGCGCGAAGTCATTGGGTCGAATTCCCTTCCGATGCGGTGATCTCGTTTGCGGGGACGATGAGCAGCGGTCCCAGAATTCCCGAGGGCAGAGGTTCCAGATGATCCATATCCTGGGACGCGAAGCGCTTACCGTAGCACAGCCAGAGCAGCCGGTAATCCGTGGAAGCGCGTCCTGCGAGCTCGTTGATGGCCGTATTGGCGACGACAATCTTCAGTTCATTGGAGCCCGCGTGCAGAAACGGCCCGACCTTCAGCGAGAAGGGCGGATGCCACACCGATCCGGCCAGCTTGCCATTCACATAGACGATGGCGGCGTCGCGCAATGGAGCGTCGAACCAGGTGCGCATGCCGGGCAGGTTGAGCTTCGCTCGCTCGACGGGCGTCCCCACGCCGAAATCGAGAACAGCCGAGCCGGCGGTCGCACCGTTCTGCGGAATATCGACGGAGCGTCGATACGTAACAGTGCCGGAGTAGTATTTGCCGGTCTCGTCGTCGGCCCAGGAATGCAGCGTCTGCATCGTGTCGCTGACGCCTGTCTTGTCGAATGTGACTTGCCAGTCGTGAATCAGGTCGATGGGATCGAAATATGTAACTGTCGGCTGCACTTTTCCGGGCTGGGCGTGATCCGTGAAGACCACAACGCGCGACTCATAGGGAGCAAGCGCCACTTTCAGCACGGGACCACTGCCGGCGCGCGAACTCGTTCCGCTGAATGGATCCCACCATTCGGCTCCCCGCTTTTCGGTGCGGAAGGTTGCGGTAAAGTTGTGCGGGCGATTGCCGGTATTTGCGATGAAGTAGATGTCAGCCTCAGGAAGCCGGCGATGAATGAACCCAACCTCCGGCGTCGCTGGTTCAATCGCCACATCGGGCTTCAGAAATCCGGCGATCGCCGCGCCGAGGTCGGAAGTGTTCGCGACCAGCTTTGCGTTCTTCGCATCCGGGGCGAAAAGTTCGCGTGAGAGTTCTCGAATGGCGGCGGTATCCCGCGGAGATTCCAGAAATCCCGGCGCGCGNNACTTTGTGTTGCAAGCACCACCCCGCCGCCTCGCGCGTAGTCGGCGATCCTGCGCCAGGTTGCCAGCGGCAGGCGCTCGATATTCGGGATCACCAGAACCGCGTAGTGAATGCCGACGCGATCGATCGCCGCCGAGTCGATGAAGTCGAAGTTGTAACCGGCGTCGAGGATCGCGGGCACGAGTTCCGGCCCCAGCAACTCGGGCATCTGATCGCTGACGGTCGCCTCGCCTGGACGGAAGCGCGCCTGTGCGTCTTCCTCCGGCAGCAAAACGGCAATGTCGTTGGCGGGTTTGCCCTGGCGCAGCAACCAGCTCATACGGGTCAGGTAGCCGGTCACCTCGGGCATCACCATCCACCAGGGATTGTGGTTGTTGAAGACAGCGGCGGCGTAAAAGGAATATCCGGGTTCGCCCGCGGATGGCGGTGAGTAAGGCCATCCGTGGCCCATCAGCTGATTGATGCCCTGCAGGAAAAAGGTGTCCGCCTCGGCCTTCATGTCCAGCGGTGTCGCGCGGAATGCCGGCGAATGCAGCCAGGTCCACGTCTCCGACGAGGTGATCGGCCGGCCGTAGACGTGGCTGGCCGATGTCGCCCACCGTGTGTACGAAAACGGCCCGTGCCACTGCGAGCCTTCGCCTTCGGGCAAATCGACGCGGGCGTTGCTGGAGAGCGTGACAGCCGGAATGCCGTAGCTCTGCGAACGAAACTGAGTGTGGTGCGCGCGCGCCCACAAGTTGATCGCTCCGAGATAATTCTCGTCGATCAGTTCCGCCAGCGTGCGGCCCCAGTCGTAACGCAGGTCGACAGCTTCCGGCCCCGTTCCGCCGATCATTTCCGGCAGATGCGGCGTCAAATCGTAACCGCGGCGGTTGCGAAATTCGGTGAGGAAGTCCGGGGTCCAGTCGGATTCGTACACTTCGAGGCTGTCGCTGAAGACGGAATACGGAGGATGGTCGCCAAAGGCACGCACCAGTGGCTCGGCCACATTCTTCAGGTGATCCTGAACCGCCTGGGCGCTGAAATGGTCAATGACAAAACCCTCGGCCCCATATGCCGGGCGCTTCACTTGCTGACCGGTGCGGCTGGAAATGAAGAACAGCGCAACCTGAGGCCCGTTCAGCCCTGAGGCCAGGATCAGCCGGCCATTGTTAATTCGTCCGACCTGCTGCGCGTGCCTCGCATCGTAATGCTCGGTCGTTCCCGCCGCGACGAAAGCCGCGAGCAGCTCTTCGCCGTTCTCGAGAGACGGTGCCGCAACAGAATCCTCGCCGGAAGAAACCGGAACGGCTACGACGCGCAGGCGCCCAGCCGCTTCCGTCACTGGAACCCAGGCTCCTCCGTAGGGCCAACCGCTGCCGAGAGTGATACTGACGCGCATGCCGAGGCTGCGGCCGGTCTCCGCGGCGAAGCCGACCATTTTGAGGAATTCCGGCGAGAGAAATTTCATGTTGCGGAATCCCGTCTGCGGATCGTCCAGCGCCAGCGGATAAACGGGCTGAATCTCCACACCACCGATGCCACCGGCTTTCATCGTCTGCAACTCGCGTGCCAGCTCGTCGGGCTCGACGGCGGGCCCAAACCACCACCAGCGCATCATCGGGCGAGCGTCGGAAGGAGGTGACTCGAAGCCACGGCGCAGAGCGACGAGCGAATCTCCGGATGTTGCGATCGAAGATGGCGGCTCGTTGCTCCGCTGGCTTGAAGCGGCGGGAGCCAGTGCGAGGCAGGCCACCATCACGCAGCCGATGATTCGAAGGAAGCCACTCATCGATAGGTAAAACCCCGACAGCGGTCCATCCTACGCCGCCTGCGTTCCCGAGTGGGAGGCCGAGGGAGCGACCAGAGTCACGGCCATCACTGGAACGTAACGTTGCCTCCGGCCGCCTTGATGATGGACGATCCGTCGCTTGCCTGCACAGTGACTTTTTCGCCAGAGACGTCGGCGTTGCTGATATCCAGGCCGTGCTGCGCTTCGATCCTGACGTTCTTCAGGATCAGGCCGCGAATCGGGGCCTCAGGCAATCCCGCGATGGCGCCGGCGGAAACGATATCCGTGGCTGTTACATTTTCCAGCGTGATGTCGTGAAAATGAGGAGTCAGCCGGGTGACGGGCTGCGCCGGATCCGGATCAGGCGGCAGGATCTTTGGGTAATACTCACTGATGATGATGGCGTTCTTCACGTTTTTCATGTCGATATCGCGGAAGGTCAGCGAGCTCACGTCATTGCCGCGATCGCGATTGGCCTTGATGCGGATACCGTTGTCTGTTCCGTCAAAGTGAATGCGCTCGGCGCGAATGTTCCGCGCACCACCCGCGATTTCGCTGCCCACCGAGAGGCCGTGTCCATGCAGAAACGTGCAATCGGTGATGGTGATGTCGCGGCTCGGATCGTCGGGGCCCTGCGAGTTCGCCTTTCCTGATTTGATGGCAACGTCGTCGTCACCGACATCCGCATAGACGTGATCGATGAGGACGTGGGACGAAGAGAACGGATCGATAGCGTCCGTGTTAGGCGAATGCTGAGGGGCCAGGACCTTGATATTCCGAATCGTCACGTCGTCGGAGTAGTAAGGAACCAGTTGCCACATCGGCGAATTCTGGATAGTCACGCCCTCGACCAGCACGTGCCGGCAGTGGTCGAAGACCACCAGCCGCGGCCTCGTGTGGTCAGACCCCATGACGCCGTGATCGCCGAAAGCCCGCGCTTCCTGCCACCAGCTTTCTCCGGCTCCGTCGATCACGCCTTCGCCCGTAATGGACACGTTCGTCGCATCGGTCGCACTCACCAGCGACTGCCGGCCGGGCGCACGAAATTCGGTTTTGGCTGGGTAGTCCTGATGATCGGAGGTGCCGAGCAGCGTCGCGCCCTTATCGAGCTCGAGAGTGATATTGCTCTTCAGGACGATGGGCGCGCTGAGCCACGTGCCTGCGCTGAGCCGCACGGTGCCGCCTCCATGCTGTTCGCAGGCATCGATGGTGGCCTGAATGGCAGCGGTGTCTTTGGAAACGCCATCGACCTTCGCACCGTAAGAATGCGGATTGCAGGTTGTCGATGACGACAGGGCGCTCGCTGGAGACGCCATCGAGACAGCCGTCAACGCGAGCCCTGCAAGCAGCCATGAGAAAAGCGATTTGAATCGAATCACGAGGTTTCCTCACCAGCGAGCAAGTCAGATTGCGAAGCCAATGATACGCTGGAACGGGCCCCAGTGGTCATACCACTGGGGCTCAAATCCGATTTGCAATCGAGACATTCTTTCTGCAAGGATCGTGCCGCTATGAATTCTATCCAGTCGAATCGTCGGGAACTTCTTCGCGTGGGTACCCTGGGTCTGGGCGCTGTCGTCGGCTCCATCGTTCCCGACGTACATGCTGCTTCTCACGCGCCGTCGCCTGCACCGGCACCGGGAATCTTCGACGTCCGCACCTATGGCGCCGTGGGCGATGGCAAGACCGTCGACACCCCCGCCATCAACAAAGCCATCGACGCGGCAGCGGCCGCAGGCGGGGGCACGGTGGTTTTCGCCGCGGGAACATGGCTGAGCTTTTCGATTCATCTGAAGAGTCACGTTGGGCTCTATCTTGCGCAGGGCGCGACCATCGTCGCCGCGGATTCGCCGCTGCCCGGCGGCGCCACCGGCTATAACGGCGGGACCTACGATGCGGCCGAGCCCAATACCCCGTGGGAGGACTACCAGGATTATGGTCACAATCACTGGCACAACTCGCTGATCTGGGGCGAAGGCATCACCGATATCAGCATCACCGGGCCGGGCACGATCTACGGCAAGGGCCTCAGCTTTGGCGCCAACCGCGTCGCGCGGGGGAACTACCCCATCTATGTTGCCGAGCAAGCCGGCGCGGGCAACAAGAGTATCGCGCTGAAGAACTGCCACAATGTGCTGCTGCGCGACTTCTCCATCCTGAAGGGCGGCCACTTCGGCCTCCTGCTGACGGGCGTTGATAACCTGACCATCGACAACCTCACCATCGACACCGACCGCGACGGAATGGACATCGACTGCTGCCGCAACGTGCACGTCTCCAACTGCACGGTGAACTCACCGTGGGACGACGGAATTTGCCCGAAGAGCAGTTACGCCCTGGGCTACGCCAGAGCGACCGAAAATGTGACGATCACCAACTGTTACGTGACCGGCGATTATGAGTTGGGCAGCGTTCTCGACGGCACGTTCAAGCGATTCGCTCCGGATGCGCGCGTGGGACGCACAGGACGCATCAAGTGCGGGACGGAATCGAACGGCGGCTTTAAGAACATCACGATTTCCAACTGCGTTTTCGACGCCTGCAACGGGCTCGCGCTGGAAAGCGAGGATGGCGCGCTCTGCGAAGACATCGCGATTTCGAACATCACCATGCGCGACATCGTAACCGGGCCCATCTTCGTGCGGCTCGGTGCTCGCCTGCGCGGCCCAAAGGAAACCACCAAAGTCGGCACGATGCGCCGAATCCTCATCAGCAACCTGACAAGCTATAACGCGCATTTCAGGCTCTGTTCCATCCTCAGCGGGATCCCCGATTACGCGATCGAAGACGTCAAGCTGTCCGACATTTACCAACATTCGCTCGGCGGCGCATCGCTGGATGCCGTTGGCCTGCGGCCGCCGGAGTTCGAAAACAAGTATCCGGATCCCGGCATGTTCGGGCCGATGCCATCTCAGGGATTCTTCTTGCGCCACATCCGGAATCTCGAAGTCAGCCATGTGGAGGTCGCCGCAGCGTCCCCCGATCCGCGACCGAGCTTCTATCTGACCGGAGTGGATCGCGCCGACTTCATCGCCGTCACCGCGCCGACGGGAGTCTCCGCGTTTCATCTGGATCAGGTGAAGGACCTGCGCATTCTGCTGAGCCGTGCGGCGAAGGATACACAACTGGACAGCGCCGACAATCAAACCCTTTAACCGGACAAGGGGGCAGGGTTTTCATTTCCCGCGGTCGCCACCCGATCCGCAAATTGAATCGCGCGTGGTCTGACCAACCAGCCGCGCGGCCGCCTCTTCGACGAGGGCCGGGAGATCGGGCGGACGGTGTATTCGTGACACAATTGCGGACAGAGGACCGAGTTCCCCCTGGACTGGAAACGATTGCAGCGGGGTGGAGATCCGGGGGCGCCCCTGCCCGGTTTTGAGTCGGTCCAGGAACAAAAGATGGATCGGCAAAGCCAAGAAACAAGAGGCTCTGGCAGAACCGAACCGCTTGCGTTGAGTCGGCAAAAAGTAGCTCCCCGCACCCGTTCCGTCAATCCCCTCGGAGGATCGGCCGACGCTTGCCCCTTGACAGGTCCATTCTGGCTCCACGATACTGGTGCGGTTTTTGAGACAGGTCAGACCTCTTCGCACACAAAATGCAATCGGCAGTTCTTTGGAGGCTTCTATGAGGAACACACGCTCCAACGCAATGGCAATCCCTGGGCGCTGGTTGGGCGCCTGTTGTCTCGCGACGCTGGTGCTGTTCGCCACCCTGGGCAAAGCGCAGATCGCCGGAACCGCCAACGTACAGGGCACCGTACTGGATGCCTCCGGAGCCGTGGTCCAGAATGCAGCGATCACCATCACCGATGTAGCGACGCAGGGACAGCACCACACCAGGAGCGGCAGCGCCGGGTTCTATGTCTTCCCTGGCCTGCCTACGGGCACCTACACCCTGCGCATCACGGCTACCGGATTCAAGACTTACGAGCAGACGAATATCGTGCTCGAAGTCGGCAGCAGCATCGCTATCAATGCCAGCCTTCAGGTGGGGGCGGCGAGCACCGAAGTGCAGGTCCATTCGGATAGTCTGGCCCTGCAGACTGAGGATCCTTCATTCAAGCAGACCGTCGACGAGAAGGACATTACGGAGATGCCGCTGAACTCCACCAGCCGGCAGATCACGGGCCTGCTGACCGTTTCGGGAGGATCGAGTACTGCGCCCGGCAACGACTTTACCGGCAGCAAGTACTCGTACCAGACCATCTCCATCTCGATCGCGGGCGGCAACGGGAACACTACGCTGTGGCGCCTCGACGGCGGCGATAACCAGGACTACATGGCCAACGGCAACCTCCCGTTCCCGTTCCCCGATGCGGTCAGCCAGTTCAGCGTTGAATCGACCGTGCTCGGCGCGGGAGACGGCGAGCATACCGGCGGTTATGTGAACGCCGTAACCCGCTCCGGGACCAACACCTACCATGGCACAGCGTTCGAGTTCATCCGCAACAACTACCTCGACGCGACGAACTTCTATTCCGTTTCGCCGGATACCCTGCACCAGAACGAATACGGCGGCACCTTCGGCGGCAGAATCATCCGCGACAAGCTTTTCGCCTTTGCCGGGTACCAGCACCTGAAGGCCGATCAAAGCCAGTCCAGCACAGAAGCCTTTGTGCCTACGGCGGCGAACCTGGCCGGCGATTTTTCCGTGACCGATGGACCCACCTGCGAGGCATCGAAGAAATTCGTGCAGCTGGTGGACCCGCTGACCGGCGCCACGCTGGCGGGAGACAAATACTCCGCTCCTCCCGCCTATATCAAGCAATCGCTGGCGCTCGATGGTTATCTGCCAAAAATCGACCCGGCTGTGGACACCCAGAATTGCGGGCTTGTCTCCTACTCCATCCCGTCCGCGACCTTCGATAACGAATTTGTCACCCGGGTCGACTACACCATCAACGCGAAGAACAACCTGTACGGCCGGTATTTCATCGACGGGTATCAGTTCCCGGCCTACTTTTCCCCCAGCAACATCCTCATCACCACGCAGTCGGGGAACATCGAGCGGACGCAGTCTTTGACGCTTGGCTGGATCGACGCATTCAGTCCGAACTTCGTGAACGCGGCGCACGCTACGGTTCTGCGCCGCGTGGACAATCGCGGCTATGCCGCCAATGACATCAACGCCGGCACCCTCGGCGTTTCTATGTATCTGCCCATCCCCAACGGTCTGCAAATCACGGAAGGCAAATTCACCATCGGCGGCGGGACCAACTCGGTTGCCCATTTCAACGACAACACGCTGGCCATCGACGATGATGTGACCGTGGTGCGTGGGAAGCACCAGATCATCTGGGGCGGGGAGTGGGTCCAGAACGAGCTGAATATCTCCAACGGGTACGAGTCCAACGGGACCTTCACGTTCAATGGTGAATACAGCGGAAGCGGGCCCAATGGCGGCAGCGTGATCGGCGATCAGAGCCTCGACTTTCTGTGGGGCACGCTGAGCGCCTTCCAGCAGAGCAAGCAGCAACAGAACGCGCTGCGTGGACCGATTCCCAGCCTTTATGCCCAGGACACATTCCACGCTTCGCCGCGCCTGACCCTGGTGGGCGGAGTGCGCTGGGGGCCAAATTTCATGCCCACGGACTACTTCAATCGCGGCAGCGTTTTCAACGAAGCCGATTTCCTCAACAACACCATCAACACCGTCTACCCCAACGCCCCCGCCGGCATTCTGTTCTACGGGGATAAGGGCGTGACCCGAGGGTTCACGCAGAACTCGCCATGGCAGTTTTCGCCTAACCTCGCGGTGTCGTGGGATCCATTTGGCTCGGGTAAGACAGTGATCCGCGCAGGCGCCGAGCTGGCCTACGACAAACCAAATTTCTTCACCGGCCAGCGCACCAACCAGAATCCTCCGTTTGCTACCGCCATCAGCAATACCCAAACGTCGGGATCCGGACCATTGTCCTTCGGCGCTCCCTGGTCGGTGGGTTCCATTACCACCAGTCCATTTCCCCAGCCGGTGATCCCCACTCCGTCGCAGGCAACCTTCTACGCTCAGTCCCAGTACATCTTCATGCCCAGCCAGTTCCACCCGGCCTACACCATGCAGTGGACGCTCAGCGTTCAGCGTGATCTCAGCCATGGCTGGCAGGCACAGGTCGACTACATCGGGAACCGGACCGTGCACGATCCTATGGGCACCCCACTGAGCCCGGCGGTCTTCATCCCCGGAGTATGGGGGGCGGGCGGCACCGGCTGCGCCGGCATCGTAACGACCGGGCCGGCAGCGGTAAAACCCGGCGCTGCGGGAACGAATTGCTCGACGACCAAGAACCAGAACTCACGCTTTGCGCTGACGATTGCGAACGCTGCTCAGGGCAACCAGATCATAGGCGGCGGCGCCGGCTCGGTCATCGTCAATGACGTGGGCTTCGCCAGCTACAACGGTATGGTGGCCACCCTCCAGCACCGGCTTTCGTCGACCTTCAGCCTGCTGGCGAACTATACCTGGTCGAAGTGCCTGGACATCGCCGACGGCCAGGGCGATATTGCGGCGGGCCTCTATCAAAATCCCAACAACCCCAGGGGAGACTGGGGGCCGTGCGGTTTCGACTATCGCGACATCGAGAACTTCGTCATTGTTGCGCGCAGCAACTTCAGGGATCTCCCCCGCGCTGAGCGGCTGCTCATCGATAACTGGGAGTTTGCTCCGCTGGTGCACATCACCACCGGGGCCGCGGTCAACGTAACTTCCGGAGTGGATAACTCCCTCACCGACGAGGGCCAGGATCGCCCGAATCGGGTGGCTGGAGTGAGTCCTTATGCCGAAGTGAAATTCTCCAGGGCCAGTGGCGAGGCGAACCGGGAGTATCTTAACCCAGCCGCTTTCGCTCAGGTGACGGCGCCGTGCGGTTCCAGTACCAATGGATGCGCGGAAGTGGGAACGTTCGGGGATGTCAGCCGGAACGCATTTCGGACGCCTCCTTACTTCCAGTTCGATGCTCAGGTTTCGCGGCTGTTTCCGTTGCACGAACGGCTGAATCTCGATCTCCGGCTGGAAGCCTTCAATGTGCTGAACCACCCGGATTTCGGTAGCCCAACAACCGGCTTTTCGTCTTCCACTTTCGGCCAGATCTCATCGACCGCCGGCGGCAATGCCGCCAGAGTCTTTCAGGGAAGCGTGAAGCTCATCTTCTAGCCAGGCCGACTCCTGGAACTCAGGGAGCTCGCCGAGCTCCCTGAGTTCCGTTGCTCCTAGAGAACGATGATCGTGAACGTCGCCGTGCTCTTGATTCCGACGGCGTTCGTGTACGTAACCACGTAGACGTCGTAGCCAAAACCCAGCGGAATGTTGTTGATCTGCCGCGAGGTGGACGTGTAACCATTGGGCCCGGTCCAGCTCCACGAACCGCCGGTGAGCGGTTGCGGGCCCAGGTTCACCGAACTCCCCAGGAACACGATGGTGGAGTTGCCGGAGGTCCAGGCTCCGTTACCCACCTGGATATAAGGAACGATCGTCGAGGGAGCGATGCTGATCGTAAAGGTCTGCGTGCTCTTCACGCCGGCCGGATTGGTGTACGTAGCCACGAAGACGTTCGTGGCCAAAGTTAACGGAATGCTGTTGATCTGCCGCGAAGTGGAAGTGAACCCGCCTGGCCCCGTCCAGCTCCACGAACCGCCAGTCAGCGGCTGCGGACCCAGATTCACCAGGTCGGTGAGTTGCACCGTCGCGCTGGCGGTCGTCTGCCAGGCTCCGCCGTTCACCTCGAGATAAGGAGTGATGGCGGTCGGAGCCACAGTGATCGTGAACGTCTGTGTGCTCTTCGCGCCGGCCGGGTTGGTGTAGGTCGCGACAAAGACATTCGTCGGCAAAGTCAGCGGGATGCTGTTGATCTGCCGCGCAGTGGAACTGTAACCATTGGGACCGGTCCAGCTCCACGAACCGCCAGTCAGCGGTTGCGGACCCAGGTTCACGGAGTCACTGTATTGCACCGTGGCGCTGCCGGTGGTCTGCCACGCTCCGCCGTTCACCTCGATGTAAGGAACGATCGGGGTGGGAGGGGCGTTCGCCGTCACGCTCACGGATCCCACCACCGTGGTGTAATCCGCGCTGACAGTCGGCGTAAAGGTCACGCTCTGCGAAGAAGTTCCCGAAGGCGGAGCCGTGGTCGACGTGGTGAAGGCAAAACTGCCAGGCACGGAGGCCACACCGCCTGTCAGCGTTGACGAGGCCAGCGTCTGCCCAACCGTGATGGCGCTGGCTGTCGGCCACGTTGACACCGTAGGCGTCACCTTGACGACCGCCAGATTCCCCGTGGCAGTGCTGGGACCGAAGGACCCTCCGATGTCCGAGTAGGTCACGCTGACGGTATACGTGTTTGCCGCCAGACCCTGCGGCAGCGGGTAGGATACGGTGGCGACGCCACTGCTGTTCACCGTCCCGACAGCCGTAACCACCGCACCCGATGAGTACTGCACGGTGAAGGTCACCTGTCCGGCGGTTGCGGGCTTTCCACCGCTCGTAACCGTCGCCGACAAGTTCACACTGGTGCTCAGCGTCGTAGCCGAAGCAGCGGCGGGCGTTGTCGAAGTCGCCGCGCCCTGGGGATTAACCGTGAGCTGGGCCGGACCGGCGGTCAGTGTGTTGGCGCCGACAACCGGAATGCTCACCGAAAGCGAATCTGTCGGTGCGCTGGCCTGGTTGACTTGAAGAGTAAAGGTCGCGCCCGTGCCGCCGACGGTGCTTGAGGTCAGCCCGGTCGCCGTTCCGGTTCCGCTGAAGCTCAGCGTTACTGGCACGCCGCCGATGTTCTGGCCGTTTTCCATCACCGATACGATGACCGGCGGCGCAGTCCCCGGCGTGTTCGCGTTGCCGACGTAGGGCGCTCCAACAAACTGCGCTGAGGTGTAATTCGTCTGCACCGCGCCAGCGTCGACGCACGGAGCTGTTGCCGAATATCCCGTATAGGTGGTGTTCTCGTTGGCAAATCCGCGCTGGTCGGTAGTCACGAACAGCGGAATGTAGGCTGCAGAGCCACCGCAGATGGCCGAACTGCCAGGTTGCGGCAGGACGGTCTGCGTTGGCCCGCCATAGGAACCCAGAACCGCAAGTTTCGTAGCCCCGACGACGTTGCCTTTGCCGGTTGCCGGACATCCTGTGCCCGAGCACTCGGTCGTGGCGTCGAGAATGCTGTTGGTCACTGCCAGTGCACCGCTGTTGAAGATGCCGCTGCCCGTGCCGGTATTGCCCGCGAACGTGCTGTTGACCGCCGTCAATATGGCGCCGCTGGCATTGTAGATTCCGCCGCTCGCGGTGGCAGTATTGCCTGCGACGGTGCTGTAGGTCATCGTCAGCGCGCCTGTGTTGTAGATCGCGCTGCCGCTGCCGGCCTTGTTCGTTGCGAATGTGCTGTCACTCACCAGCATCGAGCCGCCGTTGTTGATAGCGCCGCCGTTACCGGTGGCGGAGTTGCTGCTCAGGATGCTGTTGCTGAGCGTCAGCATTCCACCCGTGTTGTCGATGCCGCCACCGGACGCGGTCGTTTTCCCGCCGGTGATGGTCAGCCCGGAGATGTCGACGGTTCCGCCAGCGATATTCAGGATCGGGTAAGTGCCGGCCCCCGAGACCGACAGCAGATTGGCTCCCGGCCCCATGATGTCGACGCTGCCCGTCGTGCTGATGCTGGGAAGAGATCCACCCAGGGCGATGGTGCCGCTGAGACCCGAGGCAAAGTCGATATCGCCGTTGCCATCCGCCAACGCGGTATTGATCGCGTCGCGCAGCGTGCAGGTCGCTCCGCAAGTCGTAATGGTCGACCCGGCATCGTCCGCGGCGGTGTTCACCGTCAGATAGTTCGCCTGTACAGATCCAGCATCGGCCAGACCTGCTCCGCACGAGATGTCCACTCCAAAGCCGCGTTGGTCGGCGCCAGGAAAGTTCGATGACGAGCTGACGCAGTGCGCCGCGCTTCCGGGCAGTGGTGGCATGGTTGGCGTCGGCCCGCCATAGTATCCCAGCGAAGCCAGTTTCAGATTCGCCAGTGTCGCAACGACGTTGCCATTTTGGCCGTTCACCGGGCAATCGCTCGGAGTGGCCGTGGTGACGCACGCCGCGCCCGTCGTTGGAACGTCCAAAATGCTGTTGGTAACCACCATCGTCGTCGGCGGAGAAAGCGCCGGATTGCCGTCGTTGTAGATCGATGTGCCGTCATTGGGCCCGAATACCGCCGTGTTGGCCACGAAGGTGCTGTTCTTCACGGTAAGCGTCCCGCTGGTGAAGGTCACGGCCCCGGAGAACGCTGCATAATTCCCCGTGAAAAGGCTGTCCGTGATCGACAAGCCGCTGAGACTGTAGACGGCGCTGCCGTCGTTCGCAATGTTGCCCGCGAACGTGCTGCCTTTGATGTTCAGTGTGCCGATGTTGGTGATAGCGCCGCCCAGACCATTGTCCGTTGTCGTGTTCTGGGAATAATTGCCATTAAAGAAGCAGTCATTCACGGTCAGCGATCCGCTGTTGTTCAGGATCGCTGCGCCTTCGCCCGCCAGAGACGGTTGCCCGGTGGTGTTGTTCGCGAAGACCATGTGATCCACGGTCAGCGTTGCCCCGACGTTGTATATGGCCCCGCCGTAAGACGGCATCAGCCCGGTGGCCACTACTGTGTTGTTCGCATTGGCCAGAGTCAGCCCGGAAATCGTCACCGTCGTCGCGGCCGTGCCGGACACATAGAACTGCTGATACCCGCCCGAGATGGTCAGTGCATTCGCGCCCGGGCCCACGATGTTGGTGCTGGTCGTGATAATGGGCAACACGAAATTCAGCGTGTTGGTCCCCTTCACTGAGAACTTGATGGTGCTGCCGGGATCGGCCAGCGCCGCGGTAATCGCGTCACGCAGCGTGCAGCTGGATCCCGTCCCGTTGGCGGGGCAGTGCGACGCGGTCCCGGTGAGCGTAGTGGGAGTGCCACTGTAGTCGTCCGTGTTCACCGTCACCGTGTAGGTGTCCGATGCCAAAGCCGCGGTTGCGGGCGCCAGACACAGCGGCGCGAGCCAAACGCAATTAGCCAGGAAAATGGAGAAGATACGGAACCGTGTGGAACAGCGACTGGAATTCAGAGAACCATTGGCAGACATAGCAGGAGCCCTCGGCAATTGGAATTAGTGTTTGGCGCCCGCACCATTGCAGGCGGTTTTTCGATTTCCCTCCGAAACGCAGAGGAAGCGCCGGCAAGTCCCGGCCACAACGCTTGAAAAGGATCAGCTTCGACGTACCTTAGTGTGCAATCCTGAGCGGGTCAACGAATCTTTGGTCGCTTCGTCGAGGGCACTGCGGAACCCCATTTTGAGTCACTTTGGTGGCAGTTACTGGTGGGCCATAGCAAAGGCGGAGAAGTCCTTTGCCTGCTGGATGGCGCCATCCGATCGGTGTCCGCAGTGGAGACCGACGGTGCCTTAGGGTGTCACCAAGGGGGGAGATGCGTGGTCCCCCGGATGGGGGAGTCGGTCGGAGAAGCCGGTGGCCCCGTAATCAAATCGTAACGAAGATTGCTCCGTCTTCGACCGCAAGTTCGATGCCCGCGGCTTTGGCGGCTTCCTGAAGTGCCGCATTCAGCATGACCACCGGATCGGTACTCACCTCCAGCCGGCGCATCAGGCCTTCGCCTTTTTTGCCGCCTGCGGAGAAGACGATTTTCAGTCCGCGGCGCTTGCATTTGACTGGCGTCCCGTCTTCCAGCTTCACGTTCATCGGCTTGATGTACGCGTCTACGTAGTGAACGCCAATGCCGGACTTGTCGTCGGTGTGCTGCGGAAGCTTGTCCAGAGCCGCCGCGCTGACATCGCAAAGTTTGACTTTCACGCGCGGCTCCGCTGGAGTTCCATTCCCTTCGATTCCAGAAACTCGTCCATGACTTTTCTGAACGCGCGGATGTGCTCCGGCGTGCTGCCGCAGCAGGCTCCGACGATATTCGCGCCGGCCTCCAACAGCGGCATCAGGCCCCGCACCATCTGATCCGGCGTCTCGTCGTAGACCACTTTCATATCCACCAGTCTGGGCTGTCCCGCATTCGGCTGCACCATCACCGGCAGGCTGGTCGCGCTCTTATAGCGCTCCACCGCCGTCAGCGCGCGCTGCATATCCATCCTGGTGCCGCAGTTCAGGGCCACGATGTGCGCGCCGTGCTCCTCCATGAAGGCGGCCGCGCGTTCGGGTTCGATCCCCATCATGGTGCGAAAGGTCGAGCCGTCGAGAGTGACATCGTACGCCATCGATCCGATAATGCACGGCGCGCCCGCCTGCTGAGCCGCCTGGATTCCGATCAGCAGTTCCTCCAGCGAGGTCTGAGTCTCAATAATGATGGCGTCCGCGCCGCCTTCCACCAGAGCCGCAGCCTGTTCTTCGAACGCGCTGCGCACCCGGGCTTCGCTGAAGTCGCCGTAGGGCTCCAGCAGGCCGCCAAACGGTCCGATGTCGCCAATTACGTAACCGTCTCTGTTGCCAAAGGCCTGACGCGTGATCTCAACGCCCGTCTTGTTGATGACCGCCACGTGGTCTCCCTCGGAGTGGCGCGTGAGCATGATGCGCGATCCGCCAAAAGTGTTGGTCAGGATGCACTCCGACCCGGCTTCCGCATAGCGCTGTTGGATCGCAAGCACCCGCTCCGGATGCGTGAGATTCCAGGCCTCGCCGCAATTGCCCTGTTCCAGGCCGGCGATCATCAGCTGCGTTCCCATCGCGCCGTCGCACAGCAGCGGCCGCTCCCGGATCGCGTCCTGCAGAAGTTTCGTCATCGTTCCTCGGCTTCCTGCGCCAGCTCTCTTTGCACCAACGCGTAGTGAATCGTTTCGAACACCAGGCCCCATTTGTGATTGCGGCTGGACGCATCGCAAAAGCACCCCGCACCGCTGAGCTCGCGCCGCCACGACAATACGGCGTTCAGCCGCTCTCCGTGCAGCGGTTTCTCGCGGTCAATGGATCCCATCAGGCGCGTGGGGTCTTCGATGTACTGGCACATGAAAGTGTGGCCGGTATCGCCGGGGACTGGCGCGCAATGCTGCTCCCGGATCGGATACCCCTCCGACCTCGGGCCCAGCTTCACGTTGTAGTGAAACGTCAACGGCCGCCCCATGTTGGTGCAGGTGGTTCCGTCATAGCGGAACACCGCGTCGAGCGACCCATCCTGATGAATGTCCATGGAGAGACGCTCCTCGGCCCAACGCTTCAGGGCTTTTCGGTTCACGCTGTACTCGGCGTCTTCGTCCAGCACCGTCATCCGCGCCGTCACCTGCTCGGTGTTCGAGCGCGGAGCCCGCCGGTACGGCGCGCGCCGGTACTGGCAGGGGCCAAAGGAACAGCTTTCGCACGGAACCAGACCGGTGAGCCTGCGCAGGCGCTCGGTGTGATGCGTCAGGCCGAAGACTGCCAGCAGCGTTTTCCTGGGGCGCAGCATGCCGGAGTCGAGCGCATCCACGCAGGAGGGGAAAGGCTCTCTGCGCGTCCGCTTCATCAGCTCCAGCAATTGCGGCTGTTCCGCCACGTCCCACTCGGGATACCCTGGGCTGTAGTGGGGCAACACCGCCATCTCATGTTGCTCCGCCCAGTCACAGAGTCGCGCCCCGGTCGCCGTGGTCAAATGCTCAACGACCGCGGAAGCATACATCTCGAGGAAGAAATATTCGTCGGGCTTTTCGTCCGCCCAGCGCCGCCGCGCTTCTTCCTCGGCTTCCGGACCGGCGCCCACGGCGACCAGAATCACGCTGTGCGCTTCTGCTTGCCGCAGCGTGCTCTCCAGCCGTTTGCTCACGAATGGCAGTCCATCAATATAGATAGAGTCGCCGGCGAGTTCGAAGGTCTCCGCCTGACGCGCATAGAACCACGGCCGTCCGTTCTCCGCATACCAGTCCCGCGCCTGCTCCGCCAAGTCCAGCGCCCTGCCTTCGAGCACAAAGCCGCGCGGATAACCGAGCAGACGCACGTACTCCTCCGGCAACACATTCAGCTCGGGAAGCGTGCTGGCCAGCTCGATGCTCTCCGCTACCTCGCGCATGGCATCGGCTCCACGGGCTTGAACTGGCAGCCCTCCACGAAAAAGTCGAAGAAGCTCGGGTGGGTTTCGAGCCGGCAGTGCTGCACCTTCTTCACCAGCTCTTCCAGCTCCCGGCGCTTCGTGATGGACAGCAGCAAGAGGGTCGCGCCTTCGATCGCAGTATTGCCGGCTTGCACGATCTTTGCGGAATCGAGGCTCGGCACCAGTCCAATGCGCTTCGAAGCTTCCACGCTGAGATGCCGCCCGAACCCTCCGGCCAGATAAAACACGTCGATGTCGTCGAAGTCGATGCCGTAGCTCGAGAAGACCACATGCAGTCCCGCAACGTTCGCCCCCTTGGCCTGCGCCAGCTCGCTGACGTCGCTCTCCAGCAGAAAAATGTCACGGTCTTGACCGCGCCCTTGCGCGTGGTACAGCGTGACGCGCGGGGCGCCGTCTTCAAAGCGGCCCTTATCGTTCATGCGGCCTGTGCGCAGCAGCTCGCTCAGTACATCCACCAGCCCCGAACCGCAAATGCCTTCCGGCGGCACATCGCCGATCACGCCGAGACGAAAAGTTCCATCGTCGACGATCGCCACTTCTTCAATCGCCCCGTCCAGAGCCGGCATGCCGCAAGTGATCGCTCCACCCTCGAAGGCCGGACCCGCGGGACAGGACGCGGCGACGATGCCGTGCTTGTTGCCGACAATCAGTTCGGTGTTCGTGCCGATGTCCATGATGGCGATCAGCCGCTCTTCGTGCGCCAGATCCACTGCCAGCATCGCGGCCGCCGCGTCCGCGCCCACGTGGCCGCTGATGATCGGCGCGCCGTACACACGCGCCTTGGGATGAATCGGCAGCAGGCTGCGCAGCCCTGTCTGCACCAGGCTCGTCGTCGTGCGCTTGCCTTCGGCCATTTCAATTTCCGTGATCGACCGGTACGGCGTTTGCCCGATCGTATACACGCTCTGCCGAAAGAACAGATCCCGCATCGTTGAGTTGCCCACGACCACCATCTCGTAGATGGTCTTCGGATCCACAGGAAACTTTTCAATCGCGTGGGTCAGGTAGCCGGCCAGCGTACGCAGCAGCAGTCTTCCCGGGTGATCCGTGTCGTACGCAATGCGCGACATCACCTCCGACCCGCCGAAACGCTGCGGATTCTCGAACGAGGTGTCCGCGATCAACTCGCCGCTTTCGAGGTCGAGCAGGCGCAGGACGATCGTTGTCGTCCCCAGGTCCATGGCGAGCCCATGGATCGGCCCTGTGGAGCGTTCCACTTCAACGCCATCAATCAGGATGCGATCGCCATCGCGCGTGACCGCGGGGTTCAGCACGAATGGCTGGCTGCTCACTGGCAGTCCCAGTGCGTGGCGCTCGATGCGCATGTGTCCTCGCCGCATCGTATGGCAGCGAACCTGCCCGCTGGCGCCGGTCACAAATGTCTGGCACGATAGGCGAAACTTTCCCTTCAGATGCCGCTCCGGCTCGGTCATAGCCGAAAGCGCGCTCATCCCCTCCACGACTTCCACCATGCACTCTCTGCACTTGCCCTGCTTGCGGCACGACGTGGGAACATCGATGCCCAGGCTCTCGGCGTGCTCGAACAGCGACTGCCCGCTCCTCGCTTCGATGGATTCCCCGTTGATGGTGAGAGTGACGGCCATTTTCCGTGGAGTCTTACCAGCCCTTCGCTTCGAGTTCCGCTTTCAGTGCTTCCGCGACCTCGCGCGCCGAACCCACGCGTTCCTCTTCCTCGCTCCATTTCCACTGGGCCAGGTAGTCGTCGGCGGCCTGCAGCCCTCGCTTCGCGGCGAGGATATCGATCTGTTGCATGAATCTCTCATCCAGCATCACCGTGACGTCATCCGCATCGTCCTCGGCCTTGATCTGCGTGGGGATTTCCTGCCAGTAGAGAATCCTGTATGTTGCCACTCCGTTACACCTGTGCCGCCAGCCGCAAAAATAAATCCACCGCGGCGGAAGCGTTCGCGCCGTACCCATCGGCGCCGATCTCGTCGGCGAACATCTGGCTGATGGGCGCCCCGCCGACTGCCATCTTGATGTGAGTCAGTCCCGCCGCGTTAAACCCATCGATCACGGTCTTCATGTACATCATGGTCGTCGTCAGCAGCGCGCTCATGCCGATGATGGTCGGCTTGCACCTCTCGGCCGCTGCCATGAATTTATCCAGACTCTGATCCACGCCGATGTCGTGCAGCTCGAAGCCCGCGCCCTCCGCCATCATCCCCACCAGATTTTTGCCGATGTCGTGCAGGTCGCCGCGCACCGTGCCCATCAGTAAAACGCCTTTGGGTTTGGTGGTGCTGTCCTTCGAGGTCAGCAGCGGCTTCAGCACCGCCATCCCCGCCTTCATCGCCCGCGCCGCGATCAGCACTTCCGGCACGTACAGCACATTGTGCTTAAAGTCCTCGCCCACCACGCTCATGCCCGCGATCAAACCCTCGTTCAGCACCTCTTGCACTGTCCGCCCCTCGGCGAGCGCCTCCTTCGTCATCCGCTCCACCTGGCCGGCGTTCCCCTCGTACAGGTGCTGGTTCATCAGGGCATAATCGGGCATCGATCCTCTTCCTTAGCGAGCGCTGGCAGTCGCGTTCGCACTGCGCTTCGCATTGAATTCCTCAAGAGCCTCCAGCATCGCCACGATATTCTCGCGCGGCATGCCGGGGCTGGTGCCGCCGCCGACCGAGAGAATGATCCCCTCGCCGCCGGAACCCTCCAGTACTTCGAGCGTTTCATCTCTCACCTCTTCCGGTGTGCCGCGCACGCCAATCTCCAGCGGATTAACGTTCCCCATCAGGCACATCCGATCGCCCACGCGCCGCTTCACCTCAGCGATGTGCCGCTGTTTGCCCCAGTTCAGCACGTTGAATCCCGTGTCCGGCAGGTGGTCGAGACACGCATCGACCTCCGCATCGTTGTGGTACACCTTCACCCAGTCCTTCGGAAACGCATCGCAGATGCGCTTTAAATAGGGATGAGCAAACTCCAGGTAATGCTCTTCGTTGATGAACCCAACGATGTCGTCGAGGATGAAGATGCTCTCGACCGTATCGCCCATAACCTTTTGCTGCGCCTTGAGCCAGTCGATGATCACCCGCGTGCATAGGTCGATCAGTTTGTGCGCCCCCGCGGGATTCTCCACCAGATCGATCATGAAATTCGTGGTGCCCCGCACAAATCCCGCCGTGCACAACGGCCCGCGCGACGTGACCATGGGCAAAATGTAACCTGCATCGAGGATCCGCTGCCGCGCCATGCCGATCCGGTGCAGCGTCAGCCCGGCAAACCCGTCGGCCTCCACTTCGTAATCGGGAAACTGATCCATATCCTCGAGGTGGTAGAGGGTGTGGTATTCGCTGGGAGTATTGTCCTGCCAGAATTTGATCTTTGCCCCCAGCACTGACGGCTCCGCCGCCATCCCGTACTCCATCCACCACGAAGGGATGAAGATGATGTCCGGGAACTCGCGCATGATCTTCAGGTTCGATTGAAACCACAGCTCCGGATCGAGGAAATAATCCAGATGCTTAATGCCGAGGTACCCAGGAATCCATGGGCTGTCGACAATCAGCGCCATCGGGATCTTGTCCATCTTTTCGCGGCGGGCGGCTCGCTTAAACGTTTCCCACTGTTCCGGCAGCATAGTTTTTCCTCCTGGTCACCCTGAGCACACACAACCTTTGACCAGATCAGAACTTGTCCGAGGGCTGACAGCTGCGCCGCCGGGAATGCGAAAGCGCTGCGCACACTGTAAGGCCCCGCTCATGGATCGGGGATATTGTTTACCATAACAACTAATTCTCTCAAGATCAAAGATAAAGCGCCGGACCTGGATGGCTCCGGACATCGCTTAACCTGCTGATTCTATGGAATATGTTGCACCCGCAGGGCGAGGCTGACCGGGCCGCCGGGCGGGGTTCCAGGGCGGCCAAACGGGTTCACATGATTCAGCCCGGAAACAGGNNGAAACAGGCGGACGAGGCGATCGATGGAGTTTTGCCACATTTCTTGCTGCCACGACCAGTCCGAGGCTGAGGAAATCCCCCGGTGGTGGAGCTCCACAATCGTGCTGCTGAAGTTGCCATTCAGCCGCACATAGACCAGGCTCTCAGGCGCCGCCCAGTCGCCAGCCATCGTCCAGGTGAAAAGCATCTTGCGCCGCCGGCAGATGCGATAGGTTCCGCGGATGATCAGGTCCCGCCGTCCGCGCCGGTAATGATCCAGCCGGTAGCCGTTCTGTTGCCGCCACGCCACCAGATAACTCTCCGCATCGTCGCCGGGAAGAGTTATCCAGGTCTCGAGGTATTCAGGCTTTGTTAAAGCCTGAAAAATGCGGGTCGCGTCGGTAGGAACGGTAAATCGGATCGCGATCCTTAACGCATCCCCTAACTCCTGATCGGGACCGCCAAAGTACCTCGTCAACTTCCTGTCCGTCGTGCACTCGGTGTTCATCATGGGGGAGTCTCTTCCCGCGAACTGAAGCAAGTGCGAGCCCAGACGAGGCCACAACCAGGGTTTTGTGACGGAGGCTCGATACATGGGACGGACCGTCACCACCTCAGGACAGTTCTCGGATTCATCGCTGACAGGCGTCCCGCCTCCGGCTGCGCTTATGCGCTCCCTGGAATTAGCGCGGTTCGCTCTCTGCTTTTTCGTATTCTGGGACGGAGGGGCGTTCCGGCGCGGCGAAATGCGGGTTGTTCAGGGTGAATCGATGAACCGGGGGAGAGATGGAGCGCCGTCGCGAAATTCGCGATCCAGAAATCGGAATCCGGCCTATTGATGGACCAGCCGCTGAATCCGCGATCGATAACTGCGGCTCATGGAAACCTTTTGGCCGTTAACCAGCATGACCGCGGCCTCGCCCTCTGCATCCATCCTGACTTCCTTCACATATTGCAGGTTCACGATGGAGGAGCGATGGACGCGGAGGAACACCCGCGGGTCCAGCCGCTCCTCCAGGTGGGCCATCGTCTCGCGCAGCAGGTGCGTCTCATCCGACGTGGAGATGCGCACATAGTTCTCCTCTGCCGCAATCCAGCGGATTTCCGAAACCGGCAGAAACAGAACGCGCCCCTTCGATTTGAAGACAATGCGCGTCGTGTACCGGCCCGACTCGCCGTCCCCCGCTCCATTGGAGGCGCCGCCATTGGCGTGCTGGCGAATCCGCCCGAGAGCGGATCGCAGCCGTTCGGGAGTGAACGGTTTGAGCAAATAGTCCACAGCACGGACCTCGAAGGCGCGCGACGCGTACTGATCGTAGGCGGTGGTGAAGACGATGCGCGGCATGATCAGTTCCTTATGAGACGAAAGCGCGTCGATTACGTCAAAACCGTCCATGTCGGGCAGGCGAATATCGAGAAAAACCAAATCGGGCCGAGCGGCGCGGACCAGTTCGATCGTCTCCGCCGCCGTCGCGCACTCCCCCACCACCTCGCAGTCGGGTTCGTCACGCAGGAAGATGCGCAGCTTTTGCCGCGCCAGAACCTCGTCATCGGCCAGTACAACGTGGATCGTCATACGTCAAATCGTGCAGCTTCTTGTGTGCCGTTCTGTTCCAGCTGTAAGGGCAGCGCGATCGTCACATTCACGCGGCCCGAGCCCATCTCACGAACCGAAAGCGAACCGCGCTCGCCGTAATGCAGCTGCAGGCGATCTCTCACGTTCGCCAGTCCGACCCCCCGCCGCGGCAGCTCTCCACGTTCCAGATCGAGGCCCTTGCCACTATTGACGACGCTCATCCTCATTCGTTTGCCGTCCCTGCGGATATCGATCGAGAGCTCTCCCTCGCCGGCACACCGGGAAAGGCCGTGGACATAGGCGTTCTCGACGATCGGCTGCAGGATCAATGCCGGAACCAGAGCGTCGTGCAACTCCGGTTCAACCAGAACTCGCTGCTGTACTCTTCCCGCGTAGCGCTGCTGCTGCATCGCCATATAGATTTCGATGAACTCCATCTCTTTGCGCAACGGAACCAGCTGCACCTCGCCCCGTTCGAGCGTCATACGCAGCAGGCTGCTCAGTTGTTCCAGCATCTGGTCCGCCGCGTTGACATCGGTGCGCATGAGACTGGAGATGCTGTTCATGGCGTTGAAGAGGAAATGCGGATTCAGCTGCATGCGCAGCGCGGTCATCCTCGCCTGCACCAGCTGCACCTGCAACCGCGCCGCCGCCGTCTCCTTCTCGCGAAACTGCTGGTAGTAGGCCACCCCGCGCAGGAACAGGAACGCGCACCAGAAAATCGCCATGCTGTCGACGAACTCCGCACCCAGCTGGAAACTCAGCCGGTGCCAGTAATCCATGGGTGGCCGATCCACCGGCACCCTGGGAAAAAACATGACCCAGATCATCTCCTCCAGAATGCTGGTGGCGATGCTGAGCGGAAGCGCGCGCGTAAGCAGCGATACGATATTTGCCTGCACGATAAAGGGCCGCAGGAATCGCCACATCAGCCAGCAAATTGCGCCCCAGATGAGAAACTGCATCCCCCACATTTCGATCAGAAACAGCACGCTGATCCTGTAACCCCAGCGGTGCGCGTTCATCCATTCCTGCAGCGCGAACAAGATCCCGACCAGCACCGAAGCACTGATGAGGATCAGCGGATGCATGAAGAACGCTTGCTCGGGTTCGTGTCTATCTGCGGATGGAGTCACTTCGTTCGCTCGTCATCCTCCTGATGCGGTGAGACCCGGCCTCGACGCGGCCAGGTTTTTAAGAGGGCGGTACCGTGGTCAGCTGGCCGGCGTGGATGCCCTCCCCGGGAGTCACGATGGCCAGTACGGGAGGGCATGCACCTGAGACAACGGGCGGTACGTGCGGGATAGCGGCTCGGTTCCCCTGTTCGGGAGTTGGTCCCCAAGCCTGCACCGTTCGTCACAAGTTTCGAAGCGGTCCTTTTATTGGGAAGCGATGAAAAAGGTCCGCGCGAGCGAACCCGGGTGTTCGAACTCGGACGCTTCAGTCCGGTTTTGGGCACCCACCATTGCCGCAGCCAGCGTGACCTCCACGCCAGCCAACCTGTTTTCAGCAGCTTGCCCTCGCTCGCAGTTTGGCCCTGAACGGGCTCTCCTGTTGGAAAGCAACACTGGCCCAGCAGTGCTGAAGGAACGATGCATCAGCGCTCGCGCCTGGAAATTAAGGAGGCACGATGGTACTCCGGACTGTCCTGGCCGATGACGAGCCGCTCGCGCGGCGGAAGTTACGGCAGATGCTTGGCGAAATCCCAGGAGTAGAGGTAGTTGGCGAGGGCGCCTCAGCCTGTGAAGTTCTCGACGTTGTACGCGAAACTGCGCCGCAACTGCTCTTCCTCGACATTTGTATGCCCGGTTTGGACGGCTTCACGCTGCTCGATCAGCTCAACGCATTGGCGGGTCCCGCCGCGCCCCGCGTCATTTTCACGACCGCCTGGGATACCTATGCGCTCCGCGCCTTCGAAATGAATGCAGTGGACTACCTGCTCAAGCCCTTTACGGCGGAGCGGCTCCGGACCGCGGTCACACGGGCCATCGAAGAGATCGGCGCGGCTGGAAAGCCTGCCGTCCGCCGCGAAGACCAGAGCCACAATGGCGGCAAATACACCACGCGCATGGTATTCAAGTCGCGCGGTCGGATTCTCTTTCTTCCCGTTACCGATATTCGCTGGATCGCCGCGGAAGAAAACTACGTGCGCATCTGCACCAGGACCGAAAACCACCTGCTCCGCCAGACGATGGCCGACCTCGAGGGGAAACTCGATCCTGCGATGTTCGCCCGCGTTCACCGTTCCGCGATTGTCAATCTGCACTACGTCAAAGAGGTCCGCACTGAATCCCGCGGCGACTTTGCCGTTCTTCTGGTCAACGGGCAAAGAGTTCCGATGAGCCGCAGCTATCATGCGCGCATTCTCCAGTCCTTCCAAACCGCGGGAGCGCACGTAGCGTAACGGCAATGCCTGAGAAAGTCACCCATCCCGCAATCGGACGGAAATTCACACCTCCTACGAAGATTTTCGTTGACAAGTACGAACGCCTTCGTATATTGTCGCGAACATGAAACGAAACCGGCATCCCTTGCCCCGGCCAACCGAAGGAGAACTCGAACTCCTCAGCATCCTGTGGGAGCGCGGTCCCTCCACGGTTCGCGATCTGCATCAGGAAGTCAGCAGCAAACGCGCTCTCGGTTATACCTCCGTGCTCAAGCTGCTCCAGATCATGACGGAAAAGGGACTGGTGGAGCGCGAAGAGGCGGGGAAGGCCCACATCTATCGCACCGCCGCGGCCCAGCACGAAACCCAGGATCAGCTCGTCCGCGACATCAGCGAGCGCCTGTTTTCCGGCTCGGCCGCGCAGCTGGCCATGCACGCCCTGGCCATGGAGCCGGTGAACGACAGGGAACTGGAAGAACTTCGCAATCTCATCGAGCAAAAGAGGCATCGCCAATGACACACCACTGGGAAGCTCTCGGATGGACGCTGGTCCATTTCCTCTGGCAGGGCGCGGCCGTCGCGATCGTCTACAGAATGGCCGATCGTGCTCTGGCGCGCCACAGCGCCAACGCTCGCTACGTGCTCGCTCTGGCCGCGCTGCTCGGTATGCTGGCCGTCTCCGTCACCACCCTCGCGTACGAGGAGGCCAGCTACTATCAGTCCACTCCGCGAACCGGCGCCGCAGCGCCCCACTTTGCTCTCGCAGCCCAGCCGGTGGCCGCGCCCCTGTCGGAAACCGCCCGCCCGCTCCAGTCCGCATCCCTCGACCCCATGTCGCTGCAACATTTCATGCCGTATCTGGATACGCTCTGGCTCGCCGGCGTCCTCTTCCTCTCCTTGCGCGCCCTCGGTGGATGGTGGCTCATTCGCCGCCTGCGCCGGCGCACGTACCAGCGCGCCCCGCACACGCTGCTCCTCCGCCTCGATGTTCTCCGCCGCCAGATGGGAATCCGCCGGCTCGTCGATCTGCGCCTCTCCGAACGCATCGCGAGCCCCTTCACGGCTGGCGTACTTCGCCCCTGGATTCTGTTGCCGGTTACCGCGCTCACCGGCCTGAGTTCCGAACAGCTGGAAGTCGTGCTCTTCCATGAGCTCGCTCACATTCGCCGCGCCGACTATCTCTGGAACCTTTTGCAGACCATGGTTGAGACGCTCTTCTTCTTCCATCCGGCCGTTTGGTGGATCAGCCGCCGCGTCCGTGAAGAAAGAGAACTCAGCTGCGACGATATCGCCGTGAAGAACTGCTCCGATCCGGCTCTGTATGCGTCCGCGCTGCTGCGCATTGAAGAAGAGCGGCGCAGCCGCCTGCAGCTGGCCATGGCCCTCGATGGCCATCAATCGCGCGCCGGTCTCCGCGCCCGCGTCCTGCGTATTCTCGGGACCACCGAGGCGCGGCCCCGCGGTTTTCGCCCCGTCTCTTTTGCCGGAATCGCAGCCGCGCTGATCGTCTTTCTGTGCCCGCTGCCGAAAGTCTTTGCCAGTTTTCGCGCGATCCCCAAAGTTGCCACTTCCATTGCTCCCATCGCGAGCAACGTCGTGCACAAGGCCATCCATCCCATACTGCAGGCCGCGGTACCCACGCCCAAACCCAGCGCCGACGTCCCACCACCCGCGCCGAACGAGGACCAGCAGAACGCATCCCCAGAACCGGCGCAGAACGCCGAACCAAAAACCGAGGGCCACTCTGACTACATCGACGAGATGCGCGCCGCCGGCTACGACGTCGACCTCGACAAGTACATCGCGATGAAAGTTCAGGGCATCACGCCCGCCTACGCTGCGGAGATGTCCAAAGAATTCGGCGCCAAACTTTCCGCGGACACGCTCATCGCCCTTAAGGTCCAGGATATCGCGGCCGACTACATCGCCAAAATGCGCGCCGCCGGCTTCGACGTCGACGCAAGCAAATTCATCGCCATGCGCGTGCAGGACATCACCCCCGAATACGCCGCCGAAATGGCCAAAGCCACCGGCGAAACCAAACTCTCCGCGGACAGGCTCATCGCGATGAAGGTCCAGGACCTCACCCCCGACTACATCGCCAGAATGCATGCCGCGGGCTACGATGCCGATCCCGGCAAACTCATTGCCATGCGGGTGCAGGACATCACGCCCGAGTATGCCGACGCCATGGCCAAGGTCGGCTTCGGCAAACCGACGGTTGATCAGCTGATTGCGCTGAAGGTGCAGGACGTGACTCCCGAGTACGCAGCCAAACTGCACGCCGACGGCATCGAGGCCTCGAGCTTCGACGACCTCATCAAGTACCGCATCTTCAACGTCTCCCCTGAATTCGTCGCCGGGATGAAATCCGCGGGCTTCGACTCCATCCCTGCGAAGAAGCTGGTCGAGCTGCGCGTGCAAAATGTAACGCCGGAATTCGCAAAGGGGATCAGAGCCCAGTTCCCTGACGCTACCGTCGACGATCTGGTCAAAATGCGCGTCTTCAACATCGACGAAGCCTTCATCGCGTCCGCTAGAAACCACGGCTTCGCCCCCCTGACCATCGAGAAGCTGGTCAAGCTGCGCATCTCCGGCATTCTCGATGACGCGGACCAGAAAAAGGAGAGCCAGCCGTGAGCCTTCGCCCATTCCTCCTCGCAGCCCTGCTCCTGTTTGCCGGCAGCCATCTGTTCTCTGCTCAGGATCAGTTGCAGACCCTGCACGGGCACTGCAGCATCGCGCCCTCCACCATGCCCGGCCGTGTGCAGTTTCGGATGGAAGACGGCGACTGCGATGACTCAGGCCGCCATTGCCACAACCATGACAGCGACGAGATGCCGCTGAGCAACTTCACTGGCCTCGCCCTCGCCGACTTCGAGCGCGAAGGTGCTCACATCGAAGCGAAAATTGTAGCCGAAGCCGGCACAATCACCTGTGCGGGCGAAGTCCACGGCCTCGCCCTTACCGGCGACTACACTTTTCTCCCGGATCCAGCGTTCGTCGAACGCATGGGGAAGCTCGGCTTCACCGGCTTCAGTTCCGAAAAGCTGGAAGCCTTCACGCTCTTCCGCATCGAGACGTCGTGGGTGCAATCGTTGCTGGAGGCCGGCGTCACTGACATGGACACCGGCAAGATCCTCGCCCTCCGCATCTTCAAAATCGACGCGCCTTTCGTCAAAGAGATGGCCGCTCTGGGCTATCCCCACCTCTCCGCCGAGAAACTCATCGCCTTCGGCGTTCAGGGGGTTAACGCAGATGAAGTCAAGCAATATCGCGCCCTCGGCTATCAACCCAACGCCGACGAGCTGATTCAAATGCGCATTTTCAAAGTCACTCCTGAATTTATCCAGCGCATGCACGACCGGGGCCTCGGCAACCTCACCATCAGCAAGCTGGTGCAGATTCGTATCTTCAAACTTGCCGATTGATCGCCCGGCCTGCGCGAACGCAGCAGCCCCGTTAGATCCTTTCCGGCGCCGCGGCCGTTAGCTCAATCGAAACCGTCTGCGATCCCAAACGCGGATGTTTTGCCGTCAGACGCACCGTACCCGCCTGCTCCTGCGCGCGTATCCAGACAGCCCCCGTTCCTCCAATGAGCGAAAACGGATTGTCGCCGATCAGCTCGGCCGGCCCCTCCCGCGCGAAAACGACGGGATCGTCCGCGTAAGGGCGCGGCGCGCCGAACTCATCGGTCACGCGCATCACAACGCGCGTCGTGTCGGCCCCGTCCGCGGTCAGGGCGCGGTCATCCGGCAGCAGAACGAATTTGCTGTCGACGCCGCGGCCCGAGAGCGTTTTCGAGATGACCGTCTTGCCCCCGATGATTCCCTCGATCCGCAAATCGCCCCATCCGGCGCGATAGCTGTGCATATCGAAAATGAACGGCGGATAAGTCAAGTGCGGGAATTGCTCGCGATCCGGGCCAGTCTCCGCGAGCAGCTTCCAGGGATTCCCCTCGATGCTGCCCGCGCGCGAGAACAGCTTGAGGGTTTCGCAATTGGAGCAGATGACCGCCTTCGTGAAGCCCACCGATTCATCGCCGCGCGCCCAGTGGAACGCAGGCTCCAGCACGACCTCTTCAGCCGGGTCGCACTGCGATCGATAGAAACCGCCCGCCGCCTTTAGTTCGCGAAAAATATCCGCCACGCCGTGATAACAGATGCGGTCGCCTGAACCGAAATTGGCATGAGTGTTGTAGTCGAACGCGCACCAGCCAATGCCTCCCGCATACTGCGGATCCGACGCGAGCTGGTCGTGAATGCGCGCATGGCGCAGCGTGTGCTCGCGCTGGCGCTCATCGTCGTCGGTGGTCTTGGTCGGAAAGGTGTGCCCAACAAACTCGGTGTTCAGGTAACGCGGATGATTCGGCGGCTTCAGCGGAATACCGAAGTCATTCATGGTGAAGACGTCTTCCAGAAATTCCGATGCCTGGAAATTTCTGATGCCGCCGGTTTGCCGGGTCATGTCCAGCGCGTGCGCCAGCGCGTTGGTGCTGGCGTAGAAGTCGTGATCGTCCCTCGATTCGTTGATGCGCACGCCCCACAGCACCACCGACGGGTGGTTCCAGTCGCGCCGGATCATGCGCCCCACATTATCGACAGCCACCTGCTTCCATTCCTCGTCGCCGATGTGCTGCCAGCCGGGGATCTCCTCCAGCACCAGCAGCCCGACCTCGTCGCAGCAGTCCAGAAAGTGGCGCGACTGCGGGTAATGCGAGGTGCGGACGATATTGCAGTGCAGAACATTGCGCAGAATCTTCGCGTCCTGCCGTTGCCCTCGCGCCGGCATCGCCTGCCCTACAAACGGAAACGTCTGATGCCGGTCCAGTCCGCGCAGCTTGACGATCTTTCCATTGAGCGAAAACCCGTGGTCCGTAAACGTCGCTTCGCGGAAGCCGATGCGGCGGGAATCCTCATCGACGACGTGTCCGGCACGAAGCAGGCGGACGTGGACCGTGTAGAGATGGGGATGCTGCAAATCCCAGAGCTGCACGCCGCTCAGACCTGTTAGCGAGATCGTTTGCCGCGCGGGATCGCTGGTGGTCTCCTCGCTGGCATAAACCGTAGCCTGCACCGGTCCGCTGGGCTGACTCGTGCTTGCAGACAAGGACGCATTCTCCGCAACCGGCTGTCTGCCTGTGGCGATGACATGCTCCCCATCGCGCAGCTCGACTTCGAGTTCCAGCCCACTCTGCGCCTCTCCTGCCAGAAAGCAATCCACGTCGAGTGAAGGGCTGCCCGTCAGAACATCGCGGGCACGCGCGAAGACGTTATCAATATAAGTGGACGGGACGATGCGAAGGGAAACCTCGCGGTAAATTCCCCCGAACGTCATGTAGTCGATCTCATACCCGAACGGAGGAATATCCGGCCGTTCGGTGGAGTCGACCTGCACGCAAAGCACGTTCTCGCCATCGGCGTGCAGGTGCGGCGTCAGCTCAAACGAGAACGGAGTGTACCCGCCCTTGTACTCGCCCAGAGCCACGCCGTTGATCCACACCGTCGACGCGGTCATCGCGCCTTCAAAGTCGACAAACACGCGCTTGCCCCTCGCGCTTGCCGGCAGCCGAAATCGCCGCCGATACGTGGAGACGAACTCGTATTCCTTATCGTCGAAGCTGTGCCAGGGCAGCCGCACATTGGTATGCGGGATGACGACGCGGCTAAAGCCCGAGTCATCGAATCCCGGCGCCGAAGCGCCCTCCAGCCTTCCAGGGTGGTAACGCCAGTTGCGGTTCATCGCCAGAACCGATCGGCCCCGGACCGTATCCTGCGCGCCGCCCTCGCCGGCCAGCGCCGCCTTGCCGTGAACCGCTGCCGCTGCCAGCAGGCCTCCCGTGCCCCTGATAAAGTCTCGTCGATCCATTTTCGGGTTCCTCTGGAAAGCTCGGCTTTCTGCTCTTTCCACTGCCCGAATAGTCTAAGCTGGCGGATCGGTTTCGTCTCAGTCCCCGCGCCGTGCGTGGGCCGACCTATGCAGGAGGCCCGAAACGCACGATGTAGTTCGAGAAGTCGGTGACCCAAAGAGCGCCATCCGGTCCAGTGATGATTTCGCTGGGTTGGCCCGCTGCTGCTGGCGCAGGAATGTCGAACGAAGATAGCTCTTCCGTCTGGTTAAACTGCCCCATAACGCCGACCGATCCCGTATATCCGGCGAACCACATCGCCTGGTCCGGACCGACCGCAATATTGTTCCACGAGATATTCCACAGCGTCATGTCTCCCGCGGTTGTGATTCTGCCCAGTCCGGCGGGAGCTCCCGTAAACCATAGCGCACCGTCGGCGCCGACGATGATTGCCAATGGATTGGGGACGAAGCCGAGCGTGTCGGGAACCGGAAATTCAGTCAGTTGCCCAGACGTTGTAACTCGTCCAATTTTGCTGCTTTCGGTAAACCACAACGCTCCGTCCGGACCGGCGACCATGCTCCAGGGTTTGGAGGCTGGCGTCGGCACGGAATACTCCGTGACCGCGCCTGAAGTCGTGATGCGCGCGACTTTGTTGCCGGCGCTTTCGGTGAACCACAGAGCGCCGTCCGATCCGGCCGCGATATCTTCCGGAGAAGATCCCCCTGTTGGGATGCGGTACTCGGTGACCGCGCCTGATGTCGCGATCCGGCCTATTTGATTTGCATTGGTCTCAGTGAACCACAGGGCCCCGTCCGGTCCCGCCGCAATTCCATTGGGCGCCGCGGATACCGTGGGAACCCGATACTCGCTGATCGCCCCGGACGTCGTGACTCTCCCGATTTGATTCGCGTAATACTCCGTGAACCACAGCGCGCCGTCGGGTCCGGTCACGATGTTGGCTGGGCCGCTGTTGGCCGTCGGAATCGGATACTCCGAGAACGTAAATTGCGAAACATCGACGTTGCCCGGTGCGTTGGCAACAGCGAAAACATTCACGCCATCGACGGCTGGCAGCTTCGATGCTGTGGCGGGTGCCGCGTAGCCCTGTGCTACCAGCAGCGCACTAATCTGGCCGGCATTGGCGGGAGCGATCCATTCCGACTCTCCATTGATATTGATCGTGGTGCTGGTCAGCGGCTGGACATAGTACGCGTTGGTGTAGGCGTAGACGACGACGGCTTTCCCCGCGGTCGGTCCTGTAACCTGACCGAACACCACCTGCGTAGTGCTCTGATAGATATCGGCCCCGGCCGGGTTGACCGTCGACGAGAATTGCGTCACCTGGTCGATCCGAATGCCGGGTGCTGTCCCCGACCATGCCGGAAAGGTATACGTGGGAGGAGCCGGCTGCATGGAGACGGCAACGCCCGTCCTCTCGCCGAAGACGTAGCTGTTGTTCGTCTGCCCGCCGGTCATGCCGCTGCCGTTGCCGCCCCCGCCGCAGCCCGCAAAACAGATTGCAACAACCAGCACCGCAAGCAACCTGACTGCCCTGTCTGTTTTCATTTCGTTCCTCCCCGTATCGATGGCCCACGACCCATGTGCTCTCACCACTCAGGCACGTACCGAAGAACTCAGCGATCGAACTTCTTCCCCCGGCACTGCCTCCGCTGATCGACCGGCGACAGGACGCCGCGGCCTGCGCCCGGGGCCATTCGCCAAACGCGTGCGAACGAAATGTTCCGGACCGCCAGTCTTCAACGCGAAGCGCCAGCCGCGCTGCGGGTTGTATTCGACGAAGCTGCCATATTTCCCCAGCTTTCCGCGTAGCTGATACACCAGCTGCGACACAAACTGTGCGCGGTACGTCTTTTTGGTGATCGACTGCAGATATTCGAGAATCTCCGCTTTGCTGCGGTGCCCAACCAGCTCGTCCTGAGGCTCCGGGGTTGCCTGGGCGAGGAACAGCAGCAAGTGACCCACTAAACGTGGCAGCTGGAGAGGCTCCTGGAAGTCGATTCTGAACTCCCAGGAATCGTCCCGTTGCTTTACGGCTTCAAGATGTCTGGCGACGTTCGCGGACTCGGTCTTCACGCTCGGGATCCATCGCGCCTGGTCGACTCTGGAATCCCTGGCTTTGTCCGCGTTCGCAGGATCGGCGAGAAGCCTGGCGATGCAATGTGCCTTTTCCTGCAAATCCTCCGCCAGCTCACGCGCCGCGTCAGCTCTCGCGGAGAGGTTGATGTTGATTCGCTGGAGCTTGCCCAATTCCAGGGAAACGTCCTTTAAGGCTTTGAGAACGGCGTCGTCATCTACGTGGATGATCGATTCCATCTTCCCCTCCGTACAGACCCGCCGACCCACTGGAAGCGGATCAGATCGCGACTGCTCGCAGAGGGAACGCACTTTGCAGGCAGCCCCGGTTACCCCCTCAGGCAACGCGAGCACGATAGCTCGGTTGCCTTTCGAATTGGGAAAGGGTTTTGCTGGAGGAGGATCGCTCCGGCGAGACAGCCCTAACCCATTTATTTTGAATCCTCGACCCGCCCAATGGAGGCGACCCGACGCCGGTTGGAGGCCCAGCCCTCCGAGCCCCCGCTAAGCCGCGCAAGCGCCTCGCGTTACGTGCTCGGAGCTGCGAGAATCGTCTCAATGCGGCAGCCTGCGGGCAGTTTGACGGAGTCCGCGCTCACTGTGATATTCAGCCCGTGGCGCTGGAGGTGATCGCGAAAGAAGCTGGCCGCTTTGTCTCGAGTGGGGCGGTAATTATTGTCCGGCCAGGCTCGAGCGTCGGAAATCAGTTCTTCGATGGGAATCTCCGTGCGCGATTCCAGGAAACATTTCGCACAGACGGCGACGACCGCGGCATTGTCCTTCGGACTGAAGTCCATTTCGTCATCGTCAAACAGCAAATAGCGAACTTCCCCGGCATGCGTCAGGAGCCCCGAATCTGTCGCGAGGGCCACGCGCGAGGGAGCCTTCAATAAGTTTCGACTCCTGTGCAGGAACAGCGACTTCACCACGGGGGTGGGACTCCAGGGTCGTGCGGGCTTGTGCACGAGCCCTGAAACCTCGAGCAGGGCCTCAAAGCGCGTGGACCTGTCCAGGGTTTCCAAACCGGCTTTTCGAGCGAATCCTTCTCTGCTTTTCCGGGTCCAGTCGAAGCTGGCAATCCAGCGCGCCGCACCGATCGTGCCCAGGCCGCTGGCGCCGGCAATCACCAGGACGACGACATCGCGACCCCCAAACCGGATCGTGAATCTTTGTACGATCGCATAGTCGTGACGATTGGCCCCTTGCTCCACCGTGTTATATCGAAGCGGACCAGCTTTAGGACGATTCTGCGTCACGCAGAAAAAATCCGTCCTCTCGCCAGTCTCGGGCAGCACGTGTGACCGGTCTGCCCTCTCGCCAGTCTCGGGCGGCGACACGATTGAAAACCGAAGATCCGCCGGGAATTGCTCGATGATCCTGCAGTTCCTGAACATCAGGGGCCGCCCGATAAAACAGACTCCCTGCGCCTGATCCAGCCCGGCATCGCCCCAGTCGGGGTGCTCGTGCGGCACGTGCCGGAATTTCGTCTGCGGATACCGGTCCGACGGCAGCAGCCGCGCGATCTCCACCTGCGCCTGCACGTCGCGAATGTATTGGTTGTCGCACACACTCAAAACCAGCGAGCTTTGGGTTCCCGCCCGCGCGTCCTTACGGACATGCGAGAAAGGCTCAAAGAGCCAGTCCGAGAGCTTCTCCGAAGATTTCTCCGTGGGCTTCTCGCCGGCAGCAACGCCTCCGAGCGCATAGACCGCGGAGAGCGAGAGTATTGCATACGCACGGAGGTCCTGATCCTTTTCCGCCAGCACCAGATCCTCCAGCGTCCTGATTTCCTCCCGGGTGAACCGTTGAACCTCATGCCTCGCGGGCAATGATCGCCAATACTTCTTTTTGGTCTCCGCATCGTTCGCCTGCAGGTGCTTGCACAGTCTGGTGAAATCCAGATCTACCATTCTTGATCCACCTCACGTCTCCGAAGTAGTCAGGATTATTCCATAGAAAAAGTCGCAAATGACGGACAAATTCGCAGGCCGCTTGCTGCCACGTGATCGGGAGTGTTTGCGATGGATGCTGTTCTCTTTTATCTCGAAGCAGATCAGCTTCCTGGCGGTGCGGAGGTCGGCCCGATCGCGAGGTGATCGATCCTCGCGTTGGTTTCCATGCCAGCATTAGCTGCAGGCGCGAGGTTCGTTTTGCCAGTGGCAGGACTCTTGTTTGGCGTGGAAACGGAATATGCCGTCGCGGGTCTCCGGCCCAGCGGCGAGGCTATGGGACGTGAGGAAATCGTCCGCTCTCTGATGGATGCTGCGCGCCAGCGTCTCGTCTGGGCGCCCGACTCGCACCCCGGCGCCGGCATGTTCCTGCAGAATGCGTCCCGTCTGTACGTGGACTGTGGTTTGCATCCTGAACTGGCATCGGCCGAGTGCGCCAATCCGTGGGACGCGGTTCGCCACATTGAGGCGGGTCACAGGATTCTCGCTGAACTGGCTTCCTCCGTCGAGGCCGACAGCGCGCCCGGCACAGAGGTCCTCTGTTTTCGGACCAACGTCGATCTCAGTGGCACACGCGCCACCTGGGCATGTCACGAGAATTACCTCCACAGCCGGCCTCAGAGCCAGCTCCAGTCCCAGATGATCCCCCACCTGGTCACGCGCGTGATTTACACCGGGGCCGGTGGCTTCCATCCCTTCTCTCAGGGACTGGAATTCACGCTCTCTCCCCGCATGGCTCACTTCGAATGCGTGGTCACCGAAAACTCAACGCGCGATCGCGGACTATGGCACACGAAGTCCGAACCGCTTTGCGACGGCTACAAGCGTCTCCATGTGCTGTGCGGGGAAAGCCAGTGTTCTGAAACCGCGACCTTCCTCAAGATCGGAGCCACGGCGCTCGTCACCGCCATGTCCGATGCTGGGCTGAAACCGGGAAGCGCCGTTCAGCTGGCCGACCCGCTCGAAGCTCTGAGAATTGTCACCGGAGATCCGACCTGCAGGAAAAAGCTCCGCATGACCGGCGGAGAGGAGCGAACCGCCATCGGTATACAGCGCCATTACCTCGAAATGGCGGAAGCTCACGCCGGTCACGCCTGCATGCCCGCGTGGACCTCCGATGTCTGCCGCCGTTGGCGCTCCGTCCTTGACCTTCTCGAGGGCGCTCCAGACTCCGTCAGTCAGACCCTGGACTGGGGAATCAAATGGGCTCTGTACAAGAATCATGCCCGCAACCTCGGGATTCGCTGGGATGTCCTTCCGATTTTGAACCAGGCGGCCGCCCTGCTGGCGACGCAGGTGCTCCCCGATACCCCTGACGCTTCCGAGAGCTTGCCGATTGTCAGGTCGGCCAGACGGTCAGCTCGATCCCCGGATGAGTCCTCCGGGGCGGAACCGCTCCTGCATTCCCACGGCCTCGAGCGGAGCGACCTCGACAATCTCCTGGCACGGCGCCAGGAATTTTTCGCGCTCGAAACCCGCTTCGGCCAGCTCGGCCCCAGAGGCATATTTCATACTCTCGATGCTGCCGCGGTTCTCAGCCACCGCATTCCCGGAGTGGACAATATCGATCACGCTGTTACTAACCCTCCCGCGGGAAGCAGGGCCTCGATTCGCGGCCAGGTGATCCGGCGTCTGGCCAGCGTGTCCCATTTGCAGTGCACCTGGGAGGAAATCGTCGATTACCGGGAAAGACGGGTTCTCGACTTATCCGATCCCTTTGCGCAGGAGGAGTCGTGGCGGCCGCTGGCGGAAATCGACAGCGACGATGTCACAGAACCAAACCCGCATGCGCGCAGAGAGGCCGCCTTGAGCCGCTATCTGCAGAGAGACTTCACCGGCGCCGAGGAGCTGCTGCGCGGCTGCGTGGCCGAGGAGTTTGAGCTGCCCAGCACCTTCTGCCACCTCACCCGTGTTCTGCTCATGATGAATCGGGACGGAGAAGCGCGCGAAGAGACCAACCATGCCTGGGAGCATCGCGAGCATGCGCCTCCCTATGTCGTGGCCCGCACCTTGTTCCTTCAGTGCCTGTTCGCGATACTGGACGGAGCCGAGTTCTCCGCCGTGGTGGGTCAGATTAAATCCGTTCTCCGTCGATCGGCAGCTCAGTCGGAATGGACCGTTCGTCCCATGCTCGATCACTTGCAGGCACGCCTGGGCGAACCCAATTACAGTTTTCTCCGGGCGCTCGCCGATGCGCTCTCCAACCCGAGCGCGGCGCCTCGCCTCAACGACTTTCCCCAGTGGGTTGACGCGCCCGCAGTCACCGGAGCGGACGCGCTCCGTCCTTCGGACGACCCGGATGGCCCATTCCAAACCTGGGATGATTCCGATCGGAACGACCTCGACGGCGATATTCCCTTCTAGCTCCCCGCGCAATATTTCTTCTGACCAAAAACAGCCGCACGCGAGACCGATCAACGGCCACGCGCACGGCCCTCAGCAACTGAAATGTTCTGCCTACTCGCCGCTCTGCTGCCGGCCGGCTCGCACAAAAGCCTCCGAGTTGCCCCTGGACAGGGCGCTTCGGATCGCTGCGTCGCCGGCGGCGAGAAGTTGATTGCCTTGCGAGCGAAATTGCTGCAGCCGGCCATTGTCACCGGAATCGTTGTCGCCATCTGCCTGGCGGCGGGGTTCATCGTTGGTCCGTTCAAGAAAACGCATGGTGTCCTCTCCTGTCGATTAGTTTGCTGTCAAAACCTGCGGGGATGCCGCCTGGCCGCTCGATAGCTCTCTCAGCCCGTCAATCAGGTCAGAGAAGTCGGTGCAGGCATCGAAGACCGGCTGAGCCTCGGCTTTTGTGAAAGCGAGAGGGTCTTCCAGATCGATCGTGCGGTACGACGGCCAGGCATACCGGCCACGGATTCTGAACGTCATCCTGTCCCAGTCCACACTGTCGACCTCGACGCCTTCGCTGGCTGCGCGCCGCAGCAGCATAGCCCTCGTCCACGCCCGTGTGTCCTCGGGTGGATTCGTCGCGAAGTGCTCGATGCGCTCCGGCGTCACCAACTGCTCCGCAAAGCCGCTTTCTTCGTAGGCCCTGTACAAACCATCGTTGTCCAGGCTGCTATAAAGCATGTCGATGACCTTAACTTCCGGCGAGTCCCATTCCAGCTCGGGACTCTGCTCCATCGCCCGCTCGATCGCCATCAGCTTCATCACCCAGTCCAGGCGAGGCGCCAGAGCCATCAGATCGCCCTTTTCAAACTTGACAAGCGTGTCTTCCCACAGCGCGATGATGTCGTCGGCGCGCGGCACCACGTCCTCAAAAACTCCCTGGGCAGCGTGCCGCTTCACGTCCTCCAGGAACGCCCGCTGCAGCTCGAGGGCTGTAAAGCGCTCACCTCCGATCAGCCGCGCGCTCGCCTTCAAAGTCGGATCGCTGTAATCCTGAAGCGCCACCAGCGGATCGTCGAGAATGAGTCGCGCATTCACAAGACCCAGCTCAAGCAGCGTGAGGATCAGCTGCATAATTCCTGTGCGAAGCAGCGCGGAACCGTGCGCCAGCGCGCTGTCAAAGAAGATCACGTGCAGTCGCGCTGCTGCGGCCCATGGTTCTCCTGCTCTGGGAAAGCCGCAAAGAGACTCGTCCCTGGAATTTACAATGGGGCGCTCGAAGGTCGTCTGCGGACCCTGCAGGATTTCAAAAAAGTCCGCGCGCTGGCTGATCTGGTACGGCGTCGGCGGCCGGTGGTTTTCGGAACCCACTTTCCCCTGCCCAGTTACAAGGATGCTGGAAATTTGCAGCGACGCCAGATACTGAAGATAGTGCGGTCTCCGCCGGAAAATGTCATCGAAAGTCCGCCGGCTAATCAGGAAATTCAGGTGGCTCCCGTAAGAGTGACCCAGCCCATCGCTGTTATTCACCAGAACCTGAATCCGCTGATGGTGCGGCCTGTCCTCATTCGCCCGCTCGAGAGCCGATCTCACGATTCTGAGCATTCCGTGCCATGCCGCAACCTGGTCGTAAGCGCTCAGGATCTCGGGCAAACACGCCTCGCAATGATCCAGGTCGATGTACCCGCAGCCTCCTGTACTCGCAAGGTAGCGCCGAGACACATCCTGCGGGTTGTAGCCCCAGCCCACGGCCGTGGGACTCTCGCTGTGAACATTGCGCGCCGCGGGAGCCGTATAGGTTGATCCCGACCATCCGCTATACGAATAAGAATCCCGCCGCCGCGGAAAGCCATCGATTTCCGCCAGCAATGCCTGCGAAGCCTCGTACCCGGAGCCGGCAGGATGGTCGACATCCACGATAAAGTTACCCAGCTCGATATCCGCACCGCATAACTTAGGCAGAGCGGGAGCATTCCATTTAGTCGACTTTCCGGTCATGTCAGGCCGCCTCGATCTGATAACGGTGTGGATGGTTGATCTTTCGCTCGATCAGGTCGACGCGAACGACATCGATATCCTGCGGCAGATCCGGCAGGTAGTTGCGGGCGTTGTGCGGCTTCAGCGATCCCGGCGCGGCGAGGAAAAACTCGCATACCGCGGCGTTCACGTCCGCGGAACACACTCCCGCTGAGCCTCCTTCGGCCTCCCGGATGCAGGCCCGCTCCAGAGCCGCCTGGGCGATGGATTCAAGATGCGCCCCGCTCACCAGATCGGCGGCCCGCACCATGCGCCGCTTGCCGTCGCGCAGCGTCAGGTTGGCCAGCTCCGTTTCGGCGCTCTGCGCGAAGAGCTGCGCCACTGCCATGTCGAGCAGCGCTTCGCGCGCTGCGGCCGGCCCCTCGCCATTAGCCGCGTACGGAATGTCCGCTGGCATATGACGTCCCAGAATCGCGCGGGCTGCCTTCCGCTTCGGCCGGGGGAAGTGCAGAACGAGATCGCCGAGCCTTCCCGGCCGCAGGAGGGCCGGATCGAGCGAATCCAGCCTATTGGTAGCCGCCAGGATGACAATGTTGTTTCCCAGATTCTCGAGGCCATCGACCTCGGCCATAAAAGCATTCAGCATGCGGTCGTCGATGCGATGAGATTCCCCGCGGCTGGCCCCGATCGCGTCGATTTCATCCCAGAACATAACGACGGGGACCTCCGGCTCCGCTGTCGCAGCTTCGCGGGCAATCCGAAAGATCTCGCGATAATTTTGTTCCGTCGCGCCGTACCACATGGAGTTCATTGCGCCTGGCTTTACATTGATGAAGCGCGAGCGCCCACTTTGCGATAGCCCGGCAAGCCAGTTACACGTGGATCGAGCTACTTTGGTCTTGCCGGTGCCCGGCGGTCCTGCCATCAGGACTGACCGCTTCCGCGGCAGCTTGTACTTCGTGGTCATTCCCGGCTGGAAGATATGAAGAGCCATCAGCCGCTTTAACTGGTCGATCTCCATTTCGAGTCCGCCAATCTCCTCAAACGAGTCGGCTGGAGTTTCTTCAAGGAAGTATTCGTCGCCCTTCGAAGCTTCGACTTTCTCCAGAGCAAGGCCGGCGGTGGGGTTGAACCGTACGCCGTCCCCTGCCTTCAGACCCTCGTCGCAAAGCGCCGGTTTGGGCACAACCACTATCTCCTGGTCGCGGGATCGAAGCACCAGCCGGCCATCCGCGAGACTGCGGCTGTAAGTCGCCACTTCCCCGGTAAGGAAGACAGGAGTATTCGATCTCGAAACCAGGCAGTTGCGCTCGTGACTCAGGAACACCTCGTCCCCCGGCCTCAGTTGCTCCGCTGGAACGCCCTCTCCGACTCGAACCACGCGGTGATCGCTGCCCGTTTGCACGATCGCCCCCTCCACCTCGGGCGTGCTGGCATGACCCACGAACACCGCCGGGAAATACGGCGGCTCGGTCAGGTTCTCGATCAGTTGCCGCAGCTCACCGTGTTCTTCCTGAACCGAAGAGATCGTCCGATGCAGCCCCTCGATCCGGCCAAGCAGAATGCGATCGATCTCTGCGGCATTGTCTGTTCCGTGTTTGCGCAGGTGGGCGAGCACCGCCAGACGCTCGTCGAGAGACATCGTGCTCTCGCCGCGCTCGATGAACTCCTGCAGCATATCCATGCTGCCGTTCGTGGCTTCTTCTTCCGTCTTACGCGCCATGCGAGCTGTCCTCCAAAATGTAGAATCCCCTCGGCTGTGTAATACCCCTTCGGTTGCCGAACATACTGAAACTCAGGTCGAAGGCCGTATCGTTCGCCACCATCGCGATGCTGTAGGCCCGCGGAAATGCCGCCCGCATCACCGCCTTGTCATCGGCGGAAAAGAAATCTCTGGCAAGACTGCACTTCCTTTGCGCCTCCGGCGTGCAGGCTTTGCTGCGGCACCATTCGAAAACCGGATGACTGTGGAAATATCCCAGGTAGACCTCGCCGCGCCGGCGCAGCCGCAGCGCTGCGTCCACCGCCGTCCATGTCTCCGGTGTGAATGTCAGCTTCACGTTGCTGCCGCTGGTGTGTTCGGCCGGAATCTGCGCCGTCACTTCGATGAAAATCTCCGCCGCACTCAAATCCCGCCACAGCTTGCCGATCAGAATGCTGCCCGTTTCTGTCCCCTTATGCGCGCGCGTCTGCGCTGCCGCCTGTTCCAGCACCTGCGCGGAGACAAATACCGGCAGATCGTCGGCATCGATCACCCCCTCCGGCCTGGCCCGCGCCAGAAAAGTCTCGATCGAGCCCTCCTGCATCGGCAATCCCGGCGATGCATTGGTCACTCGCAGTCCGGCGGCGGCCGGCGGTTCCGTCGCGCCAGGATGTGCAACCACGATGTACGTAAATACCTCGCCCTCGCGGAGCTTCTTCTGTTCGACAAAAACGGATGCGACGGTTCCCGCAAACTCTTTGAAATAGGTATTCGGGAAATCCCACCCGACCGGCTCGCGCCCCGGCCGTGCAATCTCCACGCGAAATCCGCGGCAATACGGCTCCCCATACTTCGTTTCCCAGATAGGAAGTATGGACGCGCTCTCATCTTCCAGTTCGGGGGCCAGTTCTCCCGTTCGCTGGAAATTTAGGCGCGTCCATTCGTGCACCGGCTCCCAATCGCACTGGGCCAATGCGGTTCCAGCATTGGTCCCGTCCTCTGCGAAGAGGGTCAGCGCAAAGCGATAGGGAAAGGTCAACATTGTTTCGGTGTCCTTGTCGGCATTCCCGCGGTTAGCACAGCCCAGCGTCGATGTTTGGCTGCAAAGTCAACTTGTCCCGCCGCTCCAGTGCATCCCCGATGCGTTCGGAAGCATGCAAATGCCTCCCCTCGCGCTCCAGCCGTGCGTGATAAGTCAGTGGAGCCCCGCTGGTGTTCTGGCGGGGGAGATTCATGCGTGGAAGCACCTCGTTGATCAACTCACCCACGGTGTTAGCGGCGGGCGCGTTCGCAACAGAAAAAACTTTCTGTCCCGATACGTCGCTGATCTCCAGCTCGATTTCTTCAGTAAGTTCGGCTTTACCCATAGAGTTAGTTCTCCTTTTCGTCGATTGTTTGGTAGTTGTTTGAGAAATCTCTGGCCGCCAGGTAACAACGAGCCGCCGCTTCGTTCAGCAATAGGTTGGCTTCCCGCGCGCACACGCGGTATGCCAAAGAAAGTGCCGCCAGGCTGTGATCAATCTCCTCCATCACCGGCGCGGATGGAACGCCGACCTGGAGCCCGAAGATTTCCTGCTCTCCCCGTTGCACGCCATAGGCGCGAACCAGACGCAGCGCGCCGGTGGCCGTTAGCAGGAAGACAGCGAGTGACTGACGAGCAGCCCCCGTCGTTGCATTTAGCCGAGCCAGCTCCACATTCACAGCAAGACCGGCTCCCGCCGCGTGGATCCGTGCGGGAGGCAAAGACTCCGCATCGAGCTCCACGGAAAGATCGCCCGGCCCGCGCTCCGTGCAGGTCCACGCGCTCTCCCGCAGTAATTCAGCCACTCCCGCAACCGAGGCCTCCCCGCCGCGCTCCGCAACCGGAACCCCATCCGACTCCACCGGCTTCAGAATCCGAACACCGTGGTGGAATCCGTCCAGCGCACTCCGAATTCTGCGGTAGAGCTGCGCCTCATCCACAACCGCAATATCGGCTCGCATATCGAGACCGTGGCTCTTCGCGTCAAGCGCGAACTTGACGCCGCCGGCCAGCGAGTCATTGCCGAACAGAGCCCGCTCCAGAGAACTCGTGCACGCCTGAGTCGCCCCGGCGGAGCATGCGAGGTGAAGGAAGCCTTCCCCCAGCGATGCTTCCATCGGAAGCCGCGCGCCGTTCTGCGCCACGCAGTGCCAGCGCCACGGCCCGTCCTGCTTCACCTGCTCAAAGCATCGGTCGAGAACGCGTAATGTCGCGGCGGCAGTTTCGCTGGCAAAAGTCATAGCGGCTTCATCTCCAGGTTGAGCGATCTCCGTTTCAACGGGCGACGGTCAACAGGAAAGCGGTGCTGGTTCTGTCGCGCCCACGCGCATGCGGTTTTGTTCAGGCTGTCGTTCTCCCGCGGATTGAACTTGTGCCAGGTGAGAATTTCGTACACCTGATACAAAATGTCGACCAGCGCCGTTCCGGGCGTGAGCCGCCCGATACAGATCAGCGGAAGCTCCATGCTCACGTTGGGGTGCCACACCCCCGGCGTGAAAAGACGCAGCATCTCAAACGGGTCGGCACGGCGAAGATAGTCGGGCGGGAAAAATATGCCCACCGCAAACTCGCTCGCCTCCCTGATCTCACCGTCCTCGCCACGCACCAGCCCATTGCAGCGAAATTCCGCGATGAAATGTGGCGGCGCCATCGGTGGAACATGCAGCCGCAGCAAATCGCTCGCCTCCGCCAGCGCCATTCCCTCCTCCATCTGGCGCGCCAGGAAGCTTGCATAAATTTGATCGCCATGGCCGATCCGTCCGTCCGCGCTCATGCTGCCTCCACAAGCAGGCGATGCCGCTCCCCGCTGCTCACAATGTCTCCGGCGCGCAATCCCACCTGTGCCAGCGTGAGCCCCCTGTACTCGCTGGCCAGTGTGGAGTCGAGGCACTCCCGCGCGCCGAACCCGTCCGACGCCATGCGCCGATTGCACGCCGCGCAGCGCGCCAGCGGCCGATTGAGCCGCAGCCCGTTCTCCCTGCGGCCGCACCCCGGGCACACCAGCCCCGAGACAAACCGATGTCCCTCCACCCGCACGCTGCCGAGCGCGCCCACAGCCTGTGCGAGGGTCGTAGCTTCCGGCGGGCTGATCCACGGCTCGACGGCCCAGATTCCGTGATCGAATCGGCAGTTGGGATTTCTCCGCTCCGCCGTCACCTGGACGACATGATGCTCCGCATCCAGAACCACCTGCCGCGAGAGGACCGAAGCATCCGCATCGCCGCTCAGAATCTTCGCGACCTGGATCGCTGTCAGGGACGCCGCCAATGCGCCCAGCGCGGAAGACGCCATACTGGGAAATGCGCCGCTATCGGCGCCGCAAAGGTACTCCTGCTCCAGAATCGCGTACTCACCGTCATCCCACGAGCACTCCAGGCAAGGCGACTCCTGCGAAGGAGCATAGGCATTCACGCGCACCAGATTCTGGCTGCCCAGCACTCCGCAATCGACCCAGGGTGTGCCGCCCATCCTCCAGGCAATTTCGTTCAGGTGTTGTCGTGCGGCCTTGCTGTCCAAACAACTCACAAAAAGGTCGCACCGCAGCAGGCCGCGAGGCGCGTTCTCAATCCGCTCCTGAATCGCCGCTACATCGAGATCTGGACGAATGCGCCGCAACCTCGCAGCCTGCGCCACAACCTTGGGCTCCCCGACGTCGCCACTCTCGATGTTCTGCACCGCCAGATTCGCGCGCTCGTAAATATCCGGATCCACCAGCGTGATCCGCGCAACGCCCGGCATGCGCGCCAGATGAGGCAGCAGATGCGAGCCCGTGTTTCCGCCCGCGCCCGCGACGACGATATGCCCCCTCGCCATCAGTCCTCCTCCGGAACCCACGAGAATCCGGCGTCGAGGTCCGTCGGTTTCCCGCAGCTGCAGGTTTCGGCATAGGTCCAGCAGGGAAGCTCGGCGGTTTGGTGGTACCAGATTCCGCAGTTCGGGCAGTAAACACCCGGCGCGCCCGGCTCGATCGGCTGGCGGCATCGGCCGCAGAACACCGTCCGCTCCGCCCCAGGAAACTCTTCGACCGTCGCCAGCAATTCACGCGAGAAAAAGTATCGGGGCCCGCCCTCAATGCGGATCTCGTCGCGCTCCCCAAGGACGCACAAGCCCGCGGGAGGAACGCGGCCGTTGATGCGGACCCCCGACTTCTGTGAGGCGACCAGCGCCCAAACTGGAGACCCGCCCGCATCCGCGCTGATGAGCCACGCTGCCTCGTCACCGGACCGGCCGACGAGAGTCTCGCCCACAGCGACACGAGGAATTTCCGAAGCCGCGAGGGCAAATTGTCGCCCGGTCAGCTTCCTCGCATCCCACCCGGCGTCGCCCTGGATCCACAGATGCGCCATAAAACCTCATCCTCCGCTAATGAATTCTCAGGCCGGTTTCCAATGCCGCCTGGAATCACTCCGTCGATTCCTGTCCGGGTGCTGAGGGCAAAAAGGATGACGGCGTAGACAATCCATCGCGAACACCATCGCTCACGCGCAACGGCGCTTCCTCCCCGAGGGATCCTGTGTGATTCCATTGCCCGGGCAGATGGTCGAGTCGGTTCGTGAGGTAGAATTCGAACGCCGCTCGCTCGCCGCACCATCACGTGATAGCGACGGGTGGATTCAAGCTGTCGCAGGTGCTTCGCTGGATGTACGCACCACGACCACCTGTCTTGGTTTCCGGTGCCCGATAGCGAGATACTTTGCGGTCGCAGAGAACAATTACGACAGCTGTACGGTAGGAAGTCCCGGCGGGGAGATCACGTTCGAGATTCACCTTTCACGCCGCGACGGCGAAGTTTCCGTCCGGAACCGCCCCGAAGTCATTTCTTAAAGCTCTCCGCACATTCAACAATTCCAGGCGTGCGTGTATCCTCGATTTGCAAACATCGATTCGAACCATCCGGGCCTGGGAAAGTCGTCCACGGGAGATAACACTATGTCATCGAAGCCGCTCGTCCTCGCAGCCCTCGCCGTTCTGCTTCCCTTCTCCACCCTCGCCCGCGCTCAGGACAGTGGACCGTACAAGGTGCTCAGAATCCAACTCGTCGGAGGCGATGGCGGATTCGATTACGTCACCGCCGACCCCGACGGCCGCAACCTTTATGTTGCGCGGTCCGGCCCCGCCGGTCACATTGGTGTGTTTAACCTCGACACCCTGGCGCAAGTGGGAGACATTCCCGACGTCAGCGCACACGGCGGGGCGGTCGACACCGCAACCGGCCACGGATTCGCAACCTCGAAGCCGGTCACGATGTTCGACGCAAAGACCTTTGCGATTCTGAA
>PKVY01000041.1:37529-37690 GCA_003131625.1 Acidobacterium sp. | reverse complement strand
GCGTGGAATTTTTCGTAGCGGTCCTTGATGCCGTTGATGATCCTGATGGCGTCTTCTTCGTTGGGCGGCGGGACCTTGACGGCCTGGAAGCGGCGTTCAAGGGAGCGATCTTTCTCGATGGACTTGCGGTATTCAGCGGGCGTGGTCGCGCCGATGCACTG
>PKVY01000041.1:0-37476 GCA_003131625.1 Acidobacterium sp. | reverse complement strand
CGCTCTTCAAACTGGCCGCGGTACTTGGTGCCGGCGACGATGAGGGAGAGGTCGAGGGCGAGGACGCGCTTGTCGGCGAGGAAGCTGGGAACGTCGCCGTCGGAGATGCGCTGGGCGAGGCCTTCGACGATGGCNNAGCACGGGATTGTTCTTGGTGCGGCGGCAGAGGATCTGGACAACGCGCTCCAGTTCCTGATCGCGGCCGACGAGGGGATCGAGCTGGGAATCCATGGCGGCCTGAGTGAGGTCGCGGGAGAATTCGGCGAGGAGCGAGGATTCGCGGTTGCGCTGCTGCTGTGGAGCTTTTTCCTGAGTGGCGCGGGCTAGCTCTTCGCGGACAGCAAGGAGCTTGAGGCCGCGCTCGTGGAGGATTTCGGAGGCGAAGCATTTTTCTTCGCGCAGGAGGCCGAGGAGCAGATGCTCGGTGCCAATGTGCTTGTGGGAGAGGCGCTCGGCCTCTTCAGCGGCGTAGGCGAGCACGCGCTTGCATTCATTGGAGAGAGGGAGGTCGACGGAGGTCGAGACTTTCTCGCGGATGGTGGTGTGGCCTTCAATTTGTTTACGGATGGATTCGACCGAGGCGTGCGAGCGAAGAAAGCGGTTGGTGAGTGCCTTGTCTTCGCGCAGGAGCCCGAGCAGGAGATGCTCGGTCTCGATATAGGGGGAGCCGAACTGGCTGGCCTCATACCGGGCGAAGAAGATGACGCGCCGCGCTTTTTCTGTATAGCGTTCGAACATGATTCCTCTGAGAGGCTCCGATGGCCGTCCAGGATGCCAGTCGTATGCGCCGGCAAGCCCGGAGGCACTCGGGACTCTTCGTTCATGAGAGCCTCAAAACAGCTGAAGCTCGAACCGCCGCCCATGCCAGGAAGCGAGGGGCCAATATTCGGGCGGCCCTGAGGCTGGTGCGTTCGTCCGCATCCATCCCACTTTGCGAGTCCAACGCCGATCCATCCGTTTCCAGCAGTCGACGCGGATCCCGATGCTTCTACTACAAACCCAGCTTGCAGCTCTCCGTTGTCTTAGACGGCGAGCGGAGAGACTTCGTCGAGGCGGCCTTTATCGAGCCGCAGAATCCTGGTACAGCGGCGCGCCAGGGCCATATTGTGGGTCACGATGACCGAGGTGAGGTTGTGCTGCCGATGAAGGCGTTCGATGAGGCTGAAGACCATGTCGGCGGTGAGGCTGTCGAGGTCGCCGGTGGGTTCGTCGGCGAGAAGGAGTTTGGGTTGCGTGACCAAAGCACGGGCGATGGAGACACGCTGTTGCTCGCCGCCGGAGAGTTCGCCGGCGCGATGCGTGGTCCTGCGCCCAAGTTCAACCTCGTTCAACCAGTGCTCCGCACTTCTGAAGGCCTCAGCCTTCGATTCACCCCTGGCGAGCAGGGGCATCGCGACGTTCTCCAGCGCGGTGAATTCCGGCAGGAGGTAATGAAACTGCCAGACGTAGCCGACCTCGCGGTTGCGGAAGGTGGCGGCCTGTCCAGGAGTGAGAGTCCGCAACAGAGTTGAGGCGCAGTATACGTCTCCGGCGGAAGGGGTATCAAGAGCGCCGAGCATGTGCAAAAGGGTGCTTTTTCCGGCACCGGACTGGCCGACGATGGCGAGCATGTCGCCCTGCGCGACGTCGAAGCTGAGTCCGTCGAAAAGTATCAGACGGCCGTGGCCGGTGGAGTATTCCTTGCGCAGATCTTTGACGCTGATAAGGATTGGATGATCGAAGCCCGCAGAAGGACGCAACCCGGCGGGATCGGGATGGGCTGCGCGTATTGTGAAGGCGGGAACGGTATCCATACCTACCTGTACCACTGTAGCGCCCAAAAAGGAAGATGGGGGTTACTCCTTTGGACGCAACGGAGAACGAAAGCGGTACAGGAGTACCGAAGTTGCAATTACCGGGGTGGGATGCGGGGTGATTGGGAGTGAGTCAGGCGACGATTTCGAGGCCTTTTCTCTCGACAAGGGAAAGCAGTTTGAGAGAGGCGCTCTGCGGGCGCTTCTCTCCGCGTTCCCATTTGCTCACCAGGGCTGGGGGTCACGTTCAGGTAGGCTGCAAAGACGGCCTGGCTCGCCTTTTCACGAGCACGCAGGGCACGAATTTTCCTGGGCGTCATTTGGCCGATCGGCGTGAGGCAAAGAGCGTCGAAGGTGCGCATGGTCTTCCTGTCGATTCCGCCGGCGCGATGAAGGCCGGTTGCGGTTTCGTGGATTGCGGCCATCGCCGCGCTGCGGTACTTTTGCGACAGTCTTCGGACTCGTTGTGCGAAAAACAGCACTGAGTCCTATAGCAGCGGCGGATGGTTGGCGGACCGAGTGGCATGGGCCGCTTAGCGGATCTTCTCTTCGGCCATGAGCTGGGCGAACTCCGGTGTTTTGCGGAGCTGGGCGAAGTCGGTGTCCTGGAGGAGGCGGTTGCGATCTTTGAAGCCGGCGTTGAGGGCGCGGCGCAGATAGTCGAGAGCGAGGTCCTGTTTGCCGGCTTCGGCAAAGAGCTCGGCGATGCAGTAGTCCTGATGGGCGCGTTCGCCGGGATTGGCGGGCCCCTGGATAATCCCGGGCGAATCGGCGTCAAAGACGGTGGGATCGAGGCGGAAGGCGGTCTGATAGGCCTCGAGGCCGAAGTCATATTTGCCGCGAGCGAAATACGCGGTGCCGAGATTGGCGGCGATGACGGCGGAGTGGGGCATCAGCTTGAGGGCTTTGCGGTAGAGGCGAATGGCCTTCTTGTAGTCGCCCTGGGTGAAGTCCGCCGCGCCGAGATTGTTGATGGCCTCGGGGTAATTGGGGCGAATGAGGAGGGCTTTCTCGTAGCTTTTGCGAGCCTCGTCGATGGCGAACAGGTGATGCCAGGCGATGCCCATCTTGTTGAGGGTTTGTGCGTCGGTGGGGGCCTGGCGATAGGCATCGATGGCGGCGAGATACTGCTGGCGCACCATGAGCAAGTCGCCGCGTTCCTCGGGCGGCAGGGACGAGAGCGCAACGGTGGTGGTGGAGGTATTTTGGGCCACCGATGCGGCGCGGGCGAACGGGGCCTGAAGGAGAAGCAGGGCGGCGGCGGCGAGAGCGGGCCTGGGGAAGAGACTGGGGATTCTCACGGTTTCACACTCCTCGAACAACTGGTTAGGAGTGTGATGCGATCGGGCGGCAATTGGCCATAGCCAATTGTGGAGGATTGGGCATAGCCAGTTGCAAGACGGCATAGCCAGTGGCAAGACAAGGTACGGATCCACCAGATGGATGGTACGAGGTAGCTTGTGGATGGTGCGAGATAGTTTGGTGGCACTTTGCCGGAACGGCGGGCGACTCGTACAAAAGTACTGTTAGGGGGACCCCCCACCCCCCTCCCCCCTCCCACCCCTGACGGTGTGCAGGTATTTGATTCCATGGGGCCGCGTTTTTTCGAGCGCGGGCCATGCATTTGATTCTGCAATAGCTTGCGGCCTTCTATTGTGTTTTCAAATGCGTACGGTGTGCCTCGGGAACGGGCGGCGGGTATGTATTTGGATCGAAAGTGGAAGTCGTCAACGCATTTGATTCGAAAATACTTGCGCGAGCGATGGGCTACGGCCGGGGGAAAGGCTGTTCGTGAAAAACGAGACGGGCCTTCGGCCCTTCCCACATCTGCCAAATTCGGGCAGATATGGGGCACCCGGCGAGCGATCGGGCGGCCAGGGGAAGAGCCGTTGGCGAAGAGACGGGCTGTTGGTTGCGCGGGATTGGGCATCGATTCCTGCATGGCGGGTCTCCTCTCCAAAACAGAAAAGCCTGCCGGGGCGGGCAGGCTTTTTCTTTTTCTACTCTATAAGTTCAGAATATCANNTAAGTGGTGGAAACTTGACAAATATGGCACAGGGTTCGGTTTTTGGGATGGAGGGCGGGTTTGGTTGCTGGAGAGCTGGCGAATCGAACCGGAAAAGGCGGGGGTGTTCGGTCGCGGCAGCGTGCCGGACTGGCACGCTCCAGCGANNCTGAAGCCGTGCCCCTTCACGGGTCGGGGCCGGTTTGGAGAAGGCGGCGCTCGGCCCCATTACGCCAACAACGGGTGCGGCAGGGACCCCTGTCTGCGGGCGGATTCCCTTTTATTGACACGCGGCTTGCGTCCGCCATACGTTAAAAAGTGTATGGAAGTCCAGCTAACGCCAGACCAGAAGGCATTCGTCCGCCAAGCTATCGAAAGCGGCCGCATCCACCGTGAAGAAGACGCGGTGCGGGAAGCGCTCTCCCTGTGGGAAGAGCGCGAGCGCGTGCGCACGGAAATCCTGACGGCCGTCGATTCTGCGGAGGCTTCTGTCGCGCGGGGCGAGGGGCGCGTTGTCACTCAGGAATCCATGCGGCAGTTGGCTGATGAGGTGAAACAGCGTGGCCGGAGCCGTCTGGCTACTGAGCGGTGTCCTCGCTGATAGCTGGCCGGCTTATGAAGGAAACTAAAGTAATGGGAGAGGGCGAGTGGGCTCCGGTCGCTGCGCGCTTCCACCCACGGCCTGCGGCAGCAAGGAAGGCGCTTCGCGCCGACTATTTGCGGCACGGCTGAAGCCGTGTCCTGATACAAAGCAACAGGCGGTCGCTTCGGGCGATCCGAGCCTCAGGATCGAGGCCGGGCCAGCCCGCGATCCAAATCTGGTCTCATTGGCGATTTATTTTGCGCTCATCCATGCCGACTGGACGGATTGCTCAAGAGAAGCCCGTTTATCGGTACCGATCTGAACGCCTCACTCAAACCGCTCTTGATAATTTACGTCTCATCTCCGCGCTCCCCGTCCTGCTCAGAAGCGCTCAACCGCCGGCGCTCATTTTCCCACTCAGATGCTCCGACGCCCTGCGCGAACTCCCCGTTCAAAAGTCTCTCCAGCATCCGCAGCGATACTCGCTCATCGATCGTCAAGGAACCGTCGTCTTCGACCGACTCATACAACTGCTTAAGGGCGGGCATAGAAATCTTATCTTCGATAACTCGTCGTGGATCGATCTCATACTGACTAATGACGAAAAAGAACCGGTTTACGGCCTGAGCCAATCGCTTGCGGCTGACACCGATGTATCTCAGCCAAAAGTTCTGTTGGGTGGCCCTGTTCTGGGCAACATCCTGCGGATCAAGTGCCATTCCCTCTTTACTCAGATCCGCAAATCCCCAAAGCCTCATAGCCTCGTTGTCGGAGAATGACAAGTCCATGTTTTCGGCATCCACGTCCGGCCCATATTTGTTCGTCATTCGAGCAATAAAATGGGGGTAGAGCTCGGCGAATGAGACCTGAAGGTAGAAATCCTGGCCAGGATTTGACAGAGCGGTTAGTATTCGCAGCGCCATCGTGTCGTCCCCAGCTTCCCGGATACATTTTCCGAGAAACATAACGCGGTCGCGGTGTTCAGTAATTCGCCCCGTCACCCTGATTACCATCCTCAAGGCGTCGCCGGCCTCGCCTGCCCCGAAGAAGAAATCGTACGCGAGATGCCCCGCCCCGCGCATAGAGGCGTGCACAATCTCGGCCGCTAAGCTCAGTTTCACTCTCGCTCTCCTGACTTCATCGCTGAGCTTGTCGAGAAAATCCCCTCTCCTGGGATCACCCTTTTCCATGGACGCAATCTTTTGGATCAGCAATCGATTTATGGTCTCCGAGTTTTCGGCAACCTCTAGTTCGCGCATGAATCGGCGCATCTCATTCGAGCTAAACCGATCCTCGCCAACCTTCTGATGAAAATATGTCCGCATGACGCCCGGATCGGAAATCCGGTCGGCGTCCTCATCTGAACCTTGGCGCCGGGGCAGTGGGCCACGCTTTGGCTCCGCGATTTTTTGAAAATAGGCGAATAGCCGATCGAGTATCTCTTTGACGGTCTGAGCTCTCGGATCGGCTTCGAGAGCCTTGTTGATCTCGTCCGAGAGGTCCTTTTCCACTCTCGTCTTGTTTTCATCTGACAGGTATCGATGTCGCGCCCAGGATTGCTCACCCTCGGTGAGCGCCTCTCTGAAACGCCAAACGATCTCGTGTACCGATGGCTCAAAGCTCCGCAACAGTTCCATGAGAGTTAAATCTCTCATGTCGATCTCGCCTCTGATATACGACGTCGCTTCTACGTTATTCGCCAACAATCGGATCTTTCTGATCGTTGTGCAGAATGGCGCCAGGAGCCTGGGCCAAAGCTCTCCAATCTCCTTTTTATATTTCTCGCGGTCGGTCCCGAATTCAAACCAGCCTCTCCGATCAAGGGCACGAACGAGTTGGTTGATCCCTATACGTTTGAGCGCCTCCTCATCGATGACCGGAACGCTAATTGAAACGGGGAAGAATTTTTCGAAATACAAGGCGCTCGATGAATCGACGGTGCCCCGAGCGGTCTTTTCGACTGCACCGCGATCAAAAGCACAAACGAAACTCAAATTGGAGGAGAGGCAGAGTCCACGGAGAACCTTTAGCAGCGATTCCAGCTCCGGCTTTCCCATTCGATCAATTTCATCGAGTAGCACGACGACACGCCTGGGAAGCCTGGCGACGGCGTTTGCGAGGTTCTGAATTTCTTCCCGTTGAGTTGACTCCGAGAGGAAATCAAAGATGGCATCTAGCAAAGGGACGCGCTTGGCAAGGGCGAGGGCCAACCGGCGAGCGCTCTTTTGCATGCCCGGTATAACGTATTCCTTCCTGCATTGCCTCGAAATGTCTTCGAGCAGATATGAAGAAAGCGTGTCTGCGCTACCCGGCAGCCAGGTACTGAAGAAGACAACGATCGCCCTTTTCCTAAGATGCAGGGACAATAAGTTTAGTATCGATGTCTTGCCCGCGCCGAGTGGTCCGTAAAGGGCCAAAGTAGGCGTTCGAGAAATCAAGAGGCTGAACGCCGCAGAATCAATGAGTGGTGCTCGGTCTAGTAAATCGTCCTCCCAAGAATCAATCGGATCATCGGTGCCCGCGCTTGAGTCTCTTGCGCGCCGGTCCCGATCATTCACCCGGGTGCTACCCTCTGTCGGTCGACGCTGATTCCGAGCCAAGGAGCGCCAGTAAAGTCCAAAGCTGATGCACCATGCGAATCCAATGACAGAACCGTCGAAGATAAGCGCACGTCGTAGATCCAAATAAAAGCGAACAAACCAGAACAACGAAGAGAGGAACGACACCAGGGATAGCCCACTGGTAACGCCCAGTCCCCATGACCTGAGGCCCTTCCACAGCACCATGACGGCCTTCGCGGACACGGCCAATGCGATGGCGATTACCGCAGCTATCAGGAATATGGAGTACGAATGGAATCCGTTGTAGTGAGTACGTAGAGCTTTGTATTTCTCGAGACAGTAGGCTCCAAACGGCACGTCAGACCAAATAAGGCGAACGACTGCCGCGGAAAGCATTCCTATTGCGGCCCAGATGAGGGCCGCCACCCATTCTCGCTTGATGAATTTCCAAAGGTGGCCCTTCAAGCGCAGGAATGTCGCTTTATCGATGAATTTCAGATGAACGGACATCGTGCACAAATTGAACACCGTGGACCGATTTACGACAATAGCTTGCCCGTCACCCCAGTAACCACAGGGTGCGAACCCATCGGGCCCCAGGCCTGTAGGCAGGCGCGGGGCGCAAGGTCTACACAATCGCGCTGCGCGTGCGCCGCCCGAGGAGTTCTGGATTACTATCGGCAAGTCGGCTTGCGTTTGCAGATGGGTGCCCGATCGAAACCGTCGAATGACGATAACAGGCCAAACCACGTTTCCAGAATTGCGGTGGCTCGAAACGCGAGTTGGCGATTACGGGCACATCGGCAGAGACCCGGGATGGGCTTACTTCGAGCCCGGAGGCACGATGCCGTTCATGCNNTTCATGCGCAGATACTCGACCATCTGTCCATAGTGGTCGAATCCATGAGCAGAAATGAACGATGCGACGACCGACCGGGTGTGCAGACCGTCGACACCGTCAATCGTAGTGTAGGCATTCTCGGCTGTAATCGTCGCGAGCGCCTTGTGGGCATAGGCGAAAGAATCCGCAGCGGCCTTCAGGAGTTCCTCTTTCGTCGTCAGACTCTGGATGCTTTTCGGGTCAACCGGCATCTTCTCCCCGAGAATCTTCGAAGCAAAGTAGTAGTTCGCCGTCGTGACATGCGATATTTCCTGCGCGAAGGTGCGAACCCCGTCATACTTCGCGCCCTGCGAGGGGGCGAAGATTGCCGTAGTGGGCGCAAAGCCGTATTTGTCCGCAGGCATTGCCTGTGCGACTCCCATAAACTCCTGCTCAAAGAGGTTGAGCAGCTCCTCCTGCGCCTGCACCGGTGACATTTGGCTGCCAGCGGCTACCTTCGCACTGGTTGAGCCCGTTTGCGCAGAGCCCGCCAGGGCACAGCCTCCCAGAATCAAAACGGTGCAAACATACCGGAGACGCATCGATCACCTCACTGGCAAAATTTCTCAACAGTCTAGCAGACGCCTGCCTTCGCGATGTTCTGGCGATCGAACTGGAAAAGGCGGNNAGAATCGAGACCCGGGCCAGCCTGGTTTATTTCCAATCGGCAGGGCGTGGTGTGAGGAATGCGGGTCAGAGCTGGAGGGCGTGGCGGAGGCGGCGGACTGCCTGGGGCATCTGGTCTTCGGGGGTGTTGCTGAATCCGAGGAGGAATCCCTGGCGGGGCTTGCCGGTGTAGCACTGGGAGAGCGGCCAGAGCCATAGTTTTTCTTTGGCTGCTCGGGTGGCGATGGCTACATCGTTGAAGCCGCCGCGGGCGCCATCATTAACACCACCGCGGGCGCTATCGCTAACACCGCCGCGGGCGCTATCACTAACACCGCCTCGGGCGCCATTGCCGACATCGCTCCGGAAGCTCTCGGGGACCGTGACGGTGAGGTGCATGCCGGCTTCAGAGCCGTGGATGGTGAGGAAGTCGCCGAATTCGGCGTGGAGGCTTTCGACCAGGGCGGTGCGGCGGCCTTTGTAGAGGGAGCGCATGCGGCGGATGTGGCGGGCGAAGTGGCCATCGCGCATGAAGTCGGTGAGCGCTTCCTGAAAAAGGAACGCCGGGAAGATATCCATGGAGAAGCGCACACTAGCGAAGCGATCGACGAGATCGGCGGGGATGACGATGTAGCCGAGACGGAGCGAGGGTCGAAAAACCTTACTAAAAGTCCCGATGTAGATGACGCGGTCGCTGGTGTCCAGGCCCTGGAGGGAGGGGATGGGCATGGAGTCGTAGCGGTATTCGCTGTCGTAGTCGTCTTCGACAATCCAGGCGGAAGCGCGGCGGGACCACTCGAGCAGCTGAAAGCGGCGCGAGGCGCTCATGGTGACGCCGAGAGCGTAGTGGTGCGAAGGGGTGACGAAGGCCACGCGCGCGTTGGGCGCCATGCGCGTGCCTGCGGAGACGTTGAGGCCGTCGTCGTCGACGGGGACGGCAACGGGCCGGCAACCGGAGCCGAGCAGGAGCGAACGCACCAGGGGGTAGCCGGGCTCTTCGATCCAGGCCTCGTCGCCGGGATCGAGCAGGACGCGGGTGGTGATGTCGAGGGCCTGCTGGGAACCGGAAACGACCATGACCTGGCCGGGGTCGCAGCGAACGGCGCGGGCGGTGCGCAGGTAAGAGCAGACGGCCTCCCGAAACGGCATGAGTCCGAGCGGACCGCGGATGTTAGGCGAGGGAATTTGCAGAGCGCGGCTGTGGCGCGAGAGCAGCTTCGACCACAGATCGAAGGGGAACTGATCGAGAGCGGGCTGGTGAACGCCGAAGGCTCCCCAGCCAAAGCGCCAGGGATTGGGATCGTACGGCGGAAAGAGAGCGGAGCGATGCGAGGTGTGGCGGGAAGAGAGGGGCTCGTCGACGCTCTTCTTCGGATGGCCGGCGGCGCGGGGCAGCGAGGCCGAGACGAAGGTACCGGCACCGACACGACTTTCAAAAAAGCCCTCGGCGAGGAGTTGAGAGTAGGCGTCGAGGACGGGGAAGCGGGAGATTTCCAGTTCGGCGGCGAGAGCGCGGCTGGAGGGCACCTGTTGTCCGGCGGCGAGGTCGCCGCGGAGAATAGCCTCGCGAAAACCGGCGTAGACCTGGCGATGGAGGGGCGCGGCGGCCTCGCGGTCGATGGGGATGACGGGGACGATTCCGGAGGAAACGTCGATCATGAACAGGCATGTTAGTGGTTATGGCAGATTGGGCGCAAGTTGTTATGACGAGATGCCACTTTTGGGGAAAAAGTGGTCATGCGGAAGGGAGCGGGAAGCCAGCAAAAGGCGAGCCAAAGACGAGCAAAAGGCGAGGGGGGCTATTGGAGGCGGAATTCGCCGGTGAGGGAGGCGTAGTCGGCGGTGGTGCGGAGGGTGGCGAAAGCAGGATCCTGGGCGAGATGCCGGCGATCCTTAAAGCCTGCGGCGAAGGCCTTGCGGAGATAATCGAGGGCGCGGTCCTGGCTGCCCATCTGGGCAAAAAGCTCGGCGATGCAGTAATCCTGGCGGGCGCGGTCTTCGTCGGTGATGGGGCCGTTGATGATCTGCGGGGAATCAAGGTCGAAGACGGTGGGATCCATAGAAAGGGCGTTGCGATAGGCCTCGAGACCGCGGCCGGACTTGCCTTCGGCGAACCAGGCGGTTCCCAGATTGGCGGCAGTGACGGCGGAATCAGGCGAGAGCTGGAGGGCGCGGCGGTAGAGGCGGATGGCCTGACCGTATTGTTTCTGGGCGAAGTAAGTGGCGCCAAGGTTGTTGAGGGCTTCAGGGAAGTTGGGACGGAGGGAGAGCGCTCTTTCGTAGTTCATCCTGGCCTGACTGACGGCGGAGAGGTGATGCCAGGCGACGCCGATCTTGTTGAGGGTGGCTGCGTCATAGGGAGCGCGGCTATAGGCGTCGATGGCCTCAACGAATTCGCCGCGGGCGAGAAACAGGTCGCCGGCGTCCTCAGGCAGCAGGGCCCTGGAGGGCGGATTTGCGGCCCACGAAGGGGATTGGGTGGCGGCGGCGCCGCTGCTTTGAGGGTGCAGGAGAAAGGCGGCAGCCAGGAAAAGCTGCCCTGCAACCAGCCATCGATTGCGCACGGTTAAGACCTCCGCGAACCGGGCTTGTCAAGAAGATGATGCCACATTTCGGGAAAGTGTGGCCGGGGCAGAGCGGGATCTTTGGTCACTGGAGGGTGGGGAAGACGCGGGCTAACTGGAGCCGACCGGCTCTTTGACGCGCGCCGAGGGCCACTGGGGTTCGCGCTTTTCGAGGAAGGCGCTGACGCCTTCCTGGAAATCGGCGTTGGAGCGGGCATCGACACTGGCGCGGATGGCGGCTTCGATGTCGTCGGGGAGATGACGGTCGGTGAATTTGCCGAGGAGGCGCTTGGTGGCTTCCAAGGCGGCGGGACTGTTGCGGATGAGGCGATGGGCGAGGGCGTGGGCTTCGCGCATGAGATCGGGCTCGTCGACGATGCGGTTGATGAGGCCGAGGGACTGGGCTTCAGTGGCGGAGATGAGGCGGCCGGTGAGCAGGAGGTCGCGGCTGGATTTTTCGCCGAGCTGAGTGCGAAGGAAGGCGGCGACGATGGCAGGCACGAAGCCGATGCGGACTTCGGTGAAGCCGAACTTGGCCTCAGGGACAGCGAGGGTGAAGTCGCAGAGGGTGGCGATGCCCATGCCCCCGGCGATGGCGGCGCCGTTGACAGCGGCGATGGTGGGTTTGGGAAGGGAATAGAGCGTGTTGAGGAGGGTGGCGATGCGCTGGGCGTCGGCGTGGTAGTCGTCGGTGGCAGAGAGATGGCCGGGGGCAACGGCCATGGCATGGAGGTGTTCGATGTCGAGGCCGGCGCAGAAGGAGGAACCGGCGCCGGTGATGATGACAACGCGGCAGGTTTGACTGGCGGCGAAGGCTTCGAGGGCCTGGGTGAGGTCTTCGATGAGCTGGTGGCTGAGGGCGTTCCGTTTCTCGGGGCGGTTGAGGAGGATGGTATGAATGCCGGAGTCGGTGTGGGTATGGAGTGTGGAGTAGTGGGGCATGCGTGCTCTCCCGAGGGGACTGAGAATCTTAGAGCATTTTGCGATGTTGTGGGACAGAGAAAATGAGGAGAGCGTCTCCAAATTTGACAGCGAGGTAAGAAATGCGGCAGCCGGCCGCTCACGCGAAGGGCCGGCCGGCTGCACGGTGAGGCGCGGAGATTAGCGCCAGTGACCTTCTTCCCAGTACCAGCCGCCGTGTTCATGATGCCAGCGGCCGTCGACCCAGATGGCGTGCGGGTGAGGTGGCTCGATCCATTCGCCAGGCATCCATACGTGAGCGTGGCCGTCCCAGCGATAATAGCCTGCACGCCAGTACCAGCCAGGATGAGGCCGATGGCCGGGGTGCTCGACGCGGATGTGTGGAGGCTCGACCTGGATATAGACGTGCTGCGCGAGGGCCGAGGGGATGCTGGGGAGACTGAGAAGCGCCGCGGTCGCGATGAGAAGCAGTTTTTTCTTCATACGAGTGGGTTTTCCTTTCATGAAAGAGTATGCATCGATGGCGGCGGGAACCTGGATGCGGCCGCACAGCCGATGGAACCCGGCAGGGATCGACGGGTTGCGCAGAAAATCTTCTCACAAATGGTTGTGGTTATGGTTTGCGAGGAATCAAAAGCTGCGCGGGTGGAGAGATGCGATAGGTCTGGGCGAAGTTGCCCTGGTTGATGGCGAGGGAGAGGCGGCCGCGCGAGTCGACGTAGAAAAGCGGCTTGCCGATGGGGACGTCGCTGAAGGTTTTGTGGAAGGGGATGGTGTACTGCTTGCCGTTGAGAGTGACGGGAACGGCGTCGCCGATCTGGTAGCCGAGCTGCGCAAAGATGGGCTGCGGGATATCGAGAATGAGATTGCCGAAGGGACCGTCGGTGCCGATGACGTCGCCGTGGAGGCCTTTGGCGTCGATGGCGGCGGTGGGGATGTCGAGGCGGACGAGCTGAGCGACGTCGAGGGAGGGACCGGCCTGGGTCCAGTCGTCGCCGCGGGCGAGGTGGGCGCCGGCGGGGGAAAAGATGTCGCGGCCGTGGAAGGTGGAGGATAATTTTGAGCCGATCATCCAGTCGGGATTGGTGATTTCGCGAGCGGCTTCGATGCCGTCGCGATCCTGAACGAGGGTGAGAAGGCCGTTGTCGGGGACGACGAAGAACTGGCCGATTTTGGATTTGGCGATGATGGGCTTGCGGGCGCTGCCGACGCCGGGGTCGACGACGCCGACGAAGACGGCGTCTTTGGGGAAGTAAGGCGCGGAGCCGGCGAGGAAGCGCGCGCCCTGAGCGATGTCATAGGGCGTGACCTGGTGGGTAATGTCGATGACGTGCACGCCGGGCGCGACGCCTTCCATGACGGCTTTGCAGATGCCGATGGCGTCGTCTTTGACGTCGAAGTCGGAGAGGAAGCCGATGACTTTGAGAGGTTGTGGGGCGGGTGCGGGCGCGGTGGTGCAGGCAGTCAGGCGGAGCGCGAGAAGGGCAGCGGAGGCGGCGAGAAAATGGCGGCGGGATGAGGGCATGGGTGCTCCGGCGGAGGAGAATGAGAACGAATCTACCATGGAGGGCGGGCGGATCATCAGGTTGGGGGCTTTCCGCATTGGGTCGTTCCATCACGAGTCTTGTCGGCAGGCAGATGGCACAACCGATTCCGCTGCTTGCGGAGAGGGATTGGGGTGAAGCTGTGGTTTTCCAAAACGGGAAAGGACGGTACTTCGGGGCTCAAGACAGGATCAATTTGATTGACGATGGCAGGGACAGAGGCGTTCGCTACTTGCTGTGGGGTGAACCTGGCTGGGGGACGTTTTTTGGGAGGGGGCGGTTTGGGGGCGGACAAAAGCTGGTGTGAAGCTGGCCTGCCTGGCGAGTGGGCACGGTGAAGATGGGAACGAATCTAACATGAGGTGCGAGCTGCGTTACCGTATCATCTGGGCTGGAGCTTCCATGCCGGAGATTACGATTTCGGTGGATCGAGAAACGGCAGAAGCCTGGAATGCGGCCAGTCCGCAGGATAAACAAGCGGCGCAGGCGCTGATTAATCTGTGGTTGCGAAGGCTCCTGTTCAAAACAGGGCTGTCGCTCGACGAGATCATGGACCGGGTCGGCAGGAAGGCTCAGGCTCGCGGCCTGACACAGGAAATTCTGGATTCGATCCTGAAAGACGACTCACCAGGTTCTTAGAGCTAGAGATCCTGCGAGGACGCCAGCGTCAGCGCAGCAGCGCCCAAGCCACGACAGTGTTCCCGGCGAGGCCGTTGGTGTATTCGGCTTCGGCGGTGAGTGAGGATTCGAGCGAGTCGGTATCAAGGTGGACTTCGCAGGCGGCGATCTGTTCGGTTGTTGCGCCGTGGAAACAGAGGTCGCAGACGCCGAGGCCGTCTTCTGTCCGCAGAGGCGGGCCGAAGACGCGGCAGGTCATGGGGCGGGCGGCGTAGAGGTCGCAGAGTCCGGTGGCGGGATCGAGGACGGGGCAGGGTTCGTCGTTGGCGAAGTCCTCGAAGTCAGCGGAGCGATCTTCGTCGAGAAGGCCGGTGCGCGGGTCGCCGGGAAAATCGGGAGTGAGGCGAGCGATGGATTGCCGGGCACGCTGGCGGAGGGCAGAGGCGTGTTCGGGATCGGTCGAATCGAGAGCGGCGAGTCCGTCGCGCAGGCGGACGGCGTCAAGCTGGGAGATGGGGAACACGCCGATGCAGCACTGGGTGCATCCGGGAGCGCAGAGGAGCCAGGAGCCGGAGCGGCGGGCGGCGTCGGCGACAGCGGCATCGACGATCTGGACGAGTTGCGCGTCGCGGGCGGGGAGCGCCATGGGGTCAGGATAGTGGAAGCGGCGATGAAGGGTTCGTCATCTGAAGGAAGTATGCTGCGGGGGAGCCGAAGACGTTTAGCGAAAAGCGATTGGCCAGGAACTTTTGTCGAGGGACGTTTAGCAAAAAACTTTTAGCGAAGGGCGATTAGTGAGAGCCGGTTAGCGGGCTCTCGACGGAAACTTCTGCGAGATTGGATTGGGGAGGATACAGGATTGCGCGCAGTCTCGGTGAGGATCACGGTGCTGAAAGTGCTGGCGGCGTCCGCGATCTGGACGTGCCTTTCAGCCGCAACCGCCGAGGCTCAGGAGAATTACGAGATTCAGGTTTATCCGTCGGAGACGATGGCGCCGGGGACGCTGCTGGTGGAGCTGCACAGCAACTACACGGTCGAGGGCAGCACGAGCGTGAATTACGGACTGCAGCCGACGCAGGGCGAGGAGCACGAGACGGTTGAGTTCACGCAGGGTCTGTCGAAGTGGTCGGAGGTGGGGTTTTACGTGTTCACCGAGGAGCACAACGGGACGGGCGTGCAGTGGGTCGGGGATCACATCCGGCCGCGGGTGCGGATTCCGGAGAGCTGGCACTGGCCGGTGGGGGTGAGCCTGTCGAATGAGATTGGGTATGCGCGGGCGGCGTACTCGAATCCGACATGGTCGTGGCAGATGATGCCGATTGTCGACCAGACGGTGGGCAAGTGGTACTGGTCGGTGAACACGACGATGAACTGGGGGATCCATCCGACGTCGCTGCCGGCGGGTACCTCGCAGGCGGAGGTGAACTACTACTACCGGGACGTTTCGCCGCACGGGGTGACGTTTGGGCCGGCGGCGACGGTGACGTATCAGCCGAACAAGCTGTACAACGTGGGCGTGGAGTACTACGGATACTGGGGCGAGCTGGGACATTTTGTGAACCTGCACAACCAGCAGCAGCAGTTTTTCCCGGTGGTGAATCTGTTTGTGTCGCCGAAGTGGGAGATCAACATTGGCGCGGGGTGGGGCGCGACGGCATCGACGGATCACCTGATCGTGAAGGGCATTCTCGGACGCTATTTCGACTGGGGCAAGCCGGGACGTCAACGATGAAAGAGCCGATTCGGGTGGGGGCGGAGGATCGCGTCTTTGTGCTGACGGGCGCGGGGGTGAGCGCCGAAAGCGGTCTGAAAACGTTTCGCGATCAGGGCGGATTGTGGGAAGGGCATCGCGTGGAGGATGTGGCGACGCCGGAGGCGTGGGGAGCGGACGCGGCGCGGGTGTGGCGTTTCTACAGCGAGCGGCGGCGAGGGGCGGGACAGGCGGAGCCGAACGCCGCGCATCAGGCGCTGGCGGAGCTGGAGGAGGGGATCGGGGATCGCTTCTTTTTGTGCACACAGAATGTCGATGATTTGCACGAGCGGGCGGGGTCGCGGCGGTTGGTCCATATGCACGGAGAGCTGTTCGTGTCGCGGTGCGCGGAGGATTGCGGGCGGGCTCCGTTTGCGGATCACGGGCTGTACGAGACGGAAGAGGCGATTGGGCGGTGCTCGTGCGGCGGGCGGATTCGGCCGCACATCGTGTGGTTCGGGGAGATGCCGCTGGAGATGGAGCGGATCCAGCGGGAGATCGAGCGGTCGACGGTGATGCTGGTGGTGGGGACGTCGGGCGCGGTGTATCCGGCGGCGAATTTTGTGCGGTGGGCGGGGCCGGGGGTGCGGAAGTACTACATCGGGCCGGAAGAGCCGATGAATGCGCGTGCGTTTACGCGACTGGTGCTGGGGAACGCGGGGGACGTGCTGCCGGGGCTGGTGGAAATCAGGGATTAGAGTTTGGAGTTTAGAGTTTCCTGGTCGTGGGCTTCGAGGGGCGGGGTTTCGCGGAGGGCGTTGCGGACGCGGGAGATTTCTTCGCTCATGGCGCGCATGGCCGCCATGCAGAGGCGCGGGGAGCACTCGAGGATCTCGGCGACTTTGGGGGCGGGAACGAAGCCCAGCTCCGCGTCTTCAGTGACTTTGGCGGTGAGGCTGTAGTGGCCGATGAGGGTCGCGGGAAGGCCGGCGATTTCGCCTGGACCGAGGGTCCGCGGCGGATAGATGGAGTCGGGGCCATCGACGGACAGGGTGACGGCGCCCTTGCGGACGACGAAAACGCCGGAGATGGGATCCCCACAGTGAAACAGCGCGGTGCCTTTGCGGAGGGAAACCTTCGAAGCGGCGCGGTCGAGCTCGGTTGCGAGCTCAGCAATCTCGTTGGACATTCTCCTCAACAGGGTCGTCAACTTTTGTCACTGGAAGGACCCCTGGATGCATTGTGGGGGAACAGGGGGGCCGGAGATGTGATGGGGATCACTAATCCGGCTCTCTGACCACGCCGGTTTTGTTGGGACCGCTGCACCGGTATTCGGCTTGCCGGTCTTTTTGAGGGGGCCCTGACGGTTGCCGGCAGTTTTGCCGAAGAAGAGTGCGCGGGTGGCGTTCCGTTTTGGTTCAGAGACAGTACTGAGGAGTTGAAGCCGGAATCCATTTATATGGGCTGCACACGAAGTGAGGTTACGCTGCTTGCTGTGGGGTGAACCTGGTGGAGTACAGCGGGGCGTTTTTCGGCAAGCTGTTTGCTGTTTAGTGGTGCGGAATGTGCTGGATGGGGTTACGCGTGACGATGACGCGGGTGCGCTCGTGGGTCATGCGGATGCGGCAGGGGAGCGGATCGAGGCCGACGCAGGTTCGGTCGCGGATGGCGATCCAGGCGATCTGGTCGTCGCCCTCGATCATCCAGGCGGTGGCGTTGGTAGCGTAGTTGACCTGCTCGAGGTAATAAGCGGCGTTCATGTCGATCTCAGCGGCATCGGCGTTCATCTGTTCGCAGCCGGCGGGCGGGGGCGCGGTGGGATCGGGGCCGGGGGCGCAGTAGTCCTCAGAGTGCTCGATGAGGATGCGCATATTGGAGCCGGTGAGGAAGTAGCGGGTGGTGAGGGGCCCGACGGCGTTTTGGGTGGCCCACTGGATGAGGTCGTCCATGAAGGCGGGCGGGAGCTGGCTGATGGCGATGGCGCGGTCTTTGATTTTGACCTGACGGGAGAAGACAGCGAGGGTGGGGGTAGGTTCGCCGTTGGTGGGGCGGAAGAAGAAGCCGCCGAGGACGATGCCATCCCGCATGTCGATCCAGATAAAGCCGCGGCCACCGAGATAGGGCCCGCGCCCGCCGGAGACGAGAACGTAGCGGTTGTCGCGAATCTGCACGGGCACGCCGGAGCCGGGGAGGACTTTGTCGAGGGCGTCGGAGAGGGGCATGTCGCGTCCGTAATGGAACATGCCGTTGGGGATGTTGGCGTTGACGATGTGGCGGAACTGGCGGTCGTGGTAGAGATCGCCGGAAGGCGCGCCGTCGAATTGGGTGAGGAAAGCGAGGGCGGGAGCGGGGACCGGATTCAGGAAGAGGCTTTTGTCGTAGGGCGGTGGAGGCGGGAGCGGGGCGGGCGGCTGGGGCGGCTGTGTGGGCTGCTGGTCGTCGGGAGGTGGGGGTGGCGCTTCCTGCGCGGGCGGGGCGTCGGCGGCGGGGATGGTCTGGGCGGCAGCGCGCGAGAGGCTGAGGGTTGCGGCGAAGAGGAAAGCAGGCAGAAGAAGGGCAAATCGGCAGAAGGGCGAGCGAAAGGACTTCATGGGTCTCCTTTGGCGGGCACAGCTTTACTGACGACTAATTGTGGTTCGAAAGCACAGACACGCCTCGCGATGAGAAGTTGCGGCGTGATGATCCGGCGGAATGGACGGATGGTGCGGGCGGAAAGACTCAGTGCATGCGGTCGTTGAGGGTCGTGAAGAATTCGTCCCAGGCGGCCTGGCCTTTTTCGGCGGCGAATCGAAGCGGGCAGACCCGCTGGACGAGGACTTCTCTGGCGTTGGGCTGGGTGCGGAGGATTTGCATGACTTCGGCGATGAAGTCGGCGAGGGGCATGGCGCGGGGGTCGGTGGCCTGGCGCTGGCCCTGGAGCTCGGTTTGCACGTAGGGAGGGATGAGCTCGAGGACTTCGACTTTGGTTTCGCGGAGCTGATAGCGGAGAGACTGGGTCCAGGAATGGATGGCGGCTTTGGTGGCGCAATAGGCGGGAGTGGAGGCCATCGGCATGAAGGCGAGGCCGGAGGAGACGGTGATGACGGTGGCGCGAGGCTGCCTTTTAAGGTGAGGGAGCAGGGCGGCGGTGAGGCGGAGGGGCGCGAGGAGGTTGGTGGTGACGATGTCCCGGACGACGGAGAAATCGGCGGAGGGCTCATTGAGATTTTCGGTCTTCATGATGCCGGCGTTATGGATGAGGACGTTGAGGGAGGGGAACTGGCTGGCTATTTGGGCGGCGAAGGCGGGGAGGGAGTCGAGATTTTGCACGTCGAGGACGGCGGACTTCATGCCGGGATTGGCGGCCGTGACTTCATCGAGGAGGGATTTGCGGCGTCCGGCGACGATGAGCTGATTGCCTTCTTTGTGGAGGGCTTCGGCGAGGGCGCGGCCGATGCCGGAGCTGCCGCCGGTGATGAGGATGGTGTTGCCAGTGATCTGCATGGGGAGTCTCCTGCTGCTTTGAGAATAGACGGCGGAAGGAACCGGGTGGCGATGCAGATTCACGCTGGTGTGGATTACAGGGGCGATGCATCGCGTTGACCGGGATTCTGTTTCTGGGTTTTAATCCTGAAACAGCTGGCCGGAGGAGGACGCATGGCGGGAGAGCTATCAGGTTCTGGAGATGCACCGAGTTTCGAGCGGGACATTAAGGGCCTGTTCCGGGCGATGGATCGCGAGGCGATGCAGGGGTCGTTCGATCTGTGGTCGTACGAAGACGTGAGCAAGTATGCGGCGCCCATCCTCAATGAACTGAAGTCAGGCGGCATGCCCTGCGACGGCGCCTGGCCGCCGGCCCAAGTGGCTGTTTTTGAGAAATGGGTAGCAGCCGGCATGCCGAGGTGAAGCTCTTCAGGGCGACGCTGTTGCTTCCTTTCCGATAGCACCTCGCCCGGCGAGCGAACCCTGAGCGGATGCGGTTTTCGGAATCTGTGTTCGAGCCTGGTCCCACGCATTTGTCGTGGTCTTTCCGTGAAAATCTGCGATTGGTGTGCTGCGCAGGCCTGCTTTGTTCTATGAAAAGCGCAGATCGGGCTAGTTTGATCCGGGAAAAAGATCGTAGTGCGATGTAACATATATCGTAATGCGATCTAAATGACAAGGATCCGGATCGGAGAGAGCGATCCGCGATCGGTGTGGAAAGGAATTGCAGAATGGCTGAGTTTCCGATTCCGGAGATTGCGGCGACTCCGGAGTCGCAGTCGAACAAGAAGGGACAGTTCGGAGTCGCGCTGGAGCCGGAGGTGGTTCGGATCTGCGCGTACGCGCTGCTGGTGGGATTTATTGCCGGACTGGTGGCGCAGGGGCTGCTGGAGCTGATTCACTTCTTCACGAATTTGTTTTTCTACGGGAAGTTCTCGTTCGCGATCACCAACCCTGCCAATAACCATCTGGGGCTGTGGGTGATTCTGATTCCGCCGATTGGCGGTTTGCTGGTGGGCATCATGATTTATTTCTGGGAGCCCACGCTGAAGGGGCATGGGATTCCGGAAGCGATGGAGTCGGTGCTGTTCGGGAAGAGCCGCATGCGCATCCGGGTGGCGATTTTGAAGCCGCTGGCGACGGCATTCGCGATTGGAACGGGCGGACCGTTCGGTGCGGAGGGTCCGATCATTCAGACCGGCGCGGCGATCGGGTCGCTGTTTGGGCAGGCGGTGGGGCTGACGCCGTACTACCGGCGCGTGCTGCTGGCGGCGGGAGCGGCGGCGGGGATGGCGGCGACGTTTACCGCCCCGCTGGCGGGGATTCTGGTGGCGGTGGAGCTGTTGCTATTCGAGCTGCGCGCGCGGTCGTTTATTCCGGTGGCGTTCGCGGCGGCCGTGGCGACCGGGGTGCGGATTCATTTTGCAGGATGGGCGCCGCTGTTTCCCACGCCGGCGTTCCGGCTGACGAGCATGACGGAGCTGTGGCTGTTCGCGGTGCTGGGAATTCTGATGGGCGTGGTCGGCGTGATCATGATCCGAGTGCTGGCATGGCTGGAGACGTTTTTCGACGAGCTGCCGATCAAGTACGCGCTGATCTGGTCGCCGATGATCGGCGCTTTCATCCTGGGCGGGATTGGATACTTTTATCCGCAGGTGTTTGGGACCAGCTACGACACGATCCGCGACATGCTGAATGACCGGCTGACAGCGGGGCATCTGGTGGGGATTTCGGTAGCGAAGTTCTGGGCGCTGGTGATTTCGCTGGGATCGGGTACGACCGGGGGCGTGTTCGCGCCGTCGCTGGTGGTGGGCGGCGGACTGGGCGCGACGTACGCGATGGGCATGCACCATTTGTTTCCGTCGCTGGTGGGCGATCCCGCGTTTTACGCGCTGGTGGCGATGGCGGCGGTGTTTGGAGGAATTGCGCGTGCGCCGCTGACGAGCATCGTGTTCCTGTTTGAGCTGAGTCACAATCCGAATGCGCTGCTGCCGCTGATCGTGTGCGTGATGGTGTCGGACGGGTTCGTGCGGCTGTGCAGCCGGGAATCGATCATGACGATCAAGCTGGTGAAGCGGGGGCTGATCGTGCTGCAGGATTACTCGGCGCCGATGCTGATGCGGGCGCGTATCAAGCAGGTGATGCGGAATCAGTTCACGGTGTTTCAGGCCGACGACGAGTTACGAACGGTGCTTGCCTCGTACGTACCGGGGGATGTGGCGCTGATACCGGTGGTGGACAAGGTGGGGGCGCTGGTGGGGATTGTGGAACCACACGATCTGCTGCGGACGGATTCGGCGGAGCGTCCGCTGAAGATGCGGGAGCTGGTGCGGCAGGATTTTGTGCTGGCACAGCCTGACGATCTGGTGGATGAGGTGCATCGGGAGATGCTGCGGAAGAGCACGGAGAATGTCGTGGTGGTCAGGGAGAGTGGGCTGCGCACACCGATCGGGATTGCGCGGGCGAACGACATTCTGCAGCTGCGGCGGTGGCTGATGGAGGAAGAGACGCTGGAGAAAAAGCAGCCGGCAGCCCGCAGCCGGTAGCCGGTAGCTGGAAGCCTCGAGCGGGGGGCCGGGAGCCATTAGCTTGTGGCTGGTAGCTGGTGGCGGGGCTGTCGTTTATGCTGGGAGCCATTCGCGAGGTGAGGGATGGCGATCGATGTGCGGGGCGTTTGTCCGCTGTTGCAGGTGTACGACATGCCGACGGCGGTGAAGTTCTATCGGGACAAACTGGGGTTTGAAGTGGTGAGCACGTCGCCGGTGATGGGGCCGGACAAGTTTCACTGGTGCCTGCTCCGCCTGGGCGGCGCCGAGATCATGCTGAATACGGCGTATGAGTTCGACAACGAGCGGCCGGTGCCGGCGGATCGAGCGCGCGTCGCAGCGCATGGCGACACGGGTTTGTTCTTCGGTTGCCCGGATGTCGATGGGGCGTATGAGGAGTTGCGCGACAAAGGCGTAGCGGTGAAGCCGCCGAAGGTGGCGCCGTACGGGATGAAGCAGATGCCGGTGCAGGATCCGGATGGATACGGGCTGTGCTTCCAGTGGCGGGCGGAGGACTGACGTTTCGATTACCACAGAGGACACGGAGAGCGCAGAGCAAAACATCTTGAGGTGTGTGCCGGCTTTGATGGTGCGGGGCTGAAGCCGCGTCTCTTCTAATCCGAGGTTTCTGAGCTTCGCCAGCGGACTCAGAAAAACTGGTGTGAATTGTGCGCGGGGTTGCTATGATTCCCTCACTCATCACCCCAGGCCCAGACTCCCCCGAGTGAGGTTCTATGGCTACTTCAGCACGGGCTTCCGCGAGCGTCTCGAGCAGGAGCAGAGCGGCGAGCGCGGTCGGGCGGTGGTTCTATTTCGGGATGTCGCTGCTGATCGCAGCAGTGGTGATCTATGGTTTCAGCCATACGGTCAATCAAAACCTGATCCATGCCGCACCACCACGACCGTGGCTGTTGTGGGTTCACGCGACGCTGTTCTCGTGCTGGGTGGCGTTCTTCATCATGCAGTCGGGGCTGGTGCGAACGCACAATGTGCCGATCCATCGCAGGCTGGGGTGGTTTGGCGCGGGGCTGGCCGTGGCGATGACGTTGGTGGGGATTGCGACGGCGATCGTGATGCGACGCTTCGACATGCGGTTTGAATCCGCGGACGCGGCGGGTCCTGCGGGGTTTTTAATCGTTCCGTTCTGGGATATTACGTGCTTCACTGTGTTTTTCTGGCTGGCGGTGAACTGGCGGAAGAAGCCGGAGATGCACCGCAGGCTGATGCTGATTGCGACGTGTGCGCTGACAGCCGCGGCGTGGGGCCGGATGCCGAACCAGACCTTCGCATTTGTGTGGTTTTACTCCGGGGTCGATGCGCTGATCCTGCTGGGCGCGCTGCGGGACCTGATCGTGATGAAGAGGGTGCACAGGGTTTACTGGTATGCGCTGCCTGCGCTGGTGGTGGGGCAGGTGTTCGTGATGCGCACGCTGCTGTCGGGAGCGTCGTGGTGGGCGCGGATTGCGAACGCGATCCTGCGGTAGTTGCCAATCCACTCTCGATCCCGGTAGGGTATAAAGTTTTCGCGTATACCGGAACGAGCAGAGGAGAGTGGAATGCCGCAGGCGGAGCTCAAGTATCAATCGGGATTGGGGAATGAGTTTGCGACGGAAGCGGTGAAGGGGGCGCTGCCCGAGGGGCAGAACTCGCCGCAGAAGGCGCCGCTGGGACTCTACACGGAGCAATTGAGCGGGACGGCGTTCACCGCGCCGCGGGCGACGAACCGGCGGACGTGGACATATCGGATCCGGCCGTCGGTGACGCACAAACCTTTTTCGGAAATTGGGAGCGGGTTGTTTCGCAGCGGACCGTTCACGGAACTGCCGACGCCGCCGAACCAGATGCGCTGGAATCCGGTGCCGATGCCGGAGGCGAAGACGGACTTCGTGGACGGGATCGTGACGATGGGCGGCAGCGGCGATCCGGCGATGCAGGTGGGGGTGGGGCTGCACGTCTACGCGGCGAATGCGCCGATGCAGGGGCGCTACTTCTACAACGCCGACGGTGAGATGCTCATTGTGCCGCAGCAGGGCAAGCTGGGGATCCATACGGAGCTGGGGATTCTGGACATGGCGCCGGGGGAGATGTGCGTGGTGCCGCGCGGGATGAAGATGCGCGTGACGATGGAGGGTCCGTCGCGCGGATACATCTGCGAAAACTACGGGCTGACGTTCCGGCTGCCGGAGCTGGGAGCGATTGGAGCAAATGGGCTGGCGAATCCGCGAGATTTTCTGACGCCGGCGGCGGCGTATGAAGATGAAGAGGGGGATTTCCGGATTGTTGGGAAGTTTCTGGGGCGGATGTGGGAGGCGGAGATCGACCACTCGCCGCTGGACGTGGTGGCGTGGCACGGGAACTACGCGCCGTACAAGTACGATATGGCGCGGTTCCAGTGCATCAATACGGTGAGCTTCGACCATCCGGACCCGTCGATTTACACGGTGATGACGTCGCCGTCGGTGATGGCGGGAACGGCGAATGTGGACTTCGCGATTTTTCCACCGCGGTGGCTGGTGGCGGAGCATACGTTCCGGCCGCCGTGGTTTCATCGCAACATGATGAATGAGTTCATGGGACTGGTGTTCGGCGAGTACGACGCGAAGGCAGAGGGATTTCTGCCGGGCGGGGCCAGCCTGCACAACTGCATGAGCGGACATGGGCCGGATGCGGAGACGTGGGAGAGGGCGAGCCAGGCCGAGCTGAAGCCGGTGAAGCTGGACAACACGCTGGCGTTCATGTTCGAAACGGGGCTGCCCGTAAGGCCGACGAAGTTTGCGCTGGAGACGAAGATTCTGCAGCACGAATATTACGAGTGCTGGCAGGGGTTGAAGAAGCACTTTAAAGGACCGGGCGAGTGAGCGCAGTCGAGACGCTGCTGGGGAGGATTCTGGAGTACGCCGGGCTGTTTCCGCCGGCGGGGCTGGAGATGGAGAGCGCGCTGCGGAACTACCAGCGCTATGCGAAGACGGACGAATTCTGGATCCTTGGGGGCTTTGTGCTGCCCGCAACGCGGCTGGAGGAATTTGCAGGCGCGTTTGAGAGGGTGTGGGGCACGGAGCAGGAACGGCCGTGGACGCTGAAGGTGGTTTGCGCGGGTGAGACGGCGGAGGACGCGCGAGCGATCGAGGAGTTCCAGCAGGGGGCGGTGTTTATCGGGAGCCTGGAGGCGAAGGCAGCGGATGCGCGGGCGGCGAAGGAAGTGCTGGAACGGCTGCCGGCAGCGCGGGCGCGCTATGTGGAGTTTCCGCCGGAGCGGGCTGGAGAAGTTCTGCCGGTGCTCGCGGAGTATGGAGCGAAGGCAAAGATCAGGATGGGCGGTTTGACAGCGGAGACGATTCCGGCGGCCGACGTGGTGGCGCGGTTCTTGATGGCGTGCGCGCGGGAGCGGGTGGCGTGGAAGGCGACGGCGGGACTGCATCATGCGGTGCGAGGCGTGCGAAGTTTGACGGACGCGCCGGGAAGCGCGCGGGCGACGATGCACGGGTTTGTGAATCTGTTTCTGGCGGGGGCGCTGGCGTACTTTGGCGCGGATGAGCAGGCGCTGGTGCGGACGCTGGAGGAGCAGGACGCGGCGGCGTTTCGCGCGGAGGACGATGTGATTCGCTGGCACAACAACACGATGATCGCGGACCAGATCGAGCAGGTGCGGAGCGAGTTCGCGAACAGCTTCGGGTCGTGTTCGTTTGAGGAGCCGGTGGACGATTTAAGGGCGATGGGATGGGTATAGGAGCGGGGGGCACTCCGTCGGCGAGAAGACGGTGCTGGGTGGAGTCGGCGAACGATCCGGAGGGGGATTTTCCGCTGGAGAATTTGCCGTTTGGGCTGTATGAAGAGGAACGGCTGCGCCGGCACACCTGTTTGGCGATCGGAGACCGGGTTCTGGATCTGCTGGCGTGCCGCGATGCGGGTCTGCTGAACGCAACGCAGATTGTTGGGCTCGGCCCGCGCGGGCTGGGGCATATGGAGCTGTGGCGGGCGCGCGAGATTCGGCATCGGGCGGCGGAGCTGCTGAGCGATCCGACGTATCGCGCCGCGGTTGAGCCGCACCTGATTCCGCAGAGCGAAGTTCGGATGCTGCCGCCCTTTGGGGTTGGGGGCATCGGCGACTATACGGATTTCTATGCGTCGATCCATCACGCGACGAATGTGGGGCGGCTGTTTCGGCCCGATAACCCGCTGCTGCCGAATTACAAGTGGGTGCCGATTGGGTATCACGGGCGGGCTTCGTCGATTGTGATCAGCGGGACCGAAGTGCGTCGGCCGAGCGGGCAGACGAAGGCGGCGGATGCGGAGGCGCCAACGTTCGGACCGAGCCGGATGCTGGATTATGAGCTGGAGGTGGGCTTCTTTATCGGCGGCGGGAATGCGCTGGGCGAGACGATTCCGCTGGAGCAGGCGGAGAAGCACATCTTTGGGTTGTGCCTGGTGAATGACTGGTCGGCGCGGGATATTCAGGCGTGGGAGTATCAGCCGCTGGGGCCGTTTTTGGGGAAGAGCTTTGCGACGACGATTTCGCCGTGGGTGGTGACTCTGGATGCGCTGGAGCCGTTTCGGGTTCCTGCGATGGTGCGGCCGGAGGGGGATCCGCAGCCGCTGCCGTATTTGAGTGCGGAGCGGGATCGGGAGCGGGGCGGGTTCGATGTGAATCTCGAAGTGTGGCTGGCGACCGCGAAGATGAGGGAGGGCGGCCAGGCGCCGGTGCGCGTGAGCAGAGGAAACATGAAGGATTTGTACTGGACACTGGCACAAATGCTGACCCACCACGCGAGCAACGGGTGCAACCTGCGCCCGGGGGATTTGCTGGCGACGGGGACGGTGTCAGGGGCGACGCCGGAGTCGGTGGGGTCGTTATTGGAACGGACGAAACGCGGGGCGGAGCCGCTGGCTCTTCCTAACGGGGAGCAGCGGAAGTTTCTGGAGGATGGGGATGAGGTGATTTTGCGGGGATGGTGCGAGCGCGAAGGGTACACGCGGATTGGGTTTGGGGAGTGCCGGGGGGTGGTGGGGGTGGCGAAGGTTTAGAAACTCTGTACCACGGAGGACGCAGAGAGCACAGAGGTCAATTAGGAAAGGCCGTAAAAGCGCAGGTACCAGCGGATGATGGGATCGCCGGCGAAGATGGTGTAGAAGGCGGCGGCGCAGAGGAAGGATCCGAGGGGCAGGCGGGTGGTGAGGAAGGGACGTTTGCCTCGCGATAGGGCCACGAAGAGGATGCCGAAGAGGGCGGCGGCGATGGCTCCGAGGAGCAGGGTGAGGATGGTGGGCGCGGGGCCGAGCCAGGCGGCGATCATGGCGAGGAGTTTGACGTCGCCCATCCCCAGGCCTTGCTGGTGACGGACCAGGAAATAGAGCCAGCGGATGAGGAGCAGGAGCAGGGCGGCGAGGACAGCCCATAGCGCGGAGACCAGGGCTCCGAGAATCATCGTGCGTACGGCTACGTACGGGTGTCCTGAAAATCGAAATCCGATCACGATTCCCCAGGGTCGGGCGAATGCGTCAGGATAAAGGTTGAAAAAAGCTGGCGCGATCGCGGAGTAGAGAATTCCCAGGGCAATGCCGGGGAGGGTGAAGGCGTCGGGGAGGCGCATCGTCTCCGCGTCCATGACGGCGAGGCCAAGGAGCAGGAAACTGAGAATCGCCATCCCGATGCCTCCGACGGTGAGACCGAAGAGCAGCAAGGTGAGGAGAAACAGAGCGGCGGTCGCCAGCTCGACGGCGGGGTAGCGCCAGGCGATAGGCTCATTGCAATGGCGGCAGCGGCCGCGGAGAAGAATCCAGCTGAGGATGGGGACGTTGTCACCGGCGCCGATGGGCGCGGCGCAACGCGGACAGCGGGAGCGCGGGCTGACGATGGATTCGTGACGGGGCAGGCGGGAGATGCAGACGTTGAGGAAGCTGCCGAAAGCGAGGCCGATGAGGACGACGAAGATGGGGATGAGCGGGGTCAGGTCTGCCTCCGCTATCACTGTAGAATATGGACGGCAGAATATGGATAACCAGGAGGCGCTCTGATGAACATTGAAGTCCGGGATTCGATTATCGGGAGCGCATCCGGCGTCAGGCTAAGCAACCGGGGCCGGAGGTGCGGAGGAGGTCCTGTCTCGCCTGCTGGACACCCAGGAAGTGCAGGATCGCTGGGTTGGGTCGCAGATGGCGTTTGGCCTGGTTCCAGAAATTCTCGATCCCATTGATATGGTTTTTCTCCTCGGAGAAGAGCCTGGCGTGATTGATGCGAAGATGCCGGGAGCCGGCCACGTCGAGTACGTCGTAAGAGCCGAAGGTGTCCGAGTAGACGATGGAATCCGCACCCTCACCCCCGCCCCCCAGGGCTTCGCCCGGTTCGAAGTCGGCAACTCCTTCCTCCTCCCCATCACNNCCATGCTCGCCGAATCCAAAACTCTTTGGTGAGCCCCAAAACCTACCCCCACCCCCCTGGGGGTTAAGTTTTTGGGAAGTATCGTCGTTTCAGCGGGTTGCATTTTGCGCCTGAGGGCTTGTGCCTCGAAGTAATTCAATTGACAGTAGATCGTTGAGGGCCTCAAACGGGTAATTTTCCGGGTTGAGGCCCTCTCGGCGGGTAGAGTTGACCAGGTTTTCCTGCATTCTGCGCAGTTCGGCCTGCTCGGCTTTGCACTGGAGCTGGCGGCGGCGGTCTTCGATGGCGGCGAAGAGGCGGCCGGCACTGCGGTGGCAGATGGCGCGATCGCCGAGCGCCTGGAGGAGACACCCAATATGGTCCTGGAGGGCCTCCTCGCTGGCGGCGGCGAAGATGCCGCGTTGAAAGGTGGTGCGCCAGTAGGCGGAGATTTCGGCGCGGGTGGGCGCAGCGTCGGGATTGCGAGCCGGCGCGACACGAGCCGGGGTGCGACGGCGGCGGGGATGGCTGGGATCGTGGTGGCGGCAGTACGACGAGTCGCGGCGGGCGGGTGCGGCGCAGCGGCGACCGTTGTCGATGACGAACGAGCAGATGTTGGCCATGGTGTTGGCTCCAAAAGGAAAGGCCTCGCGGGGTGCGAGGCCTTTCTGGGTAAACTTCTGACTTATAGATAGTGTTGCTGAGCGGACTGGGGAAGTGCAAGGGGAAAGTGAAAGGTGAACGGTACGGAAGTAATGGGAGGCGGTCTTTAAGTCTGTAGCCGTAAAGTCGTCAAGACCTCGAATCTCATGGTGTGCCCCGGAAGCCACCGATCCCGAAGGAGCGAAAGATCCTCGCGCTGAATCTTCGGCGGCTGAGGGCAGAGCGGANNCACCGGACCTACGTCGGGTCCATCGAGCGCAGCGAACGCAACGTCTCCATCGACAACATTGCCAAACTGGCTGCTGCTCTGGGGACTGAAGCTAGCGAGTTGCTCAAAGAATCTTTGTGTTCATTGCGGAGATGATTTCGCTTCTGGGGCTGTGCCCAGTGGGAATCTCCGCTCCATGATCCGCGAGCGACAGCCTTCAAAGACAATCAGGCAATTCGCGGCGTGGGTCAATTGGCTCACCGATAAGAGACTCAGATGGATACTGGCTGCCGATTCCATAAGCAGCGTCTACGGGATATCAGGCCAGTCCGCCATTTCCAATACTTCTAGTTCTGTACGATAAACACCGTCTACCAAGATGAGGGTTACGCCGGTCAGCGATATCCTGGCAGTGCCTTTTGCGCCTATCTCATGGCCTTTGGCTCTAAGTATCTCGAAAGCCAGATCAAGTCTTGGGTTTGTACTCATGCCACTCCTCATTCAATGCGCACAAAGGCCGACCCTATTCCGAAGGTGTCGCTTGCAGAAGTCCTCTGTCCTGTAATGTCTGCGCGATCCTCAAATGCTCACCTTCATGCCTTCACTTTAGGTCCTTTGCCGAATAGACATCGCAAGCGAGATCGGGATGAGGTCCGGCGCTGACATTGTTGATCGACACTACCCGATACAGCCGGCCTCTTTCCTTTAAGCCCAGCGATTCCTTGTCTACGGGCCAGAGGTGCAAAAATGAGTAATTGGCATCGATGTACTCGTCTTGCGAGTCATAAACACTTCCTGCCTCGGGGGCTATTTTCACGCAATACAGCACGTACTCCCGTTGAGGTGGCGATACCCAACTGCCGACGCTGACCGTCGAGTATGCATCGACTGCGAAGACCTCAAGGCTCTTGCTGAATCCCAACCGGCGCTCCGGCGCGATGCTTCGTACTCCTGTCACGTGGAGTTGCATCGGCGCTCCATTGTGATAGATAAAGGTCTTGCCGGTTGCTGAGGTCACGAAAGCGCCGCAAATTGCAATGAGAGCTACGAGTCGTCGCATACGATCCTTCGGGCAGACACAACCGTGCCACCGACATTTTATCGGAATGCTCCCCGTGCTCGGGTTCCTTGTCCCCTGGGGCGCAGTCCGTGCAATTGGATGGGTGGCAACTGGATTTGCTCAGTCGGCAAAATAGCGCCCTTTCGACAACGAACCTCCCGCCGCTATTGACGATCTGAGGACCTGGGAAGGGGATGAGGTTGAATTCTTGAGACCGCAGAAATGGAGTCCGAGGGAGGTATTCGACCGATTTTCGCGGCTGCCCCCCAGCCCCATGCGAAGCCGAGCATATCGCTCGGTCACGCAGTATCTCCTGAACAACGAGCAACGAAAGGGCCTTCGCGAGTTTGAAGTCTTCATGGCATTTAGCTATGCCGTACCTCTCGGGATCGAGAGTGCTGATGTTGATATGCTTGACCCCAATTCTTCGTCTCCACCAGCGCCAGACATTCGTTGCCGTCTATCGGGCGGGACGCATTTCTTCGAGCTTGCTGAGGTAATTCAGGGAAATATCGCCGAAGCGTCGTCACAGAAGAACCGACAGGCTATCTGGAACACGGGGAAACATGTGGTGGCGATGTGGGACACACTGTGGGATACGTTCACCAAGAAGTTAGGCAAGCACTATGAGCTATCGGCTCGCCCACGAACACTCCTGCTCTACTATGACCGCGGTGACTCGTATTGGGAGTGTCTACGGCCAGTCGTGAGCGAGAGAACTGAAGAACTGCGAATGGCTCTACTTAAGGCTGCCACTTTCGAAAATGTTTTCCTTTTCGACGTTAGACGCCAGCAGATATTGGAGTGGTTCACAACCGCGTCAGTCATCACCGAACCGCAGGCGCTTTGAGAATTCGATTGGCAGCAGCGGTATACGTGAACTTGATCGGGCGCTGAGCCGCAGGGGATCGAACTCCAGTTCTCCGCCAGTGGACGAGGTGGATACACCACCGGTTCACGCCGCATCTCCATGATTCGGCATGGTTCGGCAAGGGTGGCGGAGAGTCGGAATTTAACCCCAACCGTCTTGCTCTGCATCTCATTGATTGTAAAGGGGTTGGTAGCGCCATCGGGGATCGAACCCGAACTCTCCGCCTTGAGAGGGCGGCGTGTTAACCAGTTACACCATGGCGCCGTTCAGGATTGGAGCCGATCGTCAACCCAAATCGGCCTCTATCAATATAGCAGGGGAACAGAGGCCATCGGGGCGCACGCGTTTCGCAATTCTCGTGCCGGAAACGCACCTCCCTTACACTCAATGCGTGAAGATCCGAATTGCCGCCATCGGTGCGCGTCCGCGCGAGGGATTCGACGAGCTGGCGCGCCTGTACCTCGATCGCATCGCTCCGCTGCTTCCCGGCAAATCCGGCGTCGACGCGCCGCTCTTCCGCTCCGAAGACGCGTTGTGGGACGCAATCGAACACGAGCGCGCCCGCACCGCCCCCATGTTCGTCCTCCTCGACGAGCGCGGTAAGCAAATGACATCGGAGACCTTCGCGAGGTGGCTGGGCCGCGAGCGCGACGAAGGCCGCCAGCTCATCGTCTTCGCCATCGGTCCCGCTGACGGCTGGTCCGAAGACTCGCGCAAACGCGCCGCGCAGCTCCTCTCGCTCGGCCCCATGACCATGGCGCACGAACTCGCCCGCGTCGTTCTCGCCGAGCAAATCTACCGCGCCCTCACGATTCTGGCGGGTCACCCGTATCATCGATCTGGCGCACAAAAATGACAGAGAGCGTGACCGAAACTCGCCGAGGACTGATCCTCATCAACACCGGACCAGGCAAGGGCAAGACCACTGCCGCGATGGGCACCGCTCTGCGTGCGGTCGGCAACGGCATGCGCGTTCTCATGCTCCAGTTCCTCAAAGGCTCGTGGCACTATGGCGAGCTCGATTCGACGAAGGCTTTCGGCGAAAACTTCGTTCTCCGCCAGATGGGACGCGGCTTCGTGAAAATCGGCGGTGCGGAAACCGATCCCGAAGATATCCGCCTCGTCGAAGAAGCGTGGGAAGAAGCGCGCCAGGCCATCCTTTCGGGCGTTTGGGACATGGTCATCCTCGACGAGATCAACTACGCCATCAGCTACGGCATGCTCGACCCGGCGAAGGTCGTCGAGACGCTTGAGGCGCGCCCGGAAATGGTCCACGTCATCCTGACCGGCCGCAACGCGCATCCTTCGTTGGTCGCCATCGCTGACACCGTCACCGAAATGCGCGAGGTGAAGCACGCTTACCAGAAAGGTGTGGTGGCGCAGAGAGGAATTGAGTATTGAGCCAGCAGGCTGCAGCCTGCTGGCGGCAGCCAACCGGGCACGCCATTGCAGGCTGCCGGCCGCAGGCTGCGAACTCCCTTTAGCTCCTCCACTCGTCGAACCGCGCATCGCGCAACGCGGCCGCCAGCGCTTCGATGTCAGTGGAGAGCACGCGGTCTTCATCCAGCGGGCGAACGATCTGGCGAATCGTGCTGACAGCCCGCTCGATCCGCCGCGCCGGCTTCAGAGGCAACCGGTACTCGAGCGCCTGCGCAGCGGACAGCAGCTCAATCGCCAGCAGCCTCTCGGCATTCTCCACAATTTGCCGGAATTTCAGCGCCGCGGTCATGCCCATCGAGACGTGATCCTCTTTTCCGCCCGACGTCGGCACGCTGTCCGCGCTCGCCGGATGCGCCAGCACCTTCGCCTCATTCAGCAGCGCCGCTGCGACGATGTGCGCGATCATGAAGCCCGACGAAACGCCTGGTGTCCGCGACAAAAACGGAGGCAATCCTTCATTGATGTCCGGATTCACCAGCCGATCGATGCGGCGCTCGCCGATGCCCATCAGCGTCGTCAGCGCAATCGCACTCGCGTCCAGCGCCAGCGCCAGCGGCGCGCCGTGAAAATTCCCACCGGAAAGGATCTCTCCTTCCGCAAACACCAGCGGATTATCCGTTGCCGAACCCGTTTCGATCTCCATCGTCACCCGCGTTTGCCCGAGCGCGTCGCGCACCGCTCCGTGCACCTGCGGCATACAGCGCAGACAATACGCATCCTGCACGCGCGGATCGTTGTGCCGGTGCGACTCGCGAATCTCGCTCTCCTCGAGCAAACCCCGCAGATGCGCCGCCGTCGCCATCTGTCCAGGATGCGGCCGCACCGCGTGAATCCGCTCGTCGAAGGGCGTCGGCGTACCTTTGAGCGCCTCCAGCGTCATCGCTCCTGCCAGATCGGCCAGCTCAGCCACGCGCAATGCCCGCGCCAGCGCGAGCCCACCAACCGCCGTGATCGCCTGCGTTCCGTTCAGCAGCGCCAGACCCTCTTTCGCCTCGAGCACCAGCGGTCTGAGGCCAGCCTGGAGCAGCGCCATCGCCGCCGGAACCTGTCGTCCACCCGCGAGCACCTGGCCTTCGCCGATGATGGCCAGCGCGAGATGCGCCAGCGGAGCCAGATCTCCGCTCGCCCCAACGGACCCGCGCGCCGGAATCACCGGATGAATCCGGTAGTTCAGCAGCCCCAGCAGCATTTCCAGCAGCTCCGGCCTGACCCCGCTGAATCCTTTGGCGAGCACGTTGGCGCGCAACAACAGCATCGCGCGGACTTCTTCCTCCGGCAGCGGCTCGCCCACTCCGCACGCGTGGCTCCGCACCAGATTCTGCTGCAGCGCCCGAACCTCGCCCGGTTCGATGCGCACGTCGGAAAGCTTCCCAAACCCGGTGTTCACGCCATACGCGGTTTCGCCGCGCGCGAGCAGCCGATCCACCACGGCGCGCGACGACCGGATGCGCGGCAGCGCCGCCGGATCGAGCGCAGCGGCGCGCCCTCCCAAGGCAACTTCGGAGATTTCTTCCAGCGTGAGTGGCTGACCAGCCAGCAGCAGAGGCGATGACATCACGAAGAGCAGGGTACAGGGTTCAGCGTGCAGGGTACAGAGGGAATACCAATCGCTCTCCCGCTACGCACTCCCCGGGTCCTTCACCCGCGACCCTCGTACCCCATACCACGCGATGTATAGATAGCAGAGAATCGGCAGAACAAAGGCGTGATGAATCCCAATCCGATCCGCGAGCACTCCCTGCAGTTCCGGAATCACCGCTCCGCCCACGATTGCCGTGATCAGCAGCCCCGACGCCTCGCCGGTCAGCGGCCCCATCTCCGCGACCCCGAGCGTGAAAATCGTCGGGAACTGGATTGAGTTGAACAGGCCCACCAGCAAAATGCTCCACACAGCCACGCCGCCGTCGGTAAACATCGACACCACGACCAGCCCCATTGCGCACAGCGCAAACACGCTCAGCATGCGCCCAGGGTTCACTTTCTGCTGCAGGCCGGAACCGATGAATCGGCCCACCATCAGCCCGCCCCAGTAGAGCGGCACCCAGGTGCCAATAATTTTCGTCGCCAGGCGCAGGATGTCCGCCGACGCCGCATGCAACGAACCCCCGGAAAGCGCCGTGGCCAGGCCGCCGATCTCCGGCTGCGCAAAATAATTGATGAGAAAACTGCCGATTGAAACTTCCGCGCCCACGTATACAAAGATCGCAATCGCCCCAAACACCACATGCGGGTGACGCCACATGCTCTTCTGCTGCTTGTTCAGTTCCGACGGGCGATAATCCTTCGTCGCCTCGATGCGCGGAAATTTGTACATCGCGATCGCGAGGCCGAGCAGCACCAGCGCCAGCGCGATCCCCACGTACGGAATGTTGACCGTCGATGCCTCGCGAATCTGGTAGGCGCGATGCACTGCGGGAGACATCGTCGACACGTCCTGCACTTTGCCGGCGGTGCGCAGGATCACGAAGGCTCCGAAAATCGGCCCGGCGACCGTTCCCAGCGAATTAAACGCCTGCGTCAGGTTCAGCCGGCTCGAGGCTGTGCGTGCCGGACCCAGCACCGTGACGTAGGGATTCGCCGCCACCTGCAGAGCCGTGATTCCGGCCGCGAGCACGATCAGCGCCGCAAGGAACAGCGGATACGAAGGCACTTTCGCGGCGGGCACGAACAGAATCGCCCCAACCCCCATGGTCAGCAGCCCAGCCACCATCGTCTTCTTGTAGCCGATCCACTCCACCACTTTGCCCGACGGAATCCCCAGCAGCGCATACGTCGTGAAAAACGCGAATTGCACCAGCATCACCTGGGCGTAGTTCAGCTGGAAAATCGACTTCAGGTGTGGGATCAGAATGTCGTTCAGCGAGGTCAGAAATCCCCACATGAAAAACAGCGTCGTGACCATCGCCAGCGCGCTGCCGTAGCTGTTGCCTTCGCCGGGTGCGGCTTGGATCGATTTGGAAGTGGTGGAGCCGGAAATTGCCATGATGGGTCAGTGAGCCTCGTTCCTATAGATGTCCGGATGTGGACAGGGTGGAAGTGCGGCGCATAGAGGAGAACGTGCCACTCGCGATCATATCGTGCCTGGGTGCATTGATGCGGCCCAATTGCGCGGCGCAGGAACGTGGGCCAACGCCGGCGCCTCACAACGCCGTGCGGCAGTACCGTAATCCGGTAGGGAACCCTTTCCTGCCTGAAACTTTTTAGGGCCCTGCGCCCGTCAGATCAGCAGATGCCCCAGCGAGATACCATGGAATGAGGATGAGTCGAACAGGAAAGCGGTGCGCGACCCTTGCCGCGCTTTGCTTCATCTCCATGATCGCGGGTGCTGCGCTCTCGTATGCGCAGCCGGCCGCCGCGTCGAACCGCGTCCTGGGCACCGTTGCCTCCGTCAGCGGCAACACCGTGTCGGTCAAAACCGATGCTGGCGCCACTGTCGCTGTTACGGTGCCCGATACCGCGCGCATCGTCCGCACTGCTCCCGGATCGAAAACCCTTACCGGCGCAACCAAAATCGCTGTTAGCGACATCGGCACTGGCGATCGCGTCCTCATGGCGGTTGCGGGCGATCCGCCCTCTGCCACCGTCGTCATTGTCAATAAGGCAAGCGACATCGCCGCTAAACAGCAGCAGGATCAGGCTGACTGGGCGCGTCGCGGCGTCGGCGGTCTGGTCAAATCCGTCGATGCGACCGGCGGAACTGTAACCATCACTGCGACCAATCGCACCATTACCGTCCACACCGCGCCCAACACCATCATCCGCCGCTATGCGCCCGACTCCGTGAAGTTCAGCGACGCGCAGACCTCAACCCTGGCTGCCATTCAGCCCGGCGATCAGGTGACCGCGCGTGGCGATCGCAGCGGCGACGATGTCACCGCCGACGAAATCGTCTCTGGTTCATTCCGCAACATCGCCGGCACCGTCGTTTCGACCGATGACAGCGCTGGAACCTTCACCGTAAAAGATCTGATCACAAAGAAGACCGTCACCATTAAAACCACGCCCGACTCCGATATGCGCAAGCTCGACCCGCAAATCGCGCAGGGTATTGCCATGCGCCTCAGAGCAGGCGCTTCAGGATCGCCCGGCGCAGGCGGCGCTGCCGTTCGCGGCAGTCCTGGTGCCCCGAGCGGTGCGGGCGCCGGCGGTGGCGGACAGGTTCGGCAGGCTGGCGCCGGCGCGCAAGGGGGTGCTGGTGCTGGCGGGCTTGCTCGCGTCCTGCAACGCTCGCCGCAGATTCACGTGGCCGATCTGCATAAGGGCGATGCGGTCATGATTGTCGCCACCACCGGCAGTCCCGACGCGGCGACAGCGATTCGGCTGGTGGCCGGTGTTGAGCCGATGCTGCAGGCCTCGGCGAGTGGCAGTCAAAGCATGTTTGCGTCCGCGTGGAGCGGCCTTGGAGGCGGCGCCGGCGGCGAAGGAGAACAAGGCGGTGAGGGGGCACCTTAACCCGCAAAGAACAACGAAGTCTGGCCAACGAGAAAAGAAAAATCAACTGGCAGCGCTGCAAGAGCGTCTTTAATAGCAGGGCCAGTTCCAGCAGGCGCCGCGGCAGTTCCAAAGCGGCCCAGGATACGACGATCAAAAAACCACAATTGAACCGGGGAACTGTGAAACTGAGAATTCTCAATCGCTGGAAGTGTGAGAGGAACGCGCCGCGCATCGCGCGCGCAGCCTCGTTGTCGTTTGCTTTACTTGCGGGAATCATGCTGGCGGTTGCGCCGCGTGGAGCGCTGGCCCAAACCGCGGTTGCGTCCGCTGCTCCTGCTTCGGGCCAGGCCGCGCAAAATACCGGCGGCATCCGTGGTCAGGTTGCCGATCCCAGCGGCGCCGTTATTCCCGGCGCTGCCGTTGTCGTCCTCAACGGCGAAGGCAAAGTCGCCGCCAAAGCCACTTCTGACGCGGGTGGATCCTACTCGGTCCGTGGTCTTGCTCCCGGCACCTACAGCGTTTGGGTCACGGCGCAGGGCTTTGCGGCCTACCGCGTTCCCGGCATCGCCGTCACCGCCGGCCAAGTGAAAAGCCTCAACCCCGCGCTCCAGATTCAGGTCGAGCAGCAGCAGGTCGAAGTCCAGGCCGAGAACACCACCATCGGCACCGCTG
>PKVY01000018.1 GCA_003131625.1 Acidobacterium sp. | reverse complement strand
GAATTTCAACAAGTTCCTAGGGGCGAATTAGGCGGAGAACTCGTGGGTGGTCGGCACTCGTAGCTTGACCCTGAATTTTCAGTGGGCGCGTGATCGCCAAGTACACTCTTTGACTCAGCGTTCTGGGCGTGTCACCTACGGGGCTTCCGACGGTCGAGATTTTCGCGACCCAACGCGCCGATGGCTCGCATCTTCCGGTCGAGCGCGGGGATGCAGTGACCATGGGGATCGAATTGGGGGGGTACCAGCCTGGCGGCGATACGCTCCTCGAAGCGCTCCGAGATGAAATGTTCGAGGCGCTCGGCCTCGCCGAGTGGACCCAACCTTGCCCTCCTGCTGCACTCGTCCACTTGCGTCCTTCACGCAATAGCTGATCGTCTTCTTGTGAACGTCCAGTCCGATGGAGCCTCCGTGGTTGTTCTCTGAATCAGCGTCTCCGCTGAGTTCATCGGTCCAGCCAAGTAGATTTTCAACGGCGTGTTCGTCATTGCGGATTCTTCCGTGTCATTTGGACAATGAGACTATGAATCAGTGGACGATTGTCTGGCGAAAGTCTATATGTATGCAGAAACTCTATTTGGTCTGAGGCGCGTTTTCTTAGGTTACGGAAAATCGCCGCGATCAGGAGGAAATGCTGCAAACAAGCCGCCGACTCTCCGTCCGGCATCATCATCGGAATCGCTCCAGGAATGTCCTGTCCGGAATCGCCGACGACCCGCTGCGTTTTCGTCTACAGTTGACTTTTGCCTGGCTCAGTCAGACAGATGGCATGATCGCTAAATAGAGGAGATTCCCGCATGACGAAACAGAGGGCAATTCTTCTCAGCGCGATTCGCGGACAGCATCTCGGCCCCAATCGCCTCGCGGAGCGCATCGCCGGAGTCGGAATTCCGATGGCCGATCCCGCGGAGGCGACCGCCTTCTACCTCGATAAGCTTTCCTTTGCGCGAGCCCCGCATCCGCTCGAATCCGGACTCGAATCGGGAATTGCCGCGCTGATGCTCCCCGCAACGCCAGCGCAGCGGATCGAATTCCTACCCCCGCTCACCGGCCAACAGACATCTGCCCTGCCCTTTCGCCTCATTTTTTCTGTTCCCGATCTCCGCCGCGCGGCCGGCCGGCCGGCGACAGGCGCTCGGTCTGCCCGCAACAAAGACCGGTCTAAGCTCGTGATTGAAGATCCGGACGGAGCCCCGGTGGTTTTCATCAGAAGTGCAAGGGAGACCCCGTGAAGAGATCCCGCAATCAGTCCTGCCTTGCGCTCGCAGTGCTCGCAATTGCCTCCATGGCCCACGCCAGGGATTTTCGCGTGAGAGATTTTGGCGCGAAGGGCAACGGGACGACGCTGGATACGAGGGCCATCCAGGCGGCGCTTGACGCCGCTGCCGGCGCGGGCGGCGGAACGGTGATGGTCACGCCGGGAACGTATCTCAGCGGATCGATTTTCGTAAAGTCGGGCACGGTGCTCGAAGTCCAGAAGGGCGCAACCATCGTCGGTTCGCGGAAGCTTGAGGACTATCCGATCATGCCGACGCGAATCTCCGGCATCGAGATGAGCTGGCCGGCGGCGCTGGTGAATATCTACGGGCAGCACGATGCGAGCATCGCCGGCGCGGGCACCATCGATGGCGACGGCCAGGTGTGGTGGCTCGGCTACTGGGCGCTGCGGCACCAGGACGAGCCCAGAGGGCTGCGCTGGGCGTCGGATTACGACGCCAAACGCCCGCGCCTGATTCAAATCTTCAACTCCACCAACGTCACTGTTTCCGGCCTGCTGCTTACCCGCTCCGGCTTCTGGACCGTCCACATCTGCTACTCCGATCATGTACACGTCGATGGCGTGACCATCCGCAACAACGAGGGCGGACGGGGGCCAAGCACCGATGGCATCGACATCGATTCGTCAAAGCACGTGCTGGTAGAACACGCAGACATCTCCGACAACGACGATGCGCTCTGCCTGAAAGCGGGCCGCGACTCCGATGGCCTGCGGGTTGCGCGCCCCGACGAGGACATCGTCGTACGCGACTCCACGGTGCGCGACGGCGCAGCGGCTATCACCTTTGGCAGCGAGACCTCCGGAGGTTTTCGCAACATTGAGGTCTACAACATTCATGCCTTTGGGCACGTGCCGCTGGGTGTGCTGTTCAAGTCCACCCACACGCGCGGCGGCTGGGCCGACAACATCCGCATCCACGACCTGCAGCTGGAAAACGTGCCGATTCCGGTTCAAATCACCATGAACTGGAATCCCCACTTCAACGCCGTCGAGATCCCGCCGGGACTCACGGACGTTCCGTCGTATTACAAAATTTTGGCCACGCTGGTACCTCCGGAGCGGGGCCTGGCGCACTTTCGCAACGTTTACCTATCCAACATCAGGGCCACCGGCGCGAAGACTGCTTTCGATGTGAGCGCCACGCCGCAGAATCCGCTGGAGGATTTTCACTTCGACAACCTGACCATCGACGCGCAGTCGGCAGGCAAAGTCGCGAATGCCAAAAACTGGACGCTCACCGGCGTGACCATCCACGCCGCCGACGGCAGCCAGCTCACTTTCACCGACAGCAGCGGGATAACCCTGAAGGACGATTCCGGCATAGCGCCCAAAGAGCAACCTTAATTACAGCCGCATCGCTAACCGCTTCTTAGCTGACCACCCCTTAGCTTCGGTCAACGGATACATCAATCGCAGTATCATCAAGCAGCGAGATCGCCATGGTGAAGTGGCTGGTGGCCGGGGTCGGAGACATCGCGCGCAAGCGCGTCATCCCGGCTATCCTCGCAGAGCCGCGCAGCTCGCTGGCCGGCGTGGTCACGCGCAACGCAGCCAAAGCGCAGGCATATCCTGGAGTACGCGCATGGCCCACCCTCGAAGCGGCTCTCCAGGAAAGTGCGGTCGATGCGGTCTACGTCGCTTTGCCCGTAGCTATGCACGCTCAGGCCACGATCGCGGCTCTGCGCGCCGGCATCCCAGTGCTCTGCGAGAAGCCCATGGCCATGAGTTTTGCGCAGGCGGAGAGTATGGTCATCGCGGCACAGGAGAGCGGACGCCTCTTCGGCGTCTCTTACTACCGCCGCCTTTACCCGAAACTCATCCGCGCCAGGCAACTCATCGCCGAGGGCGCCATCGGCCAGCCCGTCCTTGCGGAGGCCAACTGCCATGGCTGGCTCGAGAGCGAAGAGCGTGCCTGGTTGCGCGACCCAGCCATGGCCGGAGGCGGTCCGCTCTACGACATCGCCTCCCACCGCATCGACGCTCTGAGTTTCCTCTTTGGCCGTCCTCGCCGCGCCACCGGCATCACCTCCAACGCGGTTCACGCCGTGGGCGTCGAGGACTCGGCGACTGTTGTCCTGCAGTTCGATGGCGGCATCCACGGCATCGTCGACGTGCGCTGGAATTCGCGCGTCCCCCGCGATCAGTTCCGTATCGTTGGGACCGAAGGCGAGATCGGACTGGACCCTTTGAACGGCCCGGAACTGCGTGTGGCGGGCCATGTCGAGACGCTGCCCGCGCATGCCAATGTTCACTATCCGCTGGTAGAGAATTTTGTCGATGCCGTTGTGAACAACCTGTCGTCCGCGGCCCTGGCTTCTCCCGGCGATCAGGCAAAGTGGGTTGATTGGGTCCTCGAACAGGTCATGCGAGTACCAACGCAATAAGGAGTTGCCAACTGTGAAAATGTCTTTCGCTGTTCCAGCCGTTCTTGCAGTCACGCTCGTTGCCGGTCAGCTCTGTGCCCAGACCACGGCCGCGCGCGATACGCGCATCAGGGCTGCCGGCCGGTCTACTGCGCAGGCACAGGTTGTTGCTCTAAAAGTTGGAGCCTCTTCCTGTCCGTTTGTTGCTGACGGGAGGCCTGTTGCAGCTACAGAAAAGAGGTAGGCTGCGCAGGTTATGGAGGTTATGGAGGTTTTTAACCATCACGCGCCTCAACAAAGTATATCGCGCGCGCGAAGAATAATGGCAATCCGCCATGCGAGCCCGGACATCTGTTCTTATGGTTATCTGGGGTGTGGCGTTTTGCCTGTCGCGCGGATTCGTTTCTCCGCCCGGTTGCACGCTGAGATTTCAATCCTGGAGCGGAATGAATGGCGATAGTTCGGTCCGACGCACTGGTATTTTTTGGCGCCACGGGGGATCTGGCGTACAAGCAGATTTTTCCCGCGCTGCAGGGCCTGATTCGCGACGAAGGCTTCGATCTGCCGATCATCGGCGTGGCGAAAGCCGGCTGGAATCTGGACCAGCTGAAGGCTCGCGCGAAGGACAGTCTGGAAAAACATGGCGGCATCGACCAGGCGGCCTTCGAAAAACTGCTGGGCCTGCTGCGCTATGTGGACGGCGACTACAACGACCTGAACACCTTCACGCAGCTTCGCCAGCAGCTGGGACAAGCGCAGCGGCCGCTGCATTACCTGGCGATCCCGCCGAGCCTGTTTGCGGTGGTCGCGGAAAACCTTGCCAAGTCGGGCTGCGCGACCAATGCGCGCGTGGTGGTGGAGAAGCCGTTCGGACGCGACCTGCAATCGGCGCAGGAGCTGAGCCGCACTCTGCATCGGTTTTTCCCGGAAGAGGATATTTTCCGCATCGATCACTTCCTGGGCAAAGAGCCGGTGCAGAACGTCCTCTATATGCGATTCGCCAATCCGGTATTCGAGCCCATCTGGAACCGCGATCACGTGCGCAGCATTCAGATCACCATGGCGGAGGAGTTTGGCGTCGAGGATCGGGGCAAATTCTACGACGAAGTAGGAACACTTCTGGATGTGGTGCAGAACCACATGCTGCAGGTGGTGACGAACCTGACCATCGATCCACCGACGGGCGAAGACTGCGATGCCACCCGCGATCGCAAAGCGGAACTGATGAAGGCCATTCGCCCGCTGACCCCGGACGCCGTGGTGCGCGGGCAATATGAGGGCTATCGATCGGTACCTGGCGTGGCTCCGGGATCGAATGTCGAAACCTTCGTCGCGATCCGGCTGCACATCGACAGCTGGCGGTGGGCGGGTGTGCCCATCTATATCCGCGCCGGCAAGATGCTGCCGGTGACGTGTACGGAGGCTACTGTGCAATTCAAGCGGCCGCCGCGGGAGACCTTCGGAGAACTGGTGCCTGTTAACTCGGCGCATATGCGCATCCGCGTGAGCACGGATTTCTCGATCGGGCTCGGCGTGCGGGTCAAGATTCCGGGAGAGCGCATGGTGGGGCGCGATGTGGAACTCGACCTCCACAGCCAGCCGGTCGACGAAATGCCTCCCTACGAACGGCTGTTGGGCGACGCCAGCCGGGGCAACGTGGAGTTGTTCTCGCGACAGGACCTGGTGGAGGCGCAGTGGCGCATCGTCGAGCCGATTCTGGGGAATGTCACGCCCGTCTATACGTATTTGCCAGGAACCTGGGGCCCGGAGGAGGCCGGCCAGCTGATCGGCAACGATGGACCGTGGATCGATCCCGTCGTGGAGACAGACAAGAAACCGTGCTGAGGGTCCCTGGGGCGCACCAGGATAAGTCGCCGCGCCCCCGCTGGAAGATTTCCGGCGCAAAGGATTCCGCTCAGTCGCCGCCCGATCCCACGCCCTTCTCCAGGTGACCGCCGAATTCATAGCGCATGGCCGAGAGCAGCCGGTCCGAATACTCTTCGCTGCCGCGCGAGGCGAAGCGGGCGTAGAGCGCCGCGCTGATGACCGGCGTCGAGACGCCCTCATCGACGGCGGCCTGCACGGTCCATCGTCCCTCGCCTGAATCGGAGACGCGTCCAGCGAAGTTCGAGAGCTCGGGGCTTTCGTGCAAGGCCGCTGCGGTGAGATCCAGCAGCCAGGAGCCGATGACGCTGCCGCGACGCCAGACCTCGGTGACTTCGGGCACATCGATGTCGTACTGGTACAGGTCGGGATGGCGCAGCGGCGTGGTCTCTGCATCGGCCTCGCGCTTCACCTTGCCGGCGTTGGCATTTTTGATGACGTTCAAACCCTCCGCATAGGCCGCCATGATTCCGTATTCGATGCCGTT
>PKVY01000016.1:56896-65171 GCA_003131625.1 Acidobacterium sp. | reverse complement strand
GCGCGAATCCCGGGTCTCAAAATCGAGACCCGGGCCAGCCAGGTCTGTTTTTTTCGCAAGCTGTGAAGTCGGGCCCTGATACGAACCTCATCCCGGCGATGTGAGAGGCAATTCCCCACTCCAACAAACAGCGGCGCTCTCGGCAGCAGCCCTATTGCGACGGCAGCACGAGCTTGTCATACAAGCCGCCCACCATGGCCCCCACGATGAACGTAGCCAGAACGATGTAACCCGCTTCAATCACGAGCAGGTCATGCGGCAGTCCTGCGATGCCATGCCAACTGGCTGCGACCACGGCTCCGCACAGCAGCACGGACATCAGGAGTCCCGGCAGCACGCCTTTGCGATGACATACGACCAGGAGCCACGCGACTCCGTAGGCAAAGAGAAGACAGATCGCCACGGTCAGCAGGTGCGCCAGATGAGGAAGAGCATGGCGCACCTTCTTCGTGACTACGGTCTACCCCTTTCGCCGAACTTCCTTCAGTGATCGCCGTCACGATTGGGGGAGGGTGAACCACAAGGTCCTTCGCTGCGCTCAGGATGACAAGGCTTTTTGGACAGGATGGCAGCGCTCTCAGAGGGGGCGGTGCTCCAGCTCCATCGCCATTTCGTGGCCTATTCCGGAGAAGTCTGCCTGGACCTCGCGGGCTCTTGCTAAGGCGGCCTGGACGTGGGGCAGGACGTTTTCGGGGCCGATCTTCGGGAGCAGGTCGGATTGGGCGATCAGCTGCGCGGGCTGGTCACGGGCTCCGCAGAGCAGCAAAGTTTTGCCTGCTTTGTGCAGGCGCTCGTGGAATCCCTCGATAGCGTGGATGCCGGTGGCATCGAGGGCGGTCATGTTGCGCAGGCGGAGGATGACCACGTCTTCAAAGTGTTTGAGGTCGCGGGTGGCTTCGACCAGCTTCTCCGTCGTTCCGAAGAGAAACGGGCCGTGGATGCGGAGGATGGTGACGTGCGAGGGAATGTCCTTGTCCTGGAGGATGTGCGCCTGACCGTCGCGGAGGTAGTCGCGGGTGACGGGCTCGACGGTGGTGGTTTCTCCGACGCGGTAGATGTAGAGGAGCGCGGCGAGGGCCATGCCGACGCCGACGGCGACGGTGAGATCGGCGAGGACGGTGAGGGCGAAGGTGGTGAACCAGACGGCGATGTCGGTCCAGGAGAGGCGGAGGATGGTGGCGATCTCGCGCCATTCGCCCATGTTGTACGCCACGACGAAGAGCACGGCGGCGAGCGTGGCGAGGGGGACGAAGCGGGCCAGCGGCGCGGCGACGAGAAGAATCGTGAGCAGGGTGAGGGCGTGGATCATGCCGGCGACGGGGGTGCGAGCGCCGGAGCGGATGTTGGTGGCGGTGCGGGCGATGGCGCCGGTGGCGGGGATGCCTCCGAAGAGAGGAGAGACGACGTTGGCGAAGCCCTGGGCGACGAGTTCGACGTTGGAATTGTGGCGATCGCCGCTCATGCCGTCAGCGACGACGGCGGAGAGGAGACTTTCGACTGCAGCGAGCAGGGCGACGGTGAAAGCGGAGGGAAGGAGCGGGACGATGTGTTCGGCGTGGAAATCGGGAAACGCGAAGTGCGGGAAGCCCTGGGGGATGCCGCCGAAGCGGCTGCCGATGGTCTCGACGGGAAGGTGGAAGAGGGCTACGGCGAGGGTGGTGAGGAGGAGCGCGACGATGGATCCGGGAATGCGCCGGGTGAGGCGCGGCAGGAGCAGGATGATGGCCAGCGAGGCTACGGCGACGGCAACGGTCTGCCAGCGGGTGGTGGCGGCGTAGTGGAGGAGGACGCGGAGGCGGGCGATGAATTCGCTGGGGACGGCGGGCGTGCGGAGGCCGAAGAAGTCTTTGATCTGGGTGGAGGCGATGAGGAGGGCGATGCCGTTGGTGAATCCGATGGTGATGGGACGGGGGATGTATTTGACGGCTGCTCCGAGGCCGGTGAAGCCCATGATGAGCAGCATGATGCCGGCCATGAGACTAACGAGCGCGAGGCCGGGAAGGCCGAACCTGGCAACGATGCCGGCGACGATGACGACGAAGGCGCCGGTGGGGCCACCGATCTGGGTGCGGGATCCGCCGAGGGCGGAGATGACGAAGCCGGCCACGACGGCGGTGTAGAGTCCGGCCTGCGGAGAGACGCCGGAGGCGATGGCGAAGGCCATGGCGAGCGGGAGGGCGACGAGGCCGACGGTGAGTCCGGCGACGAGGTCGTGGAGGAACGTGCTGAGGGTGTAGCCCTGGCGCAGGCATTCGATGGAACGGGGGAGGAAACCCAGGAGAGGGCGCTCGGGGGTCATCGGGTGTGCTCCATCTCGTCGAGCATGCCGATGGTTTCTTTGAGCTGGGCGTGGAAGTATTTGCGCATCAGGGCGAGGACTTTGCCGATGGTGGGGTCGCGGATGGAGTAGAAGACCTGGTTGCCGGCCTTGCGGTTGACGACGATTTGTTTGGCTCGGAGCACGGCGAGGTGCTGGGAGACGTTGGCCTGCTCCATGCCGAGCTTTTCGATGAGGGCGCCGGCGGAGAGCTCGCCTTCGCTGAGGAATTCGAGGATGGCGATGCGGGTGGGGTGGGCAAGAGCCTGGAAGATGTCAGCTTTGAACTGGCGGAGGGAGTCGGGCATTCCGTTATATTAGCATCTTCGCATATACTGATGTGCCGGTAGAGTGCCTGGCTGGCGGGGAGGATCGACGACCGTGCCGGTCAGACGCCGCGGTGGTGCTCTTCAGGGGGCTGCGGGAGCCAGGGGTCGACGGGCGTGTCGAGTTCGAGGTCGCATGCGTTGTAGATTTTCTCGACCACGGGGAAGCCTGGGAACTGGACGAGGTAGACGTCGCGCAAAGGCAGTTTGAGAAAGATTCTTCCAACCGCACCGCTGGCTTTGATGCGGACTGGCTGACCTGCTGTGTAGATCATGATTCGGGAAGCCTAGGCTCGCGGAGAAACAGGTCGGAATCCCCGAAGAGTGTCAATTTGGTGACTCAATGGGAATAGAGGATGTGGTTACTGGCGGTGCGGGAGGTGGGGGTCGGCCGGAAAGCGCTGGTCAGCGAACGGCGAGCAAACTGCGAGGGAACTGCGAGCGGCGAGGGAACTGCGAGCGAACTGCGAGCAAGAGACGGCTCGCTACGGAGCAGGTTGGTTGGACGTTTTGCCGTCAAAACCGCAGCCGGGACACTGCGTGGACGCTTCTTGATTGGGAATCGACCGAAGGAGTAGGATCTGATGCGAATTCAGTCGTTCAATCCGATGATCACCAGCATCCACACCCTGATTTATTCCGACGATGCCCCCGCAACGCGCGCATTCCTTCGCGACGTCCTCGGCTGGCCGTGCGTCGAGGATACGCTGGGCGGAGGCGCGGGTTGGCTGATCTTCAAGAGCGGGCGGAGTGAGATGGGCGTGCACCCAACCAGCGCCGTCTACGATGGCAAGACGTACGAATCGCCGCGGCACCATCNNAAGGGCAAAGGAGCGGAGTTCCACGGTGAAGTTCAGGATCAGGGGTACGGACTGTTGGTTATGCTGGCCGTACCTGGCGCGGACGACATCATGCTTTACGAGCCGAGGCATCCGCTGGCGTATAGCCTTTGACCGATTGAAGGGCGACTGACTCACTCCCACCTCTTACCCATCGCAAGGCATCGTTCCAATCAGGGCACTACCAAAAAGGGAGGTCCGGAGTGATGCGGACCTCCCTTTTTTGGATTGAGGTTAATGCTGGGCCCAGATTTCAGGAGCTGCTTTGACCCAGTCTGGATCGACATAGCTCTCTTTGGGGTTCACGACGAAGACATTTTTCTGGGAGGACTCGATGCAGGCTGCGGCAAGGTCCTGGACGCGCTTCTGATTGGCAGGGCTGAGAGCCGTCCAGAACTTCGCGCCGTCGCCCATGGCGCTGTCGACTTCGTCCAAGGTTTTCATGGGGGTGATGACGACCCAGAGGCCGCCATTGTTCTCGTCGAACTGGCTTTCGTAGGCGGCCCAGTTGGCTGCCGGCATGCTGGCGAAGCCGTCGGTGTAGATCTTCACCAGGTCGCTCCAGTCCTTGTCGTGGCCCGCCTTGACCTTGAAGCTCTGGAGCTGCCAGTAGCGCGCATGAGAAATGTCGACGGTGGCGTGAAGGCTCATCTCGGGGTGATAGGAATAGACGTGGCTGTCGTAGCGGGTGAGCAGCTCACCATCGGTGAGGGAGGCCTGATCGATGGCCGCGGAAAGGGTTGGGTTGGCGGCCGTAGCTTCCTGATCCTTGCCCCAGGCGCCGAAGGAGTCGTAAGGGAACAAGTAAAGCGCGCGGGTGGGGCCGGACAGGGAGTCCATGGCGATGTAGTGGGTGGGCGATTTGGCGTCGGTGGCGGCGCGGACGAAGTTGGCCTCGGAGGCGGCGTGGATGGCGCCGGCCTTGCCGGGCTTGAGGTATTCGCGCTGGATGACGAGGACCTTAGGCGGAGCGGGAGGGGTGGCGCCCTGAGCCGCGGCGAGGAGCGCGGACGAGACGAAGAGACTGGAGAGTGCGAGTGCAACGGACGTGCGAAGCTTCATAGTGGGTGAGCCCTCCTGGGCTTTTTGTTTTCCCCGCGAGCGGTCGGCGACGAACGAGCATGCCGGCGCAATTCGACGGATGCTGTGGACGCGGAGGTTGTGCGTGAGTCAGAGCGGAGCGGGACTTGATGGGGCCCGGCGCTGCTTACTTTGGTCGAACGGGGGAACTGGGCCTGGCTTCCGCAGGAGCAGCCGGGAAAGAACTCTGGCTTGGGGGGAATACTCCTGGAGAGGCTGACCCATCCTTCGCTTCGCAAGGGGGATTGTCAACCCACCCCGTCACGCCAACAACGGGCGTGTCGGGGGCCCCGGCGCGGACTCGGCGTCCAGGGCAGGCTCAGCGCAACGTTTGTTACATAATTTTGACGCGATTCTCGCCGATGATCGTGAAGACATCGAGGAGATGGGTGAGGCCGAGAAGATTGCGAATCTGCTGGCTCAGGTGAGTGAGCTCGAGGCTGGATCCGGCGGATTTGGCAGCAACGTAGAGGCGAACGAGGGCGCCGAGGCCGGTGCTGTCGGTGTGCCGGAGATCGGAGAGATCGAGGATGATGCGTTTGTTGTTCGGAATGAGAGGGCGAACGCCGTTGAGGAGGACATCGGTGACGCCCGCGACCAGCTTTCCGTGGCAGCGCACAACGACGCTGTCGGCAAAGGGTTCGACCTCGATGGAAAGGACGGGCGACGCCGCGGTGTCGGGCATGGGAGTTTCCTTCTTGCTGACCCTGGCGGCTGGCGGAGTGGGGCGATTATCGCATAAGGACTGGCTGACCAGCTTAAGAACAAACACAGGGTCCTTCGCTTCGCTCAGGATGACACCTTAAAACACAACCACAGAAGGATTTCAGTTGCGGACGTCGGCCATGGCGGCGGCGACTTCGTCTTGCTGATCGGCGGTGAGGGGCAGGAGCGGAATGCGGGGAACGCCGCCGTAGTAGCCGTTGAGGTCGCAGGCGTACTTGAATCCTGGAACGCCGTACTTGCCGCCCACGATCTTCGAAGCTTCGACGACGCGCTGCTGCTTTTCGCGGGCGACGACGGGATCGTTTTCTTTCCAGGCGGTGTAGATCTCCTGGCAGGCCTGGGGCGCGGGGGCGGCGAAGGCGAGGACGGCTCCGTTGACGCCGGCTTCGAGCGCGGGCAGCAGCGATTCAGAGGCGCCGGAGAGCACCTGGAAGCCGATTTCCTTCTTGCGAGTAATTTTGGCGAGGGGGGGCGCGACGGTCGGAGCGATGCTGCCGGTGAGTACGTCGGCGGAGACGAAGTCCGGGAGAAGGGCGTTGACTTCGGTCTCGGCCATCATCATGCGGCTGGTGAAGGCAGCAAAGTGAGGCGTGACGAGCACAGTGCGCTTCGGAGCGGAACGCGTGGCGGCCACCAGCGCCGCAAGGCGCTCCAGCGAGCCGGAGGAATCTTTGATGGCGATGATGTTGGGGTGCTGGGCCAGCTCGGCGACGACTTCGATGGGCAGCTCGCAGTGCGTGAATTTGGGAATGCTGTAGAGGACGACGGGCAGCGAGGAGCGGTCGGCGAGGGCGCGGTAGTAGGTGAGCAGGCCGGCGGCGCCGTTCGCCAATCCATAGTAGGGCGTGTAGTAGTGCGGGGTGCGGACGAGGACGGCGTCGTACTGGTGCGTGGCGGCGTAGTCGGCGAGGCGGAGGGTTTCGGAGAGGCTTTCGCGACCGATGCCGGCGAGCAGGACTTTGTCCGGAGCGGCGGAGTTGGCGGCGTGGCGCAGCACGTCACGGGATTCGTCATCGCCGAGCATGACGGCTTCGCCGGTGGAGCCGAGGACGACGATGCCCGCGCAGGGCGTGCGGGAATAGTGCTCGACGTTGTTTTCGAGCTTGCGCAGGTAGAGGCGCCCGTCGGGGTAGAACGGAGTGGTGATCGCCGGAAAGATGCCGTCCAGTAACATGAATTCATTTTAATGAGTAACCGGTACGCGGGTAACCGGAAAGATGCGGAAAAGCTGCTACAACTCCAACGAAGGCGCTGTAGTCTGAGGACAGAAGCGATTGGGAGTTTCCCGTATGAACTCGCGGCCGGTCGAGGCGCTGGGCCCTCATGAAACTCGAGTGCTGTATCAGGCGGTGGGATTCTTCTTCCACCTGGTGCTGAGCCTCGCGGTGTGGGGACTGGCCCTGCTGGCGATCACGCTGTTTCACCCCGAGTTTGTGCCGCCGCTGGTGACGCTGGTGGTTTCGCTGGTGGTGCCGCTGGTGGCAGGGTTTGTGATTGTGAAGATTCACCCCAGCGAGAGCGCGACGCTGCCGTGGATGATGGGGCTGATCTGGTGGATGCTGTGCGGGCTGCACGTTCTGGATATGCCGACCGGGCCGATGGCGTGCTACCACTGCGGGGCCACGGACAAGCTGTGGCTGACGTTTCTGAGCCTGAACGCGGACAGCGGGCTGCTGGACGGGCAGGGGCGGTTCATCGCGACCTGGCCTGCGGTGGCGACGATCGGCTATTCGCTGGGAGCGAAGCTGGGGCTGCGCAACGCGGATATTCCTTTCGAAAACAATTAGGCTGGGCGGGCAGGTACGATCGCGCACGATAATCTGTGTGTTCCCTATTGCTCAGAAACGTTTTCTCCGGTGACTAGTATGGGAATCGATCCAAGACTGTTTGCTCGGAAAGAATAGAAGACGCGGAGATTGAGATGACTGCCACCGCAGAAATCACAGAAGCGCCGGAGAATACGAAGCCAGATCAGGCGCCCGGGAACGACATTGTCCAGGTGTTCACGGCCGCGTTTACGTCCGACGACATCGAGAGCTTCATGAAGCTCATCGATCCCGACGCCGAGTGGGCGATCATGGCGACCGGCGAAACGTTCCGCGGGCTCGGCGAGATCAGGCAACTGGCGATGCGATCGGTGGCCGCGCGGGACCACACGGCGGGGTTGGGCATCAAGCCCACGAATGTCTTTGCCAATGCCGAGGGGACGAAGCTCTGCTGGGAGTATGTGCATACGGGAGTGGTCACCGACAAGTGGCCGTCGTCGTCGGGTCACAAACCAGCTCCGGGCGCAAAGTTCGAATTACCCATCATGCTGATGTGCGAAATCCGCCAGGGCAAGTTTGTCAAGGTGAGAGAATACTTCGATTTGCTGACCCTTCTCGAGCCCGGCACTTCGCATCGGCTCTATTCTTAGGGCTGGCGACGGTTGTAGCCTGAACGCGGACAGCGGGCTGCTGGACGGGCAGGGGCGGTTCATCGCGACCTGGCCCGCGGTGGCGACGATCGGCTATTCGCTGGGAGCGAAGCTGGGGCTGCGCAACGCGGATATTCCTTTCGAAAACAACTGAGCATTCAGGCAGCGACGTTCGCGGCTGGCTCGCAGGCTGATTCTCGCCGGGGCGCCAGGCGGCCGATCCCGTCCTTCGTCCAGCGCGCCGGCTCGGGGGCCCCGATTCGCGTGGGCACGAATTCCTAACGCCGGACCGGAATCGCTCTGTGTTCCTTATTGCACAGAAACATTTTCTCCCGTGACTAGTATGGGTGGCTGGATGTCTCACATCGGAACTGCCGATGCCCGGAAGGGGTTGGACGCGGTCTTCCATCGGGAGCAGGAGCGCCCGGAGCGGTTCCCACACGATAGAAACCCCTACGAACCGCCACTTCAGCAGGAAGGAACAGGTTGCAATGAATCTCGTGACGGAGGTACTTAACGCGCGTGCAGCGGTGCGCCCAGGCGAAGTGCGGTTATCGGTGCGGATCGCCAG
>PKVY01000016.1:0-56884 GCA_003131625.1 Acidobacterium sp. | reverse complement strand
CCCTTGATGCCAGAGGTCGTCCTGCCGGCGTTCCTGCTGACCGTTGCCGGACTCCAGGTGCACCTGATTGAGGAATATCTGACGGGTTTTGCGCCGGCCATGAGCCGCCTCTTCAACATCAGTTGGAGCGTGAACTCTTACCTCATGATCTTTGTCTTCATCGGACCCGTGCTCTACACCCTCACGGCGCTCGGCCTCTTCCGGCGCGTTCCGCTCGCTGGGTTTCTCATGTGCTTCATCCTCATCGGTCCGGGCGTCGCGGAGTTTACCCACTTCATTTTCCCAGTGCTTCGGCCGGACGTGCAGCCCACAGTCACGGCGGCGATTCAGGCGGTCGTCGGGCGCGGTCAGCTGATGCACAACCTCCCCAACTTCTGGGTACACGTTACCGGGCGTTACTATTTTCCGGGGATGTACACGGCAATTCTTCCCATGATCCCCGGCATCTACGGCATCCGCAAGTTGCTCATCGCAGCAAGACAGAGCAAGAAGCCAAGGAAACCCATTCAGTTAGGACAAGCCATACGAAGGGTCGCTTAGAACGCAACCGGCCGTACAGGCTGCCAGCCGCCTCCTTTTTTTTCGGAATGAACGCTGAAGGATTCATTGTCGAGCAACGGACTGATTGGGATACGGCCGATTGGGCGCAACCGGTAATCATCCGATCGGTCCGGACCGCGATCCAATAAAGCGGCGAGCGCAGGAGCCTGCCGGCGGCGATTCCCTTCCCGGCGCGCAGCCTTCGATCAGCGACAGGGCGCGGAGATGAAAATATTAAGAGTCGACGCCGCGCTTCGCCCAAGCCATCGTCGATGTCGACGGTTTTGGATCTTCGCATCCTGCGGACTGACCGCCGGGGTCCGCAAGATGCCGTCGCAAAATCCGGAATCTCCGCGGGGACTACGAGAATCTCTCCTGATGCAAGCGAAGACAGCAGGAGCTCACTATGGCGGGTGCAAAGACAGTCATCGTAACCGGCGCTTCACAGGGCATCGGGGCGGCCATTGTCCAGGCATTTCTGGGGCGCGGCTATAACGTGGTGGCCACCGCGCGCAGCATGGCGAAGGCGGGGCTGGCGGCGTCTCCCAACCTTGCGCTGGTCGATGGAGACATCGGTGACCCGGAGACGGCTCAGAAAGTGGCGAAGGCAGCGATCGACCGGTTCGGCTCGATCGACCATCTGGTGAACAATGCGGGCATCTATCATTCGAAGCCGTTCACGGAGTACACCGCCGAGGAGCTGCGCGCGTTCATTTCCACCAACCTTGAAGGGTTCGTTTTCCTTACGCAGCTTGCCGTGCGGCAGATGCTGGCGCAGGGCAGGGGCGGCAGCGTGACCAGCATGAGCGCATCGCTGGCCGATAACCCCGTCGTGGGGATTCCGGCGTCGGTTCCGATGATGACCAAGGGCGGCATCAATGCGATCACCCTGAGCCTCGCGAATGAATACGCGAAAGAGAAAATTCGCTTCAACGCCGTCGCTGCGGGCGTTGTGGACACGGCTCTGCACAAGGGCAACCTGGAGGCACGCTCGCCAATGGGCACGTTTACCGAGCCGAAGGACATCGCCGACGCTGTTGTTTATCTGACGGAAGCCGGTCACGTGACCGGGGAGGTGCTGCACGTGGACGACGGTGCGCATGTGGGCAAGTGGTGAGCGTGCAGGGTTCGCAGGCGAGTAGCGCGGAGCGGCGGCTGCAGGAGCTGGGCATCGAGCTTCCTGCGGCGCCGACGCCGTTCGGCAGCTACGTGGAGACGGTGCAGACGGGCCATCTGCTCTTCTTCAGCGGGATGCTTCCGGTGGTCGATCACAAGCCGAAATATGTCGGCCGGCTGGGGAAAGAGCTGGATGCGGAGGCGGGACGCGATGCGGTACGCACGGCAGCTTTGAGCGTGCTGGCCGCGGCGAGGAAGCATCTGGGATCGCTCGATCGCGTGACGCGAGTGGTGCGGCTGGGGGTGTTCATGGCGACGTCGGGGGATTTTTTCGATCAGCCGCGGGTCGCGGATGGGGCGTCGGATCTGTTTCGCGATGTGTTTGGCGCGGGCAAGATGGCGGTGCGGTCGGTGATTGGCGTGGCCAGCCTGCCGCTGGGGATGCCGGTGGAGCTTGAGGTTATTTTCGAGGTCGCGGAGTAAAGCAAGCACGCTTCGGTGGCCTTCAACATTCACCAACAACGCAGGAGGAGTGATGGCAACGCTGGCAATCGCAACAGCAACGATGAAAGTCGCGCAGATCTCGAAGCCGGGAGCGGGTTTCGAGGTGGTGGAGCGCAACGTTCCCACGCCGGGTGCGGGACAGGTGCGGATTAAAGTGCAGGCCTGCGGAGTTTGTCACAGCGATGTGCTCACGGTGGAAGGCGCGTGGCCGGGGATCCAGTATCCGCGGGTGCCGGGGCATGAGGTGGCGGGCGTCATCGACGCGGTGGGCGCGGATGTTTCCGTGTGGAAGAAGGGGCAGCGCGTAGGGGTGGGCTGGCACGGCGGCCAGGACAACACCTGCCCCGAATGCCGGCGGGGAGATTTTCGCAATTGCCGGAACTTGAAAATTGCAGGCATCAGCTACGACGGCGGATACCAGGAATACATGGTGGCTCCCGTCGAGGCGCTGGCGGCGATACCCGATGGTTTGAAGGACGCAGAAGCAGCGCCGCTGCTGTGCGCCGGCATTACGACCTACAATGCGCTGCGGCACAGCGGCGCTTTTCCGGGCGACCTGGTTGCAGTCCAGGGGATCGGCGGCCTGGGTCACCTGGGCGTGCAATTCGCAAACAAGTTTGGGTATAAGGTGGCGGCGATCGGGCGCGGTCAGGAGGATGCGGCACTGGCGAAGAAACTCGGAGCGAGCGTGTACATCGACAGCAAGGCGACGAACGCAGCCGAGGAGTTGCAAAAGCTGGGCGGCGCGAAGGTGATTCTGGCGACGGCCCCCAGCTCGAAAGCGATGTCGGAACTGATCAACGGGCTGGGGCCGAACGGCAAGCTCATGGTGGTGGGCGCGACCTTCGATCCCATCGAGGTGACGCCGGTTCAGCTTATTAACGGAAGTAAGTCGATCCAGGGCTGGTCATCGGGAACGCCGACCGACTCCGAAGACACCTTGCGCTTTGCCGAGCTCAGCGGCGTGCGTCCCATGATTGAAACCTATCCGCTGGAAAAGGCGGCTGAGGCGTACGCGCGCATGATGAGCGGCAAAGCGGAGTTCCGGGTGGTTCTGACGATGTGAAGCGACACAGCGGGCACGGGTCCGCGGCTCGCACCAGGAGGAGGTTAACGATGCGTCTTCTTCGATCGCGCCGCTGGAACCGGCGCCTGCAGGTTTTCTGGATGGCATGGGCCATGTCTGCAATGGCTCAAACTGGAAAGGATCATTCCATGGAGCAGCCGGTGTTTTATCGGACGGTGAAGGTGGATGGGCTGTCGATTTTCTACCGGGAAGCGGGGCCGAAGGATGCGCCGACGATTCTGTTCCTGCACGGGCTGCCGTCGTCGTCGCGGATGTTTCAGCCGCTGTTGACGCGGCTGAGCGGCGAATATCACCTGGTGGCGCCGGATTATCCTGGCTTCGGGCACAGCGACTGGCCCGATCCGAAGGAATTCGCGTACACGTTCGATCACATTGCGGCGGTGATGCAGGATTTTACCGACACGCTGGGGCTCACGCGCTACACGCTGTACATGCAGGATTACGGCGGGCCGGTTGGTTTTCGCATGGTGCTGGCGCATCCGGAGCCGGTACAGGCGCTGATTGTGCAGGATGCTGTGGCCCACAACGAAGGGCTGGGCGTGAACTGGACGACGCGACGGGCGTTCTGGGCGGACCGCGCAGCCAATGACGAGGCGCTGCGGAGGAATCTGCTGTCGATGGCGGCGACGAAGACGCGGCACGTCGGGGACGATCCGCATACCGAGTTGTACGATCCGGATCTCTGGACCGATGAGTATGCGTTTTTGAACTCACCGGGCCAGGCGCAGATTCAGAGCGATCTGTTCTACGACTACCGCACGAATGTCGAGGCCTATCCAAGGTGGCAGGCATGGATGCAGAAGACGCAGCCCAGGCTGCTGGTGCTCTGGGGCAAGCACGATTTGTCGTTCGATCCGGGAGAGCCGGAGCGCTATCGCAAGGACGTGCCGACCGCGGAGGTGTACGTGCTCGACGCAGGACACTTCGCGCTGGATACGAAGGCCGATGCGATTGCGGCGCTGGTGCGCGGGTTCATGCAGAAGCAGAAGTAAGCGGGGCTCGCGCGTAACGGCGGGGCGAAAGTGCGTGGCTTTTCAAGTGGTTCGGCCGGCACGCACGGGCGCCGCCGGCCGAAAGCCCTACCGGGAGTGGGCAGCTTGCAGCGCCGGAACTGATGCCGGCTCGCGCCTGGACGACAACGAAGAGCGCGATCTCTGGCCACCACCGTCGTCGAGCTGGAACTGGTGGATCATCCCATCCAGATCGGAAGCCAGCCTGGAGATCTCCTGGAGGGCCTGGACCGCTTCTTCGCTGCCCTGCGCGTTCTGCGTGGCCAGTTGCGAGATGCGGCTGGCGGATTCGGAAATCTCGCCGGAAGCGGCGGTCTGCTCGGTGGCGGCAGAGGCGATGAGCTGAATCTGGTGCTCGACCTGTTGGGAAGATTCGATGATGGCCTCGAGGCTCTTGCGGGCGTTGGCGGTCTCTGACAGGCCGGACTCGACCGCGCTACGGCTTTGGTTCATGACCTGGAGAGTCTCGCGGGTTTCTTCCTGAATGCTGCGGATGGTTGCGGCAATTTCCTCGGTAGCGCCTTTGGTGCGCTCGGCCAGGCGCCGGACTTCGCCGGCGACGACGGCAAATCCGCGGCCGTGCTCGCCGGCGCGGGCGGCTTCAATGGCGGCGTTGAGGGCCAGCAGGTTGGTCTGCTCGCTGATCTCCTGAATCACGTTGACGACGTTGCCGATCTCCTCGGAGCGGTGCGAGAGAGAGGCCATCCTTTCCGAGACGGAGCTGGTGGCGGCGGCAATCTTTTCCATGGTGTGGGCCGCTGCCTGCATCACGTCGCCGCCGCGGGTCGCGGTTTCAGCGGAAGTCCGGCTGGCGCTGGCCGCGCTCTCGGCGTTGCTGCTGATCTCGCCTATAGTGGCAGTCATTTCCTGGGCGGCGGTGGCAATCTGCTGGGTCATGCTGGACTGGTTGTTGGCGTTGGTGGAGCTCTCGGCGGCGCGAGCGCTGATTTGGGTGCTGGCGGCGGAGAGGGTGTCGGCTCCCTGCGCGACCGACTGCAGGGCCTCCCGCATGTTGGCGACGCTCCTGTTGAGAGCCTCCGCCAGCCGCCCGATTTCGTCGGTGGCGGTCGCCGTCCCGTAGACGGTCAAATCTTTTGCGGCCAGGCGTTCAGCCATCTCCATGGCGTGGCCGATGCGCGGCGTGATGAGGCGGTTGAGCTGGGTGCCGATCACGATACAGGCGGCAACGATGGTGAGGGTCATGAAGAGATTGACCCAGATCGCACGCTGGCTGGCGCCGGTGGCGGCTTCGGCATTTTCGGTTCCGATGTTCGCGTGGATCAGAAATCCATCGTGGGCTGCCCCGAGCGCTGTTTCCAGCGACGCCTTGACTTCGTCTCCGGAGAGCAGGGCGAGCGCATCGTTCGCTTTCCGGGCCGCCAGCAGAGCGATGCCGCGATCGCTCACGTCCTGGTACTTCTTAATCGCCCCCACGAATGCCTGATAATGATCGCGCTCCTCGGGAATCACGAGCGGATCCATCGCACGCAGTCCGTCCTGGTACTCGGCAATGGCCTTCTGGCGCAGGGCGGCGTGATCCGCTGTGCACGCCGGCGTCTGGCACAGCAGCAGTTCGAGATCCTCGCGCCGCTCAACGTTGACCCCCTCGCGGATATTGGCAATGTTGATCAGGGACGGCAGATGGTTCCCGCTCACCTCTTCGGTCTTCGCGGCCATGCTGCGGAAGGTGAGAAGGGTGTACGCTCCCAGACCGGCGCAAAGCAGGGAGATGATGCCGAAGGCGTAGGTGAATTTGCGGGCGATGGGGAGGTTGCGGACCAGCGACATGAAGGTGGCACCTTTCGTTGTGAGGCGAGTTCGCCTCCTGCAGCCCGCGTCGCGCCGGAGCGTTCGCCTGGTGGAGCGATTGCGGACAGAATCGTTATCGGCTGTCCCGGACAAATCTTGATGTGGAGTTTTCCATCCGGGGTGATTGCCCTGCGAGCCACGACGGCCCATCCGCGCGGCTCGCAAAGCGGAAAGACTGGTGTGGGTGAGGGTCAGGCGTTGGGGTCGATTTTCTTCTGGATCCAGCCGATGGCGCGCGGCTCCCAGTCCGGCTTCACGGCCGCATTGATGTAGCGTTCGAAGGCGAAGATCCCCGACTCATGGGCGATGCGTTCGAACTGCATGGTCACGGTGGCGGACTGCAGAATCACGCAGCTGCGCTCCATGCCCGCCTGTTTGAACAGCCCCTGGCCCTCAACCATAACTTTCTGCGCGTCGGGCTTGATGCCGCCCGGCTTCAGAGTGCGCATGTCGATCAGGACGCCAAAGCTTTTGGGAGCGCCCACCATCGCGGCCCTTGCTTCTTCCCGCCAGCGCGTCATCTCGGCGACATCGATGCAATCGCCGAAGGTCAACTGATAACCGAAGTCCTTCTTCGCAATTCTGTACATAGTTCCTCTCCGCCCTCCCGCTATCGCAGGAACGTGGCCACAGAGGATATCGGCAGGGTGGAACCGCGGATGAGACGAGGTCGGAAGGAAGCTGCGGGTGCCCCGGTGTGAAACATCGCGCGGGGACAAATGCGGTGGACGGAGCCGGGCGGGGCCGAGAGAACAAAAAGAGGGNNCCGGTGAGGTAGATGCACCCTGGGGCGATCAGGCCAGATGGCACCGCACCCCTGGGTCTTTGAATCGGAAGAGGTCAGGCCGAACGGCGCTGACGCTGCCGATCCTTGAAATCAGCGATCTTGTCGCTGGCGCTGTTTTTAACGTCCTCGACCTTGGTTGTGACATTGTCGCGCATTTTGTCGGCCTTGTGTTGCTTTTCCTCCTGGCGGGTTTTGCCAGCCTCGTGGGCGGCATCTTTGACGTTGCCCCAGGTCTCCTGGGCAGCCCCCTTCACCCGATCGACAACGCCGCTGTTCGCAAGTCGATCATTCCCGGTCATTTCCCCGGCTCCCTGCTTCACTTTTCCGACGACCTGGCTGGTTTTTCCCTTTACCTGGTCCGAATTCATAATGGGTCCCTCCGTGTGGTCCCTGGTTGGTCGATGACTTCATAGTTGGCTACGGGCGCAGCTTCCGGGTTCTAAAGTGCCGCCCTGCGACCGGTGATGAGCTGGATGACGAGCACGACGAGCGCCAGCACCAGCAGAACGTGGATGTACCAGGCAACGACGTGAAATCCGATCAGCCCGACGAGCCAGGCGATGAGCAGGATCACGAATAGTGTCCAAAGCATGCGACGTTTCCTTTCTTCCGACTTTTGAGTTTTTTCTTCGACCCGTGCTTTCCACCAACGCTATGGATAGAGGACGGATGGGCGTTCGGGGTTGCCGTTGCGGTACAAATGAAGCGGAGGTGGACTCGAGGTTGCGCATCGCGATCCAGGGCGAGCCGGGATCTTTCAGCCACGAAGCGGCGCTGAAGGCGCGTCCGGAGGCAACCATTTTGTCGTGCACGCTTTCGGGGGAGGTGTTCGCCGCAGTCGATGAAGGCGCGGCGGACGCGGCGGTGATCCCGATCGAGAACTCGCTCGCCGGGTCGGTGCTGGAGCATTACGATCTGTTGCTGGCGCACGATGTCGCGGTGGAGAGCGAATGGCTGCTGCGGATCCGGCATAACCTGATCGGCGTACCGGGGGCGACGATAGGGAAGATTCGCCAGGCATACTCGCACCCGGTGGCGCTGGCGCAGTGCCGGCGGTTTTTCGTCGAGCACCCGGAGATCGAGGCGGCGCCGTTCTACGATACAGCGGGCAGCGTGAAGCAACTGATGGAACTCCGCGAGCCGGGCGTGGCGGCCATCGCCAGCACCGGAGCCGCAGCCTGGTATGGTGCGGAGATTCTGCTCCCCGGGATTGAGGACAACGAGGAGAACTACACGCGCTTTTTTCTGATCCGCAGGCGGGAGCGGCTGGAGGCGGAGGCGCGTCCGGACAAAGTGAGCCTGGCATTCAAGGTGGAGAATCGGCCGGGCAGCCTGGTGGAGGCGCTGCAGGTTTTTGCCGGGATGGGGACAAATATTACCAGGCTGGAGTCGCGGCCGGTGCCGGGGCGACCGTGGGAATACGTCTTTTATGCGGACTACCAGCTGGGGGAGCCACGGACGGCGGATCTGGCCCTGGAAATGCTCGCGCAACACTGCTCGATGGTGCGCGAGCTCGGGCGCTATCGGGCGGCGGCACGGGTCTAAAGAATACTGCAGGGCTGGCCGAAGGGGGCATCTCACCCCTGAGCAGGGCTTTGCCGATAGAAGGTTGGGAGAGACCGCTGCGGCGGCGAGAGCGATCCAGGCTTAAATGGTTGATGAAAAGGGTGTTGACGGGGGCCAGCGACTGGATTTGTCGGCGGTTGGGCCGTGGAAGTCGTAGAGGGGATGCTACTTTTTGAAACTTGCTGAATCCAATGAGTAATTATTTGATATAAGGACACTCATGGCTAGCGACTTTATCAGTGTGATCCAGCCGGGCGACCCCAGGCAGCGAGACGGGGGACCGGACCGCGTTCTGCCGGTTTTGCCCGTGCGGGATACGGTTTTGTTTCCTCATGCCGTGCTGCCCCTGACGGTGGGGCGGGAAAGTTCAATTCAACTCATCAACTCCCTGGGTGAGGAGAAGAGCATTGTGGTGGTGGCGCAGCGCGACGCGCGCGTGGATACGCCCCAGCCCCAGGATCTGCATGCCTTCGGAACGCTGGCGACGGTGCACAAGGTCGTCAAGATGCCGAACCAGAGCCTGTTCGTTTTCACCGAGGGCACGGAGCGGGTGCGGCTGGGCGAATTTTCGCGCATCGAGCCATTCATGATGGCATCGGTGGACACGGTGCCGGAAGTGTTGGCCCCGAAGAATCCTTCTCTGGAAGCGCTGCAGCGCAATGTGGTGACGCAGTTCCAGCAGATTGTGACTGCCTCGCCGACGCTGTCGGACGAGCTGCAGACGATCGCGATGAATATCGATGAGCCGGGGAGGCTGGTGGACTTTATCGCGTCTTCCCTGCCCTTCCTCGCGACCGGCGACAAGCAGGAGCTGCTGGAGACGCCGGATGTGGCGCTGCGCCTCGAGCGGATCAACAAGCATCTGGCGAAAGAAATTGAAGTGCAGCAGCTGCGCAACAAGATCCAGACCGAAGTGCAGGATCAGGTGCAGCAATCGCAGCGCGACTACTATCTGCGCGAGCAGCTGAAGGCGATCCAGAAGGAACTCGGGGAAATGGACGAGGGCCAGAAGGACATCGAAGAGCTGAAGCAGAAGATTGAAGCGGTAGGGATGCCGGAGGAGACGAAGAAAGAAGCGCTGAAGGAGCTGAACCGGCTCTCGCGCATGTCGCCGATGGCCGCCGATTACTCGCTGACGCGCAACTACATCGAGTGGCTGGCGGTGCTGCCGTGGTCGAAGTCGTCGGGGACAGCGGTGGATATTTCGAAGGCGCGGGAGATTCTCGACGAGGATCACTACGACCTGAAAAAGGTGAAGGACCGCATCCTCGACTACCTCTCGGTGCGCCGGCTGAAGGCGGACATGAAAGGTCCGATCCTGTGCTTCGTCGGGCCTCCGGGCGTGGGTAAAACGTCGCTGGGGCGGAGCGTGGCGCGGGCTCTGAGCAGGGAGTTCCGCAGGATTTCGCTGGGCGGAATGCACGATGAGGCGGAGCTGCGCGGGCATCGGCGCACGTACATCGGCGCGCTGCCGGGGCAGATTATTCAGAACCTGCGCCGTGCGGGAGCGAACGATCCGGTGTTCATGCTGGACGAGGTGGACAAGCTGGGGCGGGATTTCCGCGGCGATCCGGCCTCGGCGCTGCTGGAGATTCTCGACCCGGAGCAGAACAATACGTTCCGCGACAACTACCTCGATCAGCCGTTTGACCTCTCCAAAGTTCTGTTCATCTGCACGGCCAACGTGCTGGACACGGTACCCGAACCGCTGCGCGATCGCATGGAGATCATCGAGCTGCAGGGATACGCGGAGGAAGAAAAGAAGCACATCGCGTTCCGGTATCTGATTCCGCGCCAGATTAAGGAAAACGGGATTCAGCCGGACAACATCGAGTTTCCCGAGGAATCCATTGGTTATATAGTCCGGCACTACACGCGTGAGGCCGGCGTGCGCAAGCTGGAACAGCAGATTGGAACGCTGTGCCGAAAGCAGGCGCGGCGCATCGCCGAAGGCAACACGGAGAAGCTGGTGGTAACGCGCGAGGTGATTCAGGAATTCCTGGGCGGGATCAAAGTCCGCGTGGATACCGAGATTGCCGAGCGGACCAAGCGCGCGGGCGTTGCCGTGGGACTGGCATGGACGCCGGCGGGCGGCGACATCCTGTTCATCGAAGCCAACCGAATGAAGGGCAAGGGCGGCTTCACGATGACCGGGCAGATTGGCGAGGTGATGCAGGAATCCATGCAGGCCGCGCTGACCTGGGTGCGCTCGAACGCACGCGAGCTGGGACTGGAAGAGGACCTGCTCAAGGACACTGACCTGCACATCCATGTGCCGGCGGGGGCGATTCCGAAGGATGGTCCTTCGGCGGGCGTGACCATGGCCACGGCGCTGGTCTCGCTGCTGACGGACCGGCCGGTGCATCCGCTGACCGCGATGACGGGGGAGATTACGTTGAGCGGCAATGTTCTGCCGGTGGGCGGCATCAAGGAGAAATTCCTCGCCGCGAAACGCGCCGGGGTGAAGACGATCATCCTGCCGACGGAGAACCGGCTGAACGTGGAAGAAGACCTGACGCCGGATCAGATCCAGGCGATCGACATCCACTACGCCAGCCGCATTGAGGATGTTCTGGCCGTAGCGCTGCCGCGATCCACGGCGGAAGAGCGCCACGATGAACGGGTTCGTGAAGAGGTGCTGCAGCACACGGCGTGAAAAAGCAGCCTGCAGCCTGCAGGCTGCAGCCAGGAGCGGGGAGCCGGGAGCTAAATTCGAACGAGGGCGCGGGAGATGATTCCGCGCCTTTTTGTTTTTGCGCTCGAATCGCGGGACGCGGGGTTCGTCCAGAACCGGGTATCCAGGATCGAACTGCTTCGTTTGTGGGAGTGGCGGCAGCGATCCCGAGTGGTAGATTGCTGTCGAACCGGATCGGGAGGAACGCGTGACCCTGCGAGATTTTTTAGCTAAACAACTGATCGACGTCATCCAGTGGAACGAAACGGAAGACGGCATCCTGGCATGGCGCTATCCCATGCAGGACATGGAGATTCAAAACGGCGGCCAGTTGACGGTGCGCGAGTCGCAGGTTGCTGTGTTTGTGGACGAGGGCAAAATTGCCGATGTCTTTGGCCCCGGCCTGCATACGCTCAACACGCGGAACCTGCCACTGCTGACCGACCTGATGAACTGGGACAAGGGGTTTGAGTCGCCGTTCAAGTCGGACGTGTACTTCTTCTCGACGCGGCTGCAGATGGCGCAGAAGTGGGGCACGGCGACGCCGATTACGATCCGCGAGAAGGAATTTGGGGCGGTGCGGCTGCGCGGCTATGGGATTTATTCGTACCGGGTCAAGGATCCGCGGACGTTTTTCGCGCAGGTAAGCGGGACGCGCGATACCTATTATGTTGCGGACCTCGAGAGTCAGCTGCGGGAGACCATCGTGGCGCGGATGACGGATGTGTTTGCCACGAGCGACGTACCGTTTCTGGATATGACGGCGAATCAGGCGGCGCTGGCGCAGAAGATTGCCACTGCGGCCACGCCATCGTTCACCGCGCTCGGTCTGGAGTTGAATCAGTTCACGGTGGAGAACATCTCCCTGCCCGACGAGCTGACGAAGGTGATGGATCAGCGGATCGGCGTGCAGATGGCGGGAAACCTTGGAAGCTACACCCAGTTCGAAACAGCGCAAGCGCTGGGCACGGCGGCCGCGAACCCTGGCGGAGCAGCGGGCGCGGGTGTCGGCGTGGGCGCTGGCGTCGCGATGGGACAGGCGATGGGCCAAGCAATGGCGGGGTCGATGAGCGCGGGCGCGGCGGCGAGTGCGGCTGAAAAGTTTTGCTCGTCATGCGGGAAGCCGATAGGGGGCGCGGCAAAATTCTGCCCGGAGTGCGGCAAGCCACAATGAACTGTCCTTCGTGCGGCGCGCCGATGCGGCTGGAATCCGACGCGGAAAGCCTGACCTGCGACTACTGCGGGACCCTGGTTTTTCCGGAGAAGACGGACGACGGGGTGCGCGTGCTCGGAGCGCCGACCGAGGAGATGTGTCCGAAGTGTGCGATGGGGCTGGTCGATGCGGCGTTCTCTGGTGTTCGGATTCTCTACTGCACGCGCTGCCGCGGGATGCTGATCGGGATGGAAGTGTTTGCGGCCCTGGTGCAGACGCTGCGATATGGGCAGGAAGGTGGCGTTGCGCCGAAGGCGCCGGATCGCAGAGAGCTGGACCAGCGGCTGAACTGTCCGCATTGCCATCAGGCGATGGATACGCACTTCTACGCGGGACCCGGCAACGTGATTCTCTCCGACTGCGAGCGCTGCTCGCTGAACTGGCTGGATCACGGGAAGCTGTTGCGGATCGCGCATGCCCCCGATGCGCTGCGGGAAGAAGCTTAGGCGGCAACGCGAAGAGTTTTACCACAGAGGACGCAGAGAACACAGAGAAAAGGAAATCATTGAATATGGCTCTGCGTCCAGATGTGAAACTTGCCGAAGATCACGTCGCGCGGCTGCCGTTCCGCTGTGCTTCGCATCGTGATGAGTTCTTCCGGATAGCGGGGCTCTTCCGTACGAGCGTCGAGCAATTCAACGTGATCGATTTCGAGGACAATGCAATCAAGCTCCGCTGAAATTATTCTGATCCGATCTTCGAATTCCTGACCCGACATGGCCCACGCCACGATGTTCACGTATGCGCCTTTGCCGTCGTCCCCAAACCTCTTGAAGTCCCTACAGTTTGGATCAGCGACGAGACACGCGACTCCCGTCCATAGCTGCATAAGGGGACTTTAGCAGGCACACCCATGTCCCAAAACCTGGGACATGGGGCACCCAATTCCCTTCCCACTTAGTGCTGGCTGAACATCTCCATCACGTCTTTGCGTAATGCGACCCGGCTGGCTTCGCGCGTGTAGAACATGTGGCCGCCGGGAAATTCGTGGACGGAGACGCGGGTTGGGTCGCCCATGAGCGGCATCTGGTTGACGGTGAGGATGGAGCCCATGAAGGGGCAGGAGAGGTCGTTCCATCCGTGAACGATCATGACGTGGAGTTTGGGATCGGCGGCGACGGCCTCGCGCAGCTGGGCCGTTGAGCCGGCGCGCATTTCCTGGTCGCGGCTCCAGTGCGAGCCCACTTCATACGACAGCGCGTTGTAGCGGGCTTCGACTTTCCAGCCCACAACCCGCGTGTCGAAATCGACCATGGCTGTGGTGGTGGGCGCGATGAGCGTGGCCAGCAGCGGGTCGTTGGCGCGTTGCTCTGGGGCGTAGGGGAATGGATCGAACATGGTCACGTTGGAGTCGTAGACGGAGCCGAGCTTGCCCTCTTCGCGGTGAACTTCGCGGAGATACGCGCCGGTTTCCAGGCGGCCGCCGGATTCCTTCACGAAGGTGGGATCGAGGCCGGTCATCTCGGTGACCTTTTTGATCATGGCGTCGGTCGCGGCCGGATCGGAGGGCCCTTTGATGAGGGTGGTCGCGTATTCGCCGAGGGTGTAGTCGATGACCGGCTTCATGGCTTCGGGCGTGAGCTGGTGCTCGCGTTCGAGATGCGCGGCGGTAATGGACGGCAGCGTGACCAGCCAGGGCAGCGGCGAGAGGTCGCCGTTCTGCTCGAGGGTGGGATTCAGATACGGAGAGACGAGGACGACGCCGTTCATGGCGACGCCGAGCTGCGACTGCAGGAAGTAGGTGATGCGGGGCCCGCGGAACCCGCCGTAGCTTTCGCCGACGAGGTATTTGCGGGATCCGAGGCGGTCGTTCTTCACCAGCCAGTCGTAGATGCAGCGCGAGAGGTACTCGATGTCGGGCTCGGTCGTCCAGAAAAGCTTGCGGGTCTGGTCCGCGTCCACCAGGGAGCGGCTGAAGCCGGTGCCGATGGGGTCGAGGAAGACGAGGTCGGTGAAGTCGAGCCAGGTTCCGGGATTGTCGCTGAGCGTCGCCGGATCGGAGGGGCTGTCGCCTTCGTTGCCGGCGTTGAGGTGTTTGGGGCCGATGGCGCCGAAGTTGAGATAGACCGAAGCCGCGCCGGGTCCGCCGTTGAGGGCGAAGGTGACGGGGCGATTGGGGCCGTCGACCGTATAGGCGGTATAGACGAGTTGGCCGGCAGCTTTGCCATCGGCGTCGCGCACGAAGAGCGTGCCGACAGTGACGGTGTAGGTGAGCTTCTTGCCGTCGAGGGTGATGCTTTGCTCGACGTGGGCGTCAGCAGGCAGCGGCGGGAGCGGATGCGCTTCCGCAGTCTTATCGGGTGCGGGCGGTTTGGCCGCCTGCGGCGCGGTGGGAGCAGGAGGCCTGGGGGCATCTTCGTCAGACTGCGCGGCGACGGGGAGACAAGGCAGCGCGGCGAAGGACAAAACAGCGCAGGTGAGGGCGAGGCGCCTGGGGGCGCGGACGAGCGATGAAAATTTCATGAGCACCACGATATATCGAAACAGAGAATCGCGGGCATCGATCGGCAGCTCGGCCTTTTTGGGGTGCGATTACATGTGCAGATCGGAGCCGTAGATCATGTCGAGTTCGCGCATGTGGTTGCGCATGAGCTTCAGTTCGCATTCCGCTTCGAAGCTCGGTCCGCCCGTGCCTCCGTCGAACTGGTGCAAGGCGGCGGTGCACGCAGTGTCGCGATACTGTTGCCATAGCTGTTCGACATGGTCGAATTCCGCGGAGAGCTGGTCCGGAGTGAGGCTGGGACCGCCGGGGCCAGGCGGCGGTGGAGACTGGCCGGGAAACTGCGGGCCGGGAATCATAAGCTGACGGATGATGTCTTCGTAGCTGTGCAGGCTGGCGTCGGTGATTTTCGTCTGCTGTCCGTAGCAGATGTTGAAGTCATACGTGGTTTGCGCGTTGGGGCAGTCGCCGGCTTTTTCGCGAGCCATCTCCGCGTCGTAGACCTGTTTGGCCTGCGCCTGCAGCGCCTGATGCTTCGCGGACCAGTCCTTCCATTCCTGCTGAAAAGCCTTTTGCTCGGGCGTGAGGACTTTTTTCGGGCGTGGCGGAGATTGCGAAGATTCCTGGCCGGTCAGGAGCGGAAGAAAGGCAGCCGCGCACAGGAAACTCACCATCGCCGAGCGAAACCAGACAGACCTTCGCGTCATGGTTATCAACCTACACTGGTCCGCGCGTGATTAGCCTGTTTACCAAATGTGAATCCGGTCGTCGGGCGCGAGGTAGAGGGTCTCGCCCGGTTTGACGTCGAAGGCCTTGTACCAGGCATCGGAGTTGCGCACCGTATCGGCGCGGAACTGTGCGGGCGAATGCCCATCGGTGAGGACCTGGCGGCGCAAAGCGGCTTCGCGGGATTGTGAGCCCCAGTTCTGGCCGAAGGCGATGAAAAACTGCTGGTCGCCGGTGAAGCCATCCTGCAGCGGCGCCTCGGCTCCGTGCAGCGAAGCGCGATAGCCGTCGTAAGCGGCCGCGATGCCGCCCAGGTCGGCGATGTTCTCGTCGATGGTCTGCTTGCCGTTGACGTGAACGCCGGGGAACGGCTCGTAGGCGTCGTATTGCTTCTCGAGCTTTTCCGCCTGCTGCTCGAAGTGCGCGTGATCTTCGGGAGTCCACCAGTTGCGCACCCGGCCTTTGGAGTCAAAGGCGCTGCCCTCGGCGTCGAAGGTGTGGCTGATCTCATGGCCGATGACAGAGCCGATCGCGCCGTAGTTGACGGCAGCCGGGGCCTGAGGATCGAAGAACGGCGGCTGCAGGATGGCCGCGGGGAAATTCAGCGCATTTTGCAGCGGCAGATTAACGGCGTTAACGGTCTGCGGCGTCATGGACCACTCATGACGGTCGACGGGCTTGCCGATGCGCGCGATTTGCATGTTGAAATACCACACCGAGGACCGCCACGAATTGCCGAAGGCGTCATCGGGTCGAACTTCGTAGGCGGAGTAGTCCTTCCAGGTTTCGGGATAGCCGATGCCGACGTAGAGCGTATTCAGCTTGGCGTGAGCTTCGGCGCGCGTGCCGGGGGCGAGCCAGGTGAGAGCGTCGAGCCGTTTGTGGTAGGCGGCGATCAGGTTGGCGACCATGGTCTGGGCCTGCGCTTTGGCTTCAGGAGGGAAGTATTTTTGCGCGTAGATTTGGCCGACAGCGTCGCCGAGGCAGGCGTTCACGAGCCCCACGCCGAGCTGCCAGCGAGGGCGCTGTTGCGGGACGCCGGACAGGACCTTGCCCCCGAACGAGAACTGCTCGTCGGCAACGGCACGAGGCAGAACCGCTGCGTAATTCTCAATCAGGTGGAAGGTGAGCCAGTCCTTCCAGGTATCGATGGGCGTGGAAGCGACGAGCGCGGATTCGCCGGCAAGGGCGGTGGGCGTCCAGACCATGAACTGCTGCTGCGGGGTGAGGCCGGCGCCTGCGAAGTAAGCGTCCCAGTCGAGCCCAGGGGCTTTCGCGGCGAAGTCGGTGCGTTGCCAGAGATTGTTGGCTTTGGCGATGTCTTCAATGTCGGCGAGGCTGATGTGAGTTTCGGCGATGGCGTGCTCGAGCGCGATGACGCGCGCGGCCCGGGTCTCGGCATTGTCGAGGCCGGCGAGCCGGATCATAGCCGCAACGTGGACAGCATATTTCGCGCGCACGTCTCTCATGCGGTCGCGGTCGTTCAGGTAATAGTCGCGGCTGGGCATTTCGAGCCCGCCCTGCAGCAGATACGGAATGTAATGGTCGGAGTCGGCGAAGCCAGGAGCGATCCAGAGGCCGAAGAGATTCGGCGTGGAAAAGACCGCGTTATTGAGCAGGTCGACATCGGCGCGCAGGGTTTTGCCGAGTGCCAGCGCGAGGTCATGCTGGTCGTGGATAGCGGCGATTTCGGCCAGATGCGGCTCCAGCGGCTTCATGCCGCGGGCTTCGATCGCGGCCTCGTCCATATAGGCGTTGTAGAGGTCGGCGATTTTGCGGGCGTTGGAGCCGGCCGGCGCGCTGGACTTCGCAGCCTCTTCGATGATGGCGGCGACGTTCTTGCTGCTGCGGTCGGCGAGGACCGAAAAGACGCCGATGCCGGCGCGATCCGCGGGAATCGGCGTGCGGGCGATCCATCCACCGTTGGCGTAGCGGTAGAAATCGTCACCGGGCTTGACGGAGGGGTCGAGATTGGAAACCGCGATGCCGTGAGCAGCGCCATTTGTAACTGCGGCGGTGCTTTGGGAGTGGAGCGCGGTGACGGCGAAAAGGGCCGCCGCAAAAAAGCAGGCAATTCCTGTATTACGCAACACGCGGAACGACGGGCGGTTCACGATTGGGAGCTCCTTAGGCAGGTCTGCGAAAATGCGAGAGCAGCCGTGCGCCTTCGCAGACGAAGAGGGATGATAGCACGCGAGAATCAGCGTTGTGCGCGCTGCGCGGTCAGTTTGTCGAGCTCGCGGTAGATCTGTTCGTTGCGCAGGATGGCTTCGACGTATTCGCGGGTTTCGCTGAAGGGGATGGACTCCACAAACTCCTCGATGCCGTGGTAATTGCCGACACTCTGCCAGTCGATAACGCGATCGTCTCCTGCGTTGTAGGCGGCGAAGGCGTATTCAGGCTGGCCGCCGAATTTGTCGAGGGTCTGTTTCAGATAAAGAGTCCCGAGACGAATGTTCGTCGCGGGATCGAGCAGCTCGCTGGTTTGAAAATGCCGGAGCCCTTCGTCTTTGGCGAGAGCGCGGCCAACCGAGGGCAAGAGTTGCATGAGCCCCCAGGCATTCTTGTTGGAGACGGCGCCGGGGTTGAACTCTGTTTCCTGGCGGATCAGCGAGGCCACCATGTAGGGGTCGAGGCCGTTGCGTTCGGCGTCGGCTTTGATGTCCGTCCAGTACATCTGCGGAAACAGGATGCGCCAGTAGGCGACGGGAATGGCTTCCATGGGCGCGGATGTGTAGAACGGAATCGCGCGCTTCAGGAGACGCATGGCGCGCCACGATTCGCCATACGACGCGTAAATTTCGGCTTCGGCAAAAGCGCCCCACTCGTCGCTGCCGTCGGAGGCGCGAATCTCCGGCGCGATGTATTCATTGAGGCCGGCGTTGGCGAGCAGGCGGGCTTTCACAACGTGGGGATCGTCTTCGGGAACGTCGTCAGTGAGCTCGGGGATGGGAACGGGCTTGAGCGCATCGAGGTCGGCGATAGAGTCCGGCGTGACGTCGCCAAGATGCGTCACGCGATCCTGGGCGAGCATCGCGTAGTAGTAGTGCGAAAAGACGCGCAGGATGGTGCGGTAGCAGGCCGCCGCGGCTGTGGGCTTGTGCTCCTGGTCTTCGTAAATGCGCCCGCGCCAGTAAAGCGCGGAGGGAATCTCCTTGCCGCCAGCATAGACGCGAATCTGCTCGTCGAAGAGCCGAGCGGCCTCGTCGTATTGCCCAAGGCGGTAGTTGAACCAGCCGGCGCGCCAGTGAGCGCTGGGCGCGTACTTACTGGTTGGAAAACGACGCGCTAACTCGCCATAGTAAGTGATGGCGTGCGGGTAATCCTTGAGCAGCAGATACATATTACCGCTGGAGTAGAGCGCCTCCGCGAGCCACGGACTATCCGGGAAGCGGGTCTCCATCTGCGCGACGATGGATTGTTGCGTGGTGCTGTCGCCCTTGTCGCGGGCCAGCTCCATGAGCAGGTACATGCGGCGAGCGCCGGCGTCGTCGTTGGTATCGGGCAGTGCGTTGACCTGGGTTTGCGAGAGGCGCTTAAGCTTCCAGTCGCATTCCGCGGCGGCAACGAGCATAGCGTCGCGGGCAGCGGCGTCCACGTTGGCCTGGCCGGCGAGCGAGCGGTACTCGTCCTCGGCATCGGCAAAGTGGTTGGCATCATACAGAGCATCGGCGTGGCGGCGCCGCTGGTCGATGGGCAGCGTGGCGAGCACTCCGTTGGTGGCAAGCTGGCTGCGCGCGACGCTGGCTTCGATGCTGAGCGGGTAGTCGAGGTAGACGTGCTCGAAGAGCAGCTGGGCTTCGGCGGCGCGGCCAGCCAGGGCTTCGGCTTTGGCCAGCGCCAGCTGGAAGTCGGCCTTGCCGGCGACCGGCTCCTGGCGATGCGGGCTGAGCGCGGCGAGAGCGGCCTGCGGGTCGCCCTCCTGCACCATCAGATTGGCGCGCAGGATCGGGACGCTCTCAACGAAGATGCTGTCGGGATACTTCTGATCGTAGCCGTTGAGGACCGTCTCGGCCTGGGGCAGCTGGTTGCTCTGCAGGAAAGCTTGCGCAGTGAGGTAGGCGGCGTAGTCGGCGAGCGCCCCGTCGGGCTGGGTCTTGCTGGCCTCGGCGACGTGCGTGGAGCGAAGGGCGCTGACAGCATCGGGAAACTTGCGCTCGAGGAGGTACGCGTGGCCGAGCGCGAGGTATGCGGCGGCGGCGGCCTCTCCGGTGTGGCTATGGGCGAAGCTGGAGACGCCGGCATAGGCGGCGGGGGTCGGAGTCTGCGCGAGTTGCTGCGCCATGGGCCGCAACTGCGAGGAGGCGACGAAGGCGTGCTGGAGACGACGGCTGCGGGCCAGCTCTCGGGCAGTGAGCGGGCGACGACGGCGTCGATGATGGACGGCAGTGCGGGTGTGGGCGGTTCGATGGGTGGTAATTGCGGACGCACGGTGCGAGGCATGCGCGTTGCTGGGCGTGGTATGGTGCGCTGCCGTGCTGTGGGTGGTGCTGCGTTGATGGGGCGGCGGAGTCGCGGGTGGCGTGGTCTGGGCGCGGGCTGAGGCGAACAGAAACGCAGTAGCGGCCAGGAGAATTGTCACTTCAGGAAGTCGCTTGATCCGAGGGGGAATGCGGAGAGCCAACATCGATGCCTCTGTTTACCAGAGTATGCCGAAACGGCTTCCCTTTCCGAGAGGAAAACGGGCCGCGTTCTGAAAAGGTTACGATGCAGGGGGCGAAAGCCCGAGTTTCCTGGTTGCGGTTTCGACGCGACTGAACTCGTGCACTGAAACGGAACTCCCCTTGCGAGCTGAAGGCGTGGGATCCGGCAACCTTCGCCATTTCCGGGACGCTGCTGATACTGGTGGCCCTCGCGGCGAGCTGGATTCCGGCGCGGCGCGCGGCAGGAGTGGACCCAATGCGGGCGTTAAGGCACGAGTAAGACAGGTGACAGGTTCCAGGTTGCAGGTCACAGAAGCGGAGGCGCTGCGGGCTGCCGCCTGCAGGCTACTTGCTCGATGACCTCGCTGTGATGACGATTTCCCCGGTCATCTGGTTGTGACCGCGGCCGCACAGCACGCTGCAACTCATCGGATAGACGCCCGGGGTCTGGGCGAGGAAGCGAATCACCGCCGGATGTTCGGGCTGGACCGGCTCGCGAATGCCGAGACCAGGGACGTCGATGCCATGCTCAACGTCGGTTGAGGTCACGACCAGCTCCACGCGCGCACCCTGGGGCACCTCGACCCGCTTGGGGTCAATTTCCCACTTTTTCATGATGATCTGCCGCACCGTGTCGGGAGGTCCGGCATAGCCCGGAGTCTTCTTCCCGCACCCGATCATCAAAACCAGCAGCCCAGTTCCCAGCATCAGCGCCGGCGCGGCTTTTGCCCCGCCGCCGCAGAGCCATTTAGAATGGAGGTCGGCCCCGTTGTCCGCAGCTGCCCAAATTCTGAAGCCATTCATGTCTTCATCCATCCAATCACAAGGAGCGTCCGAAGTTCATCCTGACGTCCTGCTCGTCGAGCGGGCGCGGCAGGGCGATATGGCGGCGTACGAGAAACTGGTGAAGCAGTACGACCGCCAGGTTTTTCGCATTGCCAACCACATCGTCCAGAACCGCGAAGACGCCGAGGATGTGGTGCAGGACGCGTTCCTGAAGGCGTACCAGAAGCTGAACCAGTTCCAGGGGAATTCGAAGTTTTATACCTGGCTGGTGCGCATCGCCGTCAATGAGTCGCTGATGCGGCTGAGAAAACGGCGGACCGGCAAGATGGTTTCGATCGACGAGGACGTCGAGACCGAAGAAGGCTCGATGCCGCGCGATCTGGCGGACTGGAGTCCCGATCCGGAGGCGCTGTACGGGCAGTCGGAGATGGCCGACATTCTTCGCCGGACCATTCAGGGCCTGCCGCCCGGGTTCCGCGTGGTGTTTGTGCTCCGAGACGTCGATGGACTTTCGACAGAGGAGACGGCGGAGACGCTGGGATTGAGTATTCCAGCGGTAAAATCGCGGCTCTTGCGAGCGCGCCTGCAGTTGCGGGAGCGCCTGAGCCGCTACTTTAAGCGGCGGGACCTGAAACCGGCCCAGGCCCAGGATGGTGTGAAGTGACGTGCACGGAGTTTCTAGCGCAGCTGGACGAAATGCTCGATCAGGATGCCGCGATTCCCCTGCGCGCCGACCTTGAAGAGCATCTCCGGTGCTGCGAACACTGCGAGATCACGCTGAGCACCACGCGCAAGACCATCCAGATTTACCGCAGCCATGAGATTTACGAGCTGCCGGAGGATCTGCGGGAGCGTCTGCACAAGGCCATCCTGGCGAAATGCCGGAAATGCTAACGTAATCGCCGATTCGGCCAAGGTCATAGCCGGTATCCAAAAGAGGTATTCTTCATAGCCGCCTGGCGTTATTAGAATTGCCGCAATGGCCGACGGCAACATTCCCCCCAAACCAAAAAGGAAGCCCGACCTCACCGAGCTGCTCGTCGGCATCGCCTGCGGGATGGCGATCACGCTGACCGCGCTGTTCCTCGGCGTGATGCCGATGGTCCGTCACCTGGCGGGGGCGCGCGATTACGTCGTCTACTGGTCGACCGGCCAGCAGTTGGTGCACCACGCCAATCCTTACGATCCGGTCGAGATGGGGAATCTCGAACGATCCGCCGGATTCGATGGCAAGCGCGGCTCGTACTACATGCGCAATCCGCCGTGGGGTTTGCCCCTTGCGCTGCCACTGGGGTTCCTGGGACCACGCGTGGCGGCGCTGCCCTGGTCGCTGCTGATGCTGGGCATTCTGTTGCTTTGCGTCCAGACGTTGTGGAAGATGTTCGGGGCTCCGGGAACGCTGCTCGAGTGGCTTGGCATTTGCTTTCCTCCCGCGCTGCAGTGCGTGATCATGGGGCAGACTTCCCTGTTCCTGCTGCTGGGGCTGGTTCTTTTTCTTCGCAATTACCGCACGCGCCCGTTTTGGGCGGGAGCCGCGCTGTGGCTGTGCACGCTGAAGCCGCATTTGTTCCTGCCCTTCGGGCTGGTGCTGCTGATCTGGATTTTTGTGTCCCGGCAATGGCGCATTCTTGCGGGCGCTTTGGCGGCGATCGCGGTGAGCTGCGTGGTGACGGAGATCATCGATCCGCTGGCGTGGGTGCAGTACGCGCACTGGGCGCACACGTCGGGCATCGCCAATGAATATATTCCCTGCCTCAGCGTCGAGTTGCGCGACCTCATCAATCCTTCGGCGAAATGGCTGGTGCTGCCCCTCAGCGTGCTGGGCGGAATCTGGGCGGTGATCTACTACTGGCCGCGGCGCCACCAATGGGATTGGCTGGAGCATGGCAACCTCGTGATGCTGGTCTCGATTCTGGTTGCGCCCTATTGCTGGATCTACGATCAGTCGCTGGCCATGCCGGCGCTCATGTACGGCGCGTGGCGGGCTTCGTCACGCAAGGTGGTTGCGCTGCTGGCGCTCCTCTACATCTGGCTGGAGATTCAGCCGTTCTATACGCCCGGGCTGCATTCCCACTGGTATCTGTGGCCCGCGCCGGCGTGGCTGGCCTGGTACTTGTACGCACGGGCCTCCGAAAAACGTGCGGCGGTCGCGGCGTCTCCGGCGATCGCGGAGGCCGTTTCGCTAAGCTGAGGTGTTTTCGGAACGCCTGCCAAACCAGCCCCAGGTGCTGAAAGCCCGGAATATTCCATCCCTTTACGGCGCCGCTGAAACAGGCTGCGGAAAAAACTCCGAAGGGGCGATGAAAAGGCCGATTTTGAGGGATATAAAGCCATCAACCCACCCGCCAGCGCCTCCTCCAGAACTTCGGCAGCCTGCGCAGCATCGCCGCCGCCAATCTCGATTCGCTCGCCGCCGTCGTCCCCCCAAAAACCGCCGAGCAGATTCATGCGCACTTTCACGCCAGCGATGCGGCGCCTCATCCACTCTCGGTCCTGAGCGAATCGCGATGAAACAGCGGATCTGCGAGACGCGATCTATTTCCGTGGGCGTGAGCCCGTGATGAGAATGTCCACCAGCCTGCGGGCGCTTTGCTGCCAGCCAGGTGCCGACGCTGTATAGGAGGCCCCAATCAGCGCTCGAAGCAGATCGAAGGGGTCGAGATCTTTGCGGATATCGCCGCTTTTGATGGCCCGTTTTACAAGCGCGTCAATCGCTCCCTGGATCAGAACGCGCGAGCCCTCATAGAGTTTCGACGGGCCTCCCACAACACTATTCAGTGCGGGCGCAATAATCTGCTTCGCTGCGATGTGGTCGACGAACAGAAGCATCCAGGCTCGCAACGCCTCAACCGGGGGCAGGGTTGCGGCAAACTTGCGCTGTGCAGCGGCTATCTTTTCCACTTCACCCCGATAGACCGCTTCGATCAGCGTGTCCCGGGTGGGAAAGTGACGATACAGAGTTCCTGCTCCCACCCCTGCCTGTCTGGCCATATCGTCCAGGCTGGCGTCCGCGCCAAAGCGGGTAAACGCCTCCTTTGCCACTTCCAGGATGCGCTCGCGGTTCCGCTGAGCGTCCGTACGCGGTTTTCGGGGGACGGATTGTGATCGCTTCTTCGCCATGCGCAAAAAAATCCTGCAACCGGAGACAGCCTCCGATTATCTATTTATTCGGAGACACTCTCCGTTTTATTGCATGCGGCGGCGATTCGTCAATGCCGCATCCAAACGAAGACGCCAACCGAGAATCAAGGAGAATTGGAATGCCCCAGGGAGTGAATTTGGCCGGCAGCTTCACCCTGCCCGGCAGCTCGCACAGCGTCAACCGCATGGGCTATGGAGCCATGCAACTTGCCGGCAGGGACGGCAACAAGATGGTGTGGGGACCGCCTCGCGATGTCGAAGCAGCGATCGCTGTATTGCGAGAAGCCGTCGCCAGCGGTGTGAACCATATCGATACCGCCGATTTCTACGGCCCTCACGTCACCAACCAGATCATTCGCAAGGCGCTTTTCCCCTACCCCGGCGACCTGGTCATTGTGACCAAAGTCGGCGCCCTGCGCGGCGAAGATGGGTCGTGGATTCCGGGCTTCTCCCGCGAAGAGCTGACTGCGGCGGTTCACGATAATCTGCGCAATCTCGGGCTGGATGTGCTGGACGTGGTCAACCTGCGCAGCATGTTCAGCGTCCAGCAACCGGCGGAGGGTTCGATCGAGGCGCCGCTCACCGTCCTGGCCGAGCTTCAGCAAAAGGGTGTGATCCGTCATATCGGGGTGAGCAACGTCACCCCCGCACAGATCGCGGAGGCGCGCCGCATCGTCCCCATCGTCTGCGTCCAGAATCATTACAACCTGGCGCATCGCGCCGACGATGCGCTCATCGCCGACCTTGCCCGCGACGGCATCGCCTGGGTTCCGTTCTTTCCCCTTGGCGGCTTCAGTCCGCTGCAGTCGGGGACCTTGTCGGAAGCGGCATCGCGCCTCCATGCCACCCCCATGCAGGTTGCACTTGCGTGGCTCCTCCAGCGCTCGCCCAACATCCTGGTGATCCCAGGAACATCGTCTCTCGAGCATCTTCGCGAAAATCTCAAGGCGGCGACCCTGCAAATTCCCGCTAAGGTGCTTGCCGATCTTGACGCGGTATCCACACAAGACGCCGCGGTTCCAATCGCGCGGCATGAGTAGTGATCGTATTCTTCACAACCCAAATTCAGGAACAGGAGTATTCCTATGCGTGTTTTCGTTACGGGTGCAACAGGATTTATTGGTTCGGCTCTGGTCCCGGAGCTCATTGGCGCAGGTCATCAGGTTCTGGGGCTGACTCGCTCCGAGGCTGGCGCCGATTCTCTGGCTCGCGCCGGCGCCCAGGTGCACCGCGGCGATCTCGAAGACCTGGAAAGCCTGCGCAGCGGAGCGGCCCAGTCGGATGCCGTGATCCATTTGGCTTTCAACCATGACTTCTCGAAGTTCCTGGAAAACTGCGCAACGGATCGGCGCGTGATCGAAGCACTGGGGACGGTGCTGGCGGGCTCGGACCGTCTGCTGATCGTGACCTCGGGGACCGGCATGGCGAACCCAGCGTCAGGCGTTCCGGCCACAGAGGACGTTACGAACGTCGGTGCGAATGTGAATCCTCGCGCCGCCTCGGAACAGACAGTAGCTGCGGCCGCAGCGCAGGGCTCTCGCGTCATCATCGTGCGGCTTCCCCAGGTGCACGACACAGTAAAGCAGGGCCTGGTGAGTTATGCGATCCGTCTGGCGCGCGAAAAGGGCGTCGTTGCGTACGTGGGCGATGGAAAGAACCGCACACGTCTGAAGTGTCCCTGCCCCGCGGGCACAAAGACCCAGTCGCGCATCGCTCAGGTGGAGCAGCAACTCACCAGTAACAACGGCAATGCGGGCGGGAGCTTCATCGAAGCGGGTCTGCAGCAAATCAACGTTCGCGAAGTGGGTCTGGTGAGAGACCTCCAGGACATCGAAAACACCGTTATTACGACGAGAGCCGGTACGCCGCTCCGGGTGAAAGACATTGCCGTCGTGACCCAGGGTCCGGAGATTCGGCTGGGCCAGTTCGGCCGGGCGATTCGCCGTGAGGATGGAAAGATCATCGACAACGACGATGTGGTTTCGGGCATCGCCGTGCTGCAGAAGGGCGACGATGCGCAGCCGACGCTCGATGGCATTCACAAAAAGGTACAGCAGCTGAACGACCAGATTCTGCCGAAGGGGGTGAAGATCGTCCCCTTCATCGACCGCAGTGATCTGCTGCGCTTCACCACGGATACGGTGCTGCGTAACCTGAGCGAAGGAATCGTCCTCGTCGTCATCATTCTGTTTCTCTTTCTCGGGAACGTGCGCGGCGCGCTGATCGTCGCGCTCACCATCCCTTTCTCCTTATTGTTCGCCTCGATTTGTCTTGATCTGAAGCAGATTCCCGCGAATCTGCTTTCGCTGGGCGCGCTGGACTTCGGCATGGTGGTGGACGGCGCCGTGGTGATGGTGGAGAACATCGTTCGCCACCTGAGCCACAATGGAACGGACAGCCGCACGCCCCGAGAGAAAATCAGTGAGGCCGCTCATGAGGTCCAGCGGCCGGTCTTCTACGCGATCCTGATCATCATTACGGCTTACCTGCCGATCTTCACACTGCAGGCGGTGGAAGGGCGGCTCTTCCGGCCCATGGCGTGGACGGTAGCCTTTGCCCTGCTCGGCGCTTTACTTTTTTCCATGATCATCGCTCCGGTTCTCTCCAGCCTTTTGTTCCGCAAAGGTGCAAAGGAATGGAAGAACCCGGTGATGGGGTTACTTACCGCCCGGTACCGAAAAAGCGTCACCTGGGCCATCTGACTAGTTTGATGCGATAAGCCTTAGGTTTAGAACTATCGCACCCGTAACTGTTTGTCGGCCCCTACTGTCAACGTGCTCCAGGCATGCTCTGCGGCTGGATTGCGCCGCCACAGGGTGAGGATGTTGGGAGCACTTATGCGCATTGAACTGCTCCCCGATCTGCTGTGAATACGGCTTGTGGCCGCCCTGGGATTCGCGTGAGACCAGACGCATCCCTCGCAAACCCGTCCCCGGAACAAGGGTGTCGGCCCAGGCGAATTTTCCGCTTTCCGGCCATAGAGGGATGAAAAGAGGGTTAGATCAAACGCAGAAACGCACACCTAAAAACCAAAAGGGACGCGGCCTGTGCCGCGTCCCAATCTTCTCTCGCTGGGTTTCGTATTTTATCGAGCGGCGGACTACTTGTTTCTATGTCCACCATCGCCATGTTGAGGCTGATGTTCCTGCTTTCCTGGAGCCCCACCCTGTTGGCCGGCTTTCTCGTTGCCGGGCTGTTGCTGCTGCTGCTGGCCCGGTCCCTCTTTTTCTTTAGAGGGGCGCTGATCGTGCTGTGACCCTGATTGCTGAGGATTCGACATCTGTAAAACCTCCACGGGACTACTCCCTGACAGGTAGGACCCTATTCCAAGTCCCGGGGTTGCCTAATGTACAATTCGTCCGTCTTGCATGGCCTTGGGGCCTCGCTCCAGACGGCTTCGTGCATGGGTCGCATGTTCAGGGAACCTCTCCATACCCCGCAAACGATTCGCCTGCTGAGCCGAAAGCATGGCAGCGACCGAGCCGCGACGCGCTCTCCAGAGCGCGAACAGAGATCTCGTGCTTTTCTGTTGACAAAGACCTACATGGATGCCGGTTATCTGCCCGGAACCCGAGAGATTCCGTTCTCGATTCGCTGATGGAATCGGAAGTCGATTCTGGATGGGCTGGATCAGGTGGCATAGGGGCGGCGTTCCTATTTTCTGATCCGCGTGTCTCCTCGATGGTGCGGCGGGAGGGAGGTGTTGGCTGGGAGCGATCGACACTCGGAACTGCCTGACAGAATGGAAGGCGGGCAGCATGCAAAATGGGCTTACAATTCCAGGTCAGGTGGCCTGTTCATCGGGGAAAGCCGGATGTGCAGCGAACCGCCGATAGGCCACCTTCCGGTACGGGACCGTTCCAATGGCTGAGGGGAAGAAGAACGCCTTTGACGCTGTCGATTTTCTGGCGAAAGCCGGCTTGGGACGAAGAATCGTTCAGGTGAACCCGAAGGAGACCTTCTTCTCACAAGGCCATCCTGCCAGCTCCATCTTCTATCTGCAGAAAGGCCGTGCCAAACTCACCGTGGTTTCCAAGAATGGGAATGAGGCCACCATCACGCTTCTCTCTGCCGGCGACTTCGTGGGAGAAGATTCCCTCGCCAGCGTGGGCGGGCGGTGCCTGGCTACCGCCGCTGCCATTACCGCGTGTACGGCACTGAAGATTGAGCGGGAGGAGATGGTCCGCGTCATGCACGAGGAGCATGCGTTCTCCGACCTGTTCCTGAAGTTTCTGCTCACCCGCAGCATGCGAACCCAGGCCGATCTTGTCGATCAGCTCTTCAACTCCAGCGAGAAGCGTCTGGCGAGAATTCTCCTGCTGATGGCGGAATTTGGTATGCCAGTTGAACCGGAACGGCAGATCCCGCCGATCACGCAGGAAACCCTGGCGGAAATGATCGGCACTACCCGGTCCCGCGTCAGCTTCTTCATGAATCGGTTTCGCAAGCTGGGGTTGATTGAATACAACGGGCGGATCCGGGTGCATAAATCGCTGCTCAATGTGATTCTTCACGACGAGCTTCCCGAGCAGAACGCGGAGCAGCCCCCTACTATTGTGGACACTCCTCGCAGTCAATCAAGGCAGAGCAGACACGCCTGGTACAAGCAAAAGCGGTCAGTCAATTAGGCATTCGCCGTACCCGGTTCGGAGAGCGATCCCCCGAACTTCCCCCATCAATACTGCTGATACGATCATTCAGCGTGGTCATGCCTTCGCCCTGTGATCGGGTAATCTAGCGGCTGCCAACCCGCAGCACCTGAAACTTCCGTGTTGCCGGTAAACCGCCCGCGGACAAGACCGGCATTGAAGCCACAATGCCGATGATCGTTATCGATTCCTCGCACCCCGGAGTAGTAGAATCGCAGCGGCTTCGGGAGGAGCCTGCATTGACAAAAGCTAAAGTTCTCGCTGTGACAGCCCTTCTGTGTTGTCTCACTCCAACCATTAACCTTAAGGGCCAGGCTGACGGCGGCGTCGTCCAGAAGATCAAACAACTGCAACAGGACAACCTAAATGCGCAACTGAAGAACGATGCGTCATGGATGGCGAGGCATTTGGCCGACGGATACCAGCAGGGAAATAGCTGGGGAGCCTGGCAGACAAAGGACGATGTCCTCAAGTCCATGCGGGACAATAAGCTCAAGTGGAACAGCGGCGAGATCAGCGACGTCCATGTGACCACTTTCGGTCCCAACGTTGCTGTTTCACATTACACGTTCACCTACGATGCGGAAATGAACGGAACTCATCGGGCGCGAACAATCCTCTGCAGCGACACCTGGATCAACGATTCCGGTGCCTGGAAAACTGCCGCGTCCCATTGTTCTTTCGTGAAGGGCATGTAACGCCATTGGTGCGAAACATCGGATAAGAAGGGGGCCCCCCTCTCCTTCCCACTCCGGGCCGTGTAGTCGGCTATTCGGAAGTTTCGAAGGGGCTCCGCGAGCCTCTGCACTGTCCCAATCGACGAGGCACTTTCGTTGCCCCCCAATCAGCTACACTGTCTCCCATCCCCCACAATCATTCCTTCCGCCCAGGAGGCATTCCCTGATGCCCACAAAGCTGCCCATCAAAATCGGTCCCCTCAAAGAATCCGACCTCCCCGAGGCCGACCGCATCACGCGCCTCGCCTTTGGAACCTTCCTCGGAATCCCCGACCCGATGAGCTTCATGGGCGACCGCAATTTGATGGCTCCGCGCTTCCACGCAAAACACGTGAAAGTCCTCGCCGCTCGCCTCGACGGTCGCCTCATCGGCCTCAATGTCGCCACGCGCTGGGGCTCGTTCGCCTTTTTCGGTCCGCTCGTCGTCCTCCCCGAATTCTGGGACAAAGGCATAGCCCAACGCCTGCTCGTACCCACGTTGAAGCTTTTCGACCACTGGGGCCTGCGATGCTCCGGCCTCTTCACCTTCGCGCATAGCGCCAAACATGTCGGCCTCTACCAGAAGTTCGGCTACTGGCCGTGCTATCTCACTGCCCTCATGACCCGCACTCCCGACGCGAGCGCGGCCCAGGCCCATCCGCCCATTCTGCTCTCCGCCCTGCCCCGCGCTCAGCGCGAGCAAGCCATCGCTGCCTGCGCGAAGCTCACGAATAAGATCGATAAGGGACTCGATCTTACCGGCGAAATCCGCGCCGTCCTCGCGCAACGCACCGGCGACATCGTCCTCACTCACACCCGTGGTGCGCTCGATGCCTTCGCCGTCTGCCTCTACGGCCCCGGCTCCGAAGGCGGCATGAAAACCTGCTACATCAAATTCGGCGCGGCCCGCAGCGGAGCCGGCGCGGGTGTTCGCTTCGACCGATTGCTTGACGCTTGCGACGCATTCGCCTCCTCTCGTGGAGTCCCGATCGAAGCGGGCATGAATCTTGCTCGCGAAGACGCTTTCCGCCGCATGCGCACCCACCTGTATCACCCCACGACCCAGGGAGTCGCAATGCTGCGCCCCAACATCCCCGGCTTCAACCGGCCCGATGTCTACGTCATCGACGATTGGCGCTGAGGCTTAGCTGGAAAGCGGATGGGCTATCACAGAATCTCAATTGATCCGCTCGCAGCTTCGACTCGACCGGCGAGCCTTGCCGAGCACGTAATCGACCCCATGCGCCGGTATAGACGCTGTTGTTTCCGAGTGGTCGGCAACACGGACAATTCAACCCGATCTCGGCCTCAATCCCCGTTATTTTCGTATTGCCGGTAATACGTCCTCAACATGAGGGTCATGGATCGATCCAGCTTCCCCGCGACTCTTGTAATTACGGCAGGTGTCTAACGCCTAACGTGCGTCCCTTGATTTTTGTCGGGTCGTTCAAGAACACGCGGACGATCGGAATGGTTCCGTTTGGAGAAACCGGCGCAATCACATGGACTACCTTCCATTCCCTGTCGTGCCGGTTGATGACACTTCCGATGCTCGGCGTCTCCATCCCGCCGCTCATGTCTTCCTCGACTTCTTGCGCAATCTCATTCCCGTTGTACCGATATACAAACCGGCGCACACCTCTGCTCGCCACCGCATAACCCCTCTCCCACAAGCTTACGCTCTCCATTTCCCGTGAATCATTCTTCCAAGAGTTCAGACGAAGCTACTTCACCGAGGCCCTGCCGGGCACGGGCCGCCATCCGGCCAGCCCGTTTTCGGGGGCAGCAATTGACCGAAGACGTGATCCAACCGACCAACGGCCCCCGCCAAGTGACCGTTGTCACATCCCTTCACTGACGAGAGAGCCACTCTATTACAACTGGAGTTGCCCTATGTCCATAGACCTCTTTAGAGAGCTTGACGCCATCGCCATTGCCACACCTGTAGAGAAGGGATCGTTCGTGTTCTCATCCGGCGATCCGGCCTCCGCCGTCTTCGTGATCCGGACTGGGAAGATCGCCCTCATATGGGCAGACTCTAAAGAAGTCTCTCCGCTGGACACCTTCGGACCGGGTGCGATCCTCGGCCTGCCAGCAGTCCTGAATGGGGAGTACAGCGCAACGGCGAAGGCTGTTGAGGATTCAGAGTTGGGGTTTATCCCGGCAGATAAAGTGATGGACATGCTCGAACGCAGTCCGAGTCATATGCACGCGACAATGAAATTGTTGGCGCTCGAAGTGGCCAGAATACGGGGAATAATCGCGAATGCCCCTGACCACACGCTGTTGCATTTAGCAGACACAGCCGTGGGCGCTACACGGCGATTCGGGGCGTGTGGTCGGTAATACGGAAGTTTCGACGCGAAACTTCCGGTATGCCGGTAACTTGGCAGGCGCAGGCATGGGAACACATCGTTTTCGTTTCGGGTCGTGCGCGTACGATCAACTGGCCAACCGGGCGCTGCATATGCAGACGCGAGTGTTCAGCACGCCGATGGCGAATATTCCGCGGAGGGCGTCACTCCCGGCACGTCCAAGCTGTTCGTGGCCCAGTACGCTGGCTCGATACAATTTCTGGTAGTCTTGGCCGGGGCATCCGGCCCGGAACCTTTTCCGCGGTTGGACGACGCCCCGCTCTGCTGCGAACAGGATGTGCGCACCATGACAACCACGACTCCCGATCTTCACACCAACACAGACGCTTCCCGTTTTCCCCTGCGGCTCGCTGACCGCATGCAGAGGCTCGGTACCGAGACTGCTTTTGAAGTTTTGGTACGGGCCCGCGCCCTCGAAGCCAAAGGGCGCGAGATCGTCCATTTGGAAATCGGGGAGCCGGATTTCGACACGCCGGAAAACGTAATCGAGGCCGGGATCGACGCATTGCGCAGCGGCTGGACGCACTATGGTCCTTCGGCGGGGCTGCCCGCTCTTCGCGAAGCCATCGCCCGCGAAGTGGGCCGCACGCGCAACGTTGCCGTCACACCGGAGGAAGTCGTCGTTGTCCCGGGCGGCAAGCCGATCCTCTTCTTTACCATCCTGGCTCTGGTTGGGGAAGGGGACGAAGTGATTTATCCCAATCCTTCATTTCCGATCTACGAGTCGATGATCGAGTTCGTGGGCGGCATTCCCGTTCCCCTTCGGCTCCGCGAGGAACGCGACTTCCGGCTCGACGTCAACGAACTGGCTGCAAAGATCACACCGCGCACCCGTCTGATCATTCTCAACTCTCCAGCGAACCCGACCGGAGGGGTGCTGACGGAACAGGACATTCGGGGTGTCGTAGCCGCGATCGGCGACGCCAACATCATGCTGCTCTCGGACGAGATTTACAGCCGCCTGATCTTCGAGGGCAGCCACTTCTCACCGATTTCCATTCCTTCCTTCCGCGAGCGCACCATCCTGCTCGACGGCTTCTCGAAGACCTATGCCATGACCGGCTGGCGTCTCGGTTACGGGGTCATGCGCACGGACCTGGCCGCGCAGATTGCGCGTCTGATGACCAATTCGAACTCCTGCACCGCCAGCTTTACCCAGAGGGCGGGGGTAGCGGCCCTGACGGGCGACCAGGCGTCGGTTACGCGCATGTGCGAGGCCTTCCGCGAGCGGCGGGATCTGATGGTGAACGGCCTCAACCGCATCCGCGGCTTTCGCTGCCTCTCGCCGAAGGGCGCTTTCTACGTCTTCCCTAATATTGAAGGCACAGGCCTGAAGTCGCAGGAGTTGGCCAACAAACTTCTCGAAGAAGCGGGTGTTGCCTGTCTCTCAGGGACGGCCTTTGGGAAATTCGGCGAGGGCTATCTGCGCTTCAGCGTTGCCAATTCGCCGGAAAACATCGCAAAAGCACTGGAGCGGATCGACGAGTGGGTCGGCAAGCATCTGTGACGGAAACCGCCGGCGCAATCTGCCCGGTGCCGGCACCGAAATTCGACTAACCGATCATCCTGCGCTGATCGCCCATGCGGCGCTCGCGTTCGTTGGCGAATCGCTCCACACCAGCGAAAATCGAATCGGGATCGAGATGCGCTTCCGCGATCACTTCCGCTTCGAGGCCGCCACTTCTCCAGGAGTTGTCGAAGTCCGAGGTGAGCGAATACTGGTCGGTCAGTGGCCCGAGGTTGCGCAGCGGCCACATGCGTCGCGTGCCGGTTGACACCACCATTAAGTCGTAGCGAGCCTCGGGCGGCAGTACGGAATCGCGATACGCCTGCGGCCGGCGATCGAATAACTCCTCGCTGACCGCTGCGATGACCTTCACGTTGATCCCGGCCGCTTCGAGTCTCGGCAGCAGTTTCACGAGATTCACGGTGGAACTCGAACCCTGAGCGATCACGTATCCGTGACGCAGCTTGTCCGGGGAGAAGTCGCGGATCACGTACAGGCCTTTGGCCGCAGCGCGCAGATCGGAGTCGGCGAAGTGGCTGCGGTCGGCGACCGCGCAATCGGGTCGCGCCACTTCCAGCGTGATAATGCCCACGTGCGGATCGCGCGCCGCGATTTCCGCCGCCGCGAAATAGCCAGGCGCCACATCATTGTAATCCCAAAAGCTCAGGTTGATCACCTGACCGCGCGGGAACAGCTTCCACACCTGCGGCGCGAAGATGCCGAAGTGGGTGCGCGCATCGGCCGCGGTTTCAGGACCGGAGTGGGCGGTGAGGATATGCAGCACGCCTACACGGAATTTGCTGTCCTGGTTCTGCTGGCTCCAGACGCGCGCCGGAGTGTACATCAGCGGAGTGAACGCTCCATACGTGCCGCTCAATGCCCAGACGCCGGCGAATTTTTCGGGATCGACGGATGCGCTTTGACTCACCAGCCCGATCGCCGTGGAAACATTGCCTGCCTCCTGAATGGGCGCTTTCAGGCGCGTGCCCAGCGGATTGTTCACGGGACTGTAGTGTCCCCATAAACTGCCGTGCTCCACGTTGATCGACTCCGAAAGGTCGGCGGCGAGGGTAAAAAATCGTCCGTCGGTGACGTAATTCGTCCACTTGATGATTTCGGAAATCGCGCGTCGCGCTCCGGCGATCTCACCCGGTTTCCTGAACAGCGTAATGCCGGCCTGCTTCTCCGCGCCGGATATCGCATTGCGAACCGTGACCTTCTGTGGGTCTTCCGGCAGCGTCGCGACGCGCAGCCGATCGTCGAGGAACGGATCGCTCGTGGCGGAGATGCGCAGCTTCATATCGTCCCGCACGGTGTCGCCGATTTCCACGAGACGATCGGCGAGGCGATCGCCCCGTCCGTTCCGGTCCAGCAGCGACATCACCACGTCGACATTCGTCTTGAACTGGATCAATCGCTCGCGGTTGTCGCTGACCGGGCCGTTACGAAGTCCCTCGAATTCCACGCCATACTGTTTCTCGAATGTCTCGGCCAGAGCGACAAAATACTCCGAGTTCATTTTGAGTGCGTAGGGATGGCTCGGGTAACTCACCAACTGATCGCCGTAGCCGGGGATTTTTCCGTCGACGGCTGCCGGCCAGTAGCCCTTCACCGTTGTACCGATCGCGACGATGGGACGGCGGTCGCACGGGTCCACTTCGTCCATAGCCTTCAGCACTGCGGTCACTTCGGCATAGTCATTGCCGTTCGACAGCGTGAAGACGTTCCATCCATAGGACGTCCATTGACTCACCAGATCGTATCCGTCGAACTGCGCCCCGATCACGCCGCCCATCAGGCGGTCGTCGATGCCGGCATTGTTGTTGGAAACCATCACCCGCAGGCGCTTTCCCACCTGCAGAGCCAGAGCCTGCGTCTTCAGCTCCTGGGCGTGCCCTTCGGTGAGCGCGAATTCGCCTTCCAGCGCGATGATTTTCGGAGATTCTGCCGCGCCGGCCACATCCCAGAACGCCGCTTTGCCCGCGGCTGTCGCAATGCCCACGCCCGAGGGCCCGCCATTCACGTCGTTGGTGCAGTCGGTGCTTTCGGCGTGCCCTGAGAGTGCGCGAATACCGCGGCCTTTCGCCTGCGCGAACAGCGGATGGTCTTCCAGACCGGTTTCGTGCAGCAGCGTTTTCAGCGCCCCCGCTCCGCGCCGGAATCCCAGCGCGTCGATGGGCAGCATGGCAACCTGCGGGTCGACGCGATAGCGTGGATCGCCGGTCTGCTGATACCTGCGATACAACGCCTGCCCCATGATCATCCACAGTGCGTAGCAGGTGGGGACCGAGTGGCCCGCCGCCATCATGAATTTGTCGGCGTAAGGATGCTTCGGCCGGCGGTAATCGTAACGGAGTCCGCCGTTCTCAGGACCGGCCAAATGCGCTGCAACATTGTAGGGAGTGTAGGCGAGCGGTCCGCCCAGATGCCCGGTCTGCGCGTAGTTCCCGAGCAGCACCAGAGTCATGCAGGTCATGTACCCAATGTCGTCCAGCATCGGATCATGATCCGGCGATGGTTGCTGAGAGGAAGAAGCAGGAACTTCGCGGGTGAGAGAAGCCATAGACGGACCCCAAAAGAGACTACATCAATATGGAGTGTGGTGTTCCAGCGGCTATCCGGAAATTTCGCGCCTCAGGGCCGGTTATTTCCGTATTGCCGGTTATTCACCCATAACGCCGGAAGCCTGTGCTGATTTCAGCGGTAGTTCCTGCTCGATGCGAGCAATCTTGTGACACCGGCGGGCTTCCGATTATCTTGCAGGCGCTGCGATTCTGCGATCAGCTTTCTGGTTTGGCTGACCGGAATTTGCGACTGCTCAACGAGCAGAAGTGCGCGCTCAATCGCGGATAGTACCGGACGGGGTTTCCTGGGGGGAGAAGCCATATGGCGGGAGCATACGAGAGACAAAGCGGGGATGACTGTGATCTTCGTCACATTTGCGAAACCCTGGGTGGCGAGCGGCACCTACAGGGCGGCAGATGTAATTGTCACCGTGACCGCACCCAGTTTCGGATCCTCAGATCCTGCGCAAACTTCCTCACTTCTCGAAAGGCGCGCGGGCTCCCCACACAACGGAAGCGCCATCCGGAGTGTTCGCGCCCCACAGCACTGCTGAGCCCTGCACATCCGACGCCCCCCAGAGAACCGAGGCCGCGAACGGTGTGCCGGTGCTCCACAGAGCATCTTTGCCCCAAAGAGCCGTGAAGGCATCGGGATTCGATGAACCCGACAATGCATCCTTGCCCCAGAGCGCCGTGCTGCCGGTGAGGCTGTCCTTTCCCCAGAGCGCGGTGCTGCCGTCAACAAAGGCGTTGCTGCCGTAGACACTCTCTTTGCCCCACAGTGCCGTCTTGCCCCACAGCGCAGTTTGATCCGCAACCAGGTACACCGTGTTCGTCGTTGGATCGTACTGCACCAGCGGCGACATCGCCGTTCCGGAGGGAACCGGAGTTGTCGAGACTGCATTGATGGCAGCCGCAAGGTCGAGATATCCCGCGCCTCGCGTCAGCACGTCATACTGCGCGTAATAGGTCAACCCCGTCACGGGGTCGAACACGCTGCTTCCAGCGGGAAAGTCGCTGCGGTTCGCCGATGCCATCAGCAGTGCTTTCACCTGATCCGGCGTCAGCTGCGGATACGCCTGGAGCAGATCGGCAACTGCACCACTGGTGACGGCTGTCGCCATGCTGGTGCCGCTCAGCGGGAAGTAATCTTTGGAGGTATTATTCACGTCGCCCTCGACATCCTGGAAAGCACGGAACAGGAAATCCGTCTGCTGCAGCGCGGCGAATACGACCTGATCGACAGCCTCGCGCCCGACTATTTCGAACTCCTCCGCAAGCGGGCTCCTGGACTGGTGCGGGACCTGGGCCCTTCGCTGAACACAGAACAGTTGTGGTTCAATCAGGCACCCGCGTCGCCTCTCCCCGCCTGGGAGAAAGCCTGGTTCCAAAATCGTGCTTTTCGAGTGGCGGTTTCACGGGCGATTCATCGATCCGATCTATCCCGAATTGCTTACCTCGGCCACGCCACGCCGGCATATTCGTTTATCTCTCCAGCCAATTCGTTTTGGTACAACCGCTCTCTCTCCGCACCGCAAACAGACGTCGCCGCTGCCAAAACCGCACTGGTTACCGCCGGCTTCCACCTGCATGACGCGGAACTGGTCGATGCTGCGGGACACCCGGTGAAGTTCTCGATTCTGACCAATTCCGGCAATGCAGCCCGCGAAAAGATGGCGACTCTGATCCAGCAGGATCTGGCCGCGCTGGGCATGCAGGTCACCGTCGTCGCCCTGGATTTTCCTGCCCTCATTGAACGCCTCATGCACACGCAGGACTATGAGGCATGTTTGCTCGGTCTCGAGAACGTAGACCCCGAACCGAACGCGATGATGAACATCTGGCTGAGTTCTTCACCGAACCACCAGTGGAATCCATCCGAGAAAACTCCAGCTACGCCCTGGGAAGCCGAGATCGACCGCTTGATGAATCAGCAGGCAGTCAGTGCGGTCGATGCGGAGAGAAAGAAAGCGGTGGATCGCGTCCAGCAAATCGTAGCCGACCAGCAGCCCTTCATCTACCTTGTCTATCCCAACGCGCTCGTCGCCGTTTCTCCAGGGCTGAAGGGCGTTCAGCCCGCGGTTCTCGAACCGCGACTAACGTGGAATGTCGACCGGCTCCAGGTGTCTCCATGACTGACGAGACGTTGTTGCGCGTTGACCTGTCCGCCGGTTATTCCGCTCAACCGACGCTGTCGAGAGTTCAATTCGAGTTGCAGCAGGGTGAGGTTCTTGGCCTCGTGGGCTCGAGCGGCGCCGGCAAAAGCACGCTGGTTCTGTCCTTACTTGGGCTGTTGCCATGGCGCAACGGCCGCGTGTGCGGAGAAGTCGTATTGCGCGGGCGAAACCTGCTGGCTCTTTCGGAAAAGCAATTACGCCGCATCCGCGGCAAGGAGATCGCGCTGATTCCCCAAAGCCCCATGACCGCTCTCAATGCAGCGGTCAGCCTGCAGCGTCATTTTGACGAGGCCTGGAAAGCACATCGGAGCCCGGATCGCGTCGCTCTTGGCCAGCGGGTGCAGGAGCTAATGGCCGAAGTGCAGCTGCCCACGGAACCGGACTTCCTGCGCCGCCGCCCCCGGGAAATCAGCGTTGGCCAGGCGCAGCGCGTTCTCATCGCACTCGCGCTCCTGCACCGCCCGGCGTTGATCGTCGCCGACGAGCCAACCAGTGCGCTGGATCCCGTCACCCAAACCCAGATCGTCGATCTGCTTCGAAAGCTGAATCGCACGTACGGCATGACGCTTCTCTATATCTCGCACGACCTCATCTCTGTCATTCGCCTCTGCGACCGGGTTGCGGTGTTGCATGGCGGATCGATCGTCGAGAATTTGCCGGTCGGACAACTCAGCGACGCCGGGCACTCCGCTTCGTTGGCGCTGCTCCGCGCCCTGCCGGTTCCTCCCGAATCCATCTTGTCATTTCGGGACGCTGCGATCGCCGACGAATCCTACCGGCAATCATTTACCTGCATTGACAAATGAACGGCGGGCGCAGCAAGGCGTTCTGAATTCTCGCTGCGAGCCTCATTCGCATCGGACAGCATTGACTTGGATCATCGGCGAAGCGGCTACCGTCTGTATCGTCGGCAACACTTCCCTTACGAGCGCCAGGGGCCGGGAACTGAATCCGGCAGGCGCATCATGTCCGTGTTGCCGGTTTTTCTCAGAAAACGGTCGTATTGCGTCAGGTTTTTAGCCGGACACACGAAGGGGCCGCCAGCGTTCCACTCCCCAGTGTGAAGAGGCAGCCCCCGATTTCCTTCCCAGAGACAGGAAGGCCGGTCTCAGGATGCCAGAGCGGGGCCGAGAAAGAAGTGATGGCGGTCACGTCCAGGAGACGGGGAACAGGGAACAGCCAATAGGGAACGGGGAATCGCGCTGAACTGTCTATTCGCAGCTCGCCGCCTTTCAGCGCTGGCGCCCGTACCATATGCTGAAGCTAAAGGATGCCCATGTCGCAGAGCGAACTTGTAGCACCGCGCCAGCATGCATCGACCGGACCGGCATCGCCTGAACTGCCGGAACCCAGCCATGCCGAACGTGCTCGCACCCTCATCTCGCTGGTCGCCGTTGCCACTCTGTCTACGATCTCGCGCAAGCATCCGGGATTTCCGTTCGGATCGCTGATGCCATTTGCTCTTGACGCCGCTGCTCGGCCCATCTTCCTCATCAGCAACATGGCCATGCACACTCAGAACCTGAAGAACGACCCGAAGTGCAGCCTTTTCGTGGCACAGCCGAGTGTGGATGGAGACCCGCTCGGAGCCGCACGAGCCACCCTGATCGGCCATACTGAACCCGTTCCAGCACACGATCTGGCTTCCGTTCGGGAAACGTACCTTGCTCGCCACGAAAACAGCCGCTACTGGGTCGACTTCTCGGATTTCAACTTCTTTCGTCTGCAGCCGGTAGACCTCTACTACGTCGGCGGCTTTGGGGTCATGGGATGGGTCGACGCGCATGAGTACGAAACCGCTGCTCCCGACCCTCTCGCGGCGTCGGCGCCGAACATCCTCGCGCACATGAATGCCGACCATGTCGATTCCATGATTCTTCTCGCGCGGATGCATCCACGCCTGGAAGCAACGGAGGTGACAATGACTTCCGTCGACCGGCTGGGCTTCTTTCTCAGATTGAAGACAGCCGACGGAATGAAGGGCGCACGCATCAACTTCCTTCACGAGGTAGCTGCGCCGGAAGAGGCCCGAAAGGTGTTCGTCGAGATGGTTCGACAGGCCCGGCAGCAGGTCGAAGCAAGACACGATTCAGACTGATCGCTTCGCCTTCTCGCACCTTCGGGCCCGACTCCGGCCCGTTCCGGAGCTTCCTTAGGAACAGCCTGGTGGTGAGCCGCGATGCGGTCCCAAATGGCTGTGCTTCGCCGTTGACGTAGAAGCGGAAAGCGCCAAACTTCTCCTTGACCTGCAGCACCTCGAATGTCTGCGACGTCTCCTTTTCGTATTCGGCAACCAACGGCTCCAGGTCCTCGCAGAGCGACCAAATGAGGTGAAACCAGCCATCCCGAACCTCGAAACTAAAGGGCATCGACGTACGCTGCACGTCACCATCGGTGTCAAACCATGTCGGCCAGCGATCAATCAGTCTATGCTCCAGTTCAGGGCTCATCGTCGTTCTCTTCAGGGCGGCTATGAAGACACCGTGAACAACGGTAGTGCAAGTCGGCAGAGGCCTCTGTCCTCTCGTCTGTCAGGTTCATTGCTGCACTGATCCGTCTCATGACGTCCTTCCTGCTTAAAATGCAGCGGTCAGCCATGATCACGAAACGGTCTTTCGTGGTATTAAAGATGACCCCGCCGCGTGGGTACTCCTCGTATTCGACATCGGCTGCAACCCGTCCGCTCATCTGAAGCTCCGCCCAGACGTCGATGTGGCTGGGAGAGTGTGTCAGGCAGTCCCCATATTTCTCGGCTGCGCTTAGCGGGCTGCCCTCGATGACTAGCCTGCCGTCGGCAAGCATCCAGAAAATTCCGACGCTCGGCCCAAAGGTCCCAGAGGTCATAACCAATGCACACTTTCCCGGCGTCACTTAAAGCGGGTCAGGTATCGAGGGTTTCCCAACGTACAGGGCTAGCTGCTTTCTGCCAACAGCAATCCGGGCCCAAGCGCGTCGATTTCTTCGAGACTCCTGCCAGCAATGCCCTGGAGGTCCCCATACATTCCAGCCGTCGCTTCCAGAACGAGACGAATCTGCACCTCCCGCTTAGCCCACTGCCTCGTCGTGACCCTTCGCTCCGCCTCAAGGTCACTCTGCATATCAGTGAACTTTTCGACGATGGCCTCTACTCGCTGTCGAAAGCGTGGACCGGTGAGATAGGCGTAGACCTGCTGGCCCTTGGTTTCCTGACCTTCACTGGCCCGCCTTGCGAATGCTATCTGAATAAGGGCTTCCCGCAGGGCGACCGCGATCCGCCCGCAGTCGCTCCAGTCCGCCCTCGCGGTCCTTTACCAGGTCGAGATGCTGGATGTCGGAAGAGACAACTGTCTCTCCCGCAGGCGACTCCACCAGCGGAAAGATGGTTTGCCTAGCGCCCGCGCTTGCGCGAACTCAACAAAGCACCATTTGCTGTCGAACCAGTTCTTTGTCAGGATCAGAATGACCGCATCGCATGGGCGCCCGCTCTGACGCCTTGGGTCGGTACTCTTCGGTCCCTGGGGGACAGCGACTTTGCCCATTTGAGAATTACTTCGTCGAACGCATCTGCTCCAGGTACTCGATGTAACCCAGTAGCGCACCCCAATGATAGAAGCGATCGCTGTTGGTCACGTCATCGCCGGTGCCGGCGATCGCGTTGTAGTTTTCATGCACGTGGCCCTTGTCGCGCCATTCCTTCAGAAATAGTTCGTAGGACTTTTGTGCGAACCGCTGGCGCACGTCCGCGTCGTCATAGTTCTCCAGCCCCAGGTAAACCAGGTAATTCATCGGTCCCCAGATTCTGCCGCGCCAGTAATTCTGATCGGGAAACGCGGGGTCGTTCCTGGCAATCGAAGGAATGATCCATTCGCCCCAGAATTCGTTTTGGTTGATCAGGTGCTTCTCAACCATGGTCTTCGCCTGTTCTGGCGTGGCCGCTTGCGCCAGCATGGGATAGAAATTGGTGGGAGAGAGCCGGGTAACGAATTGTCCGGTGTGCAGATCCTTGTTGAGAAAGATGCCGGTTTCGTCGTTCCACAGCGTGGCCAGCTTTGCGCGATAGCGCCCACCGCGTTCCTTCAACTCGCCGGCCTTCGCCGTCTTGCCCAGAACGGTCGCGATCTCTGCCAGCGCATCGCAATCGGCGATGTACATGCTCATCAGGCCAACGTCGGCGTATTCCAGCACGTGGGCCTGCTGGTTGTAGGTGGAGCTGTCGTACATCGGGCTGTTATCAAGCCCGGACTCGAGAATGGCGCCGATGCGCTTGCCGCTCCAGCCGTCTTCAGGATCGACCGGTAGATTCTCCCCGTCGCTGCCCCATGTGAGATAACCCTGGAAGTCGCGGTGTTTGGCCCACCATCGATTCCAGCGCAGCAGGGGATCGAAGGCTTCCTGGAGAAACCAGCGGTCGTGATACCTGCGATAGAGCCCCAGAATAGTAATGGCGCCAACCGGCGGTTCCGAGCGGTCTGAGCTCTTCCACTCGCCGGCGCGCGCGTAATTAGGGACGAACCCTTCCGCCGTCTCTTCGTGCAGAATCTCGATGGCGTTTGCGTAAGCCAGATCACGGTCGCCGATTCCAGCCAGCGTGGCGCCGAAAAAAGTGTCCCAGTCAAAGAGCACATAACCACCCCAATACGTGCTCCAGTCCCGGCTGACGGGCGAAATCACGCGCTTGTGGTCCGGATCGTAAATGGTGTCCCACCCCAGCGTTGTCTCAATCGCATCCACCGTCGCACTCGCGCTGCCGTCGCCGGTCGACTTCTGGTACGCCGCGCGTTGTCGCTCAAGGATGCTCGATATTGCGGCCACACTACGCCTGCTGCCCGTGCTCAAGCCGACTGGCTGCGTCAAGTCGGCGGCAAGATATGCGCCACTGACCGGCAGCTGGCCGCGCGCTGGATGCGCCGCTGTTACGACTCGCTCCGCCGCGCAGGTGCAATAGATCCGGATTGTCCCGGAACTTCCGTGCGTCTCGACGAAGTCAGCTTCTCGCTGCGCGGTGCCTAGCCGATCCCAAAGGAAATCCACACCGAAAACCACGGTCGGAGCAAGGGCGAACTTGCCCGGTGCCTCCAATGGCGTCACCAGCAGCACCAGGTCGCTTCCGCCGTGCGCGCTTTCCACCCGCCACTCATGGCCTCTCCACGTAACCTTAAGTTGCGTATAACTCCCGTCCCACGCATGCGGACCGGGAAAAACCGTGCCCTGGCCGACGGAGGTTCGCGACAGTAACTCGTCTCCGAAAACGGTCGCGTTGTGCTTGAACTCAACGTGGACGGCTAGTCCTTCCGGCAGCAGGACGTGAGCGGTCATGCTGTTTACGTCCCATGTGTTCCAGCCTTGTGCCAGCCGTTGCTGTACCTGGCGGTATTGTGCTGACGCGAGGTTTGAAACGCTCCGATCGGATGCTGGGGTCGAGTAGGCCTGTGCGAGCAGAGAACTGTCTGGCCGAAACAGCATGAGAACAGCGAGAAAAGAGAGAAAACCCGCGCGGCGCGGACGAGAGCAGAACCGACTACTCGACAATTCCGGCATACGATACCTCGCCGCCATCAGCGGCCCGCTGCGGTAGCTTTTGACCGACCGCAGCTGTTCCGGCGGGATGCACGACTTCGATCAAACCACTCTCAGGTCCGCTCCAGGCATCGGCGCCTGTGTGACTGAAATGCTGTTGCGCGTCGTCCCAGTGCAGGTTCGTGACCTGCCCACCGGACTTTTCGTACGCATAGGTCGACCCGTCATCCTCATACAGCGCAAAGCCGCCATCGGCGCCCGGATAGATCCGAACTTTTTCGATGGCCTGTCTCTGTTGCGTGTTTTCGAGAGGTTCTCCCAAAGGCAGGATCGAACCGGCGCGAACAAACAGAGGGATCAGATCGATGGGGGCATCGGCCTGAATGGTTTGCCCACCATGCAGCTTCTCATTGGTCCAGTAGTTGTACCAGTCGGTCCCAGCCGGGAGATAGACCGGCCGGCTGGTCGCGCCCTGGTCGGTGACGGGTGCGACCAGCAGCGCGGGACCGTACATGTACTCATCCGGAATATCCGCAGCCTTCGGGTCTCCAGGGAAATCCATAAACAGTGCCCGCATATAAGGGGCGCCAGTTTGGTAACTGTGCCAGGCAACAGAGTAGGTGTAAGGCAAAAGCTGGTAACGCAGCCTCAGATACTTCGCGAGAATCGGCTCGGCCTGCTTCCCATAGGACCACACCTCGTTGTGCATCCTCTCGCCGTGCGCCCGCATGATCGGCTGAAACGAGCCCCATTCGAACCACCGCACAAACAGCTCAGGGTAGTCTTCGTAGTTCCCAATCGTTTCCCGCACATCTGATCCGTCGATCAGCGGTTGGTGTGCAGCATGATAGTCGCCCGGGATCGGCGGCGAGAAAAATCCTGCGATGTCCGTATCCCAGTAGGGCAACCCGCTCGCGGTGAAGTTCAGACCTGCCGGGATCGAACGTTTTAGCATGTCCCACGTCGAAACAATGTCGCTCGACCAGAACACGGTGCCGTTACGCTGTGCACCCAGATACGCGGCCCGCGCCAGGATCATGACCCTCCGGCTATCTCCATAATCCCGGCGGAAACCTTCGTACACCGACGCTGTGTGAAAGAGCGGATAAACGTTATAGAAGCGAGTGCCCGACCCGATCGAGAACAGGTCTTTGGCCGGATCGATATCCGGCTCGGTTTCGTCCAGCCAGAGGTAATCGAAGCCGTACGGCTTCACATACCGGTCGCGAATCTTCTCCCAAAACCACCTCGCTGCTTCAGGATTGGTGGTGTCGATATTCGGCCCAATCGTGTCCCGAAAGTGTCCCGAGTCCGGCTTCCCATCCGGCGTATGGATGAGCCATCCTTTGCTCTGCAACATGTCGTAGAACTGCGTCCCAGGAGCAAAATGGGGCCAAACGCTGAGCAACGTATTCACACCCATGGCGTGCAGTTCACGATTCATCGCCGCGGGATCCGGCCAGCGCTTTGGGTCAAGGTCCAGCTCGCCCTGTCTCGTCATGTTCAGGAAGTCCACCACAACGACGCCCAGTGGCAGATTTTTCTCGCGATAGCCTTTTGCCACATCGAGAATCTGTGCCTGGGTCGGGTAGATCGCTTTGCTCTGGATATAACCATAGACTGCCCGTGGCAACATATGCGTCACGCCGGTGAGCAGCCGATAGCCCTCGTAGATCTCGTCGCTGGTCTGTCCGGCAATGACGAAATACGACACCCGGTTCCCAACCTCTGACGACCAGACGTTCCGGCCGTTGAACCCAAGATCCACTGTCGTCTTCGATGGGTTATCCCACACCAAACCGTAGCCGCGGGTGGAAACCATGAAGGGCACGCATACATCCTCGCCGCCGACTGCCGAATAGTCGTGCCAGCAACGAATCTCGTGATCCCGCAAGTCCATCCAGCCCTTTTGCTGCTGGCCGAGTCCGTAGTAGTGCTCGTCGGCGGGCGAGTCGAACATGGCCACCACCCGGTACCCCTTATCTGCGGGGTCCGCCTGGACTACTTCCGCGCTTTCCGGCGCCATCGTCCATGTGCGCATGTGCAGCAGCATCCTGCCGTCCGTGGAGGTCACCAGCAGCGCATCGTTATGCGGAGCGAATCTCTGACCTCCTCCGAAATACTGCTGGCGCAGCCGTCGATTCAGATCATCCAGCGGCATCGGCTGAGGCAGTTTGTCCGCCGGCAAATCGCCCGGCGCCACGCGCACCACCATTTGCGCTGACCGATATACATCGTTGCCATCCGCATCGCGATCGTGGGTCCATCCCTCTGACGAGGGCTGTGCCACGATCCCGTATCCCGGAGCGCCGGTCGCGGCGGCGGTGTCGATACTCATGGTGAGGCGCAAGATGTTGGGAGCATAAGGCACGAGCGCAATCACCCGCCCTTCCCGCTTCAGCACCAGTGGCCCGTTGTCCTGTTGAGCAACGAGCGAAGATGCTGACAGGAACGCGCCTGCGAGCACCAACCCTGTAATGAGAGCAGTCGAAATCCCTCTCTTCATGGCCCAGCCTTTACGGCGATCTCTTTGCCCTCATAGCTGACGTTGCGATCGGCTGCGGTTGTCACGGTTTCACCGACACCTTTGCCCTTTGCAACCAGCACAACATGGAAGTCCATCTTTGCAGGCATCCCGGGGTACGAGCCCTGACGGGTTCCAATCGTCAGCGTTGAGTTCGTGTCATCCCAGTGCAAGGGAATGACAGCGTGCTGTCCTTTCTCGTACTGATACCCATCGCCGGAATCCTGATACAGATCGAACCGGCCGTCGGCGCCACGGTAAATGCGGAGCTCGATCGGCCCCTCGGGGGCCTGCTCCGCATATTCAATCTCGGGACCAAGCGGAAGGATCGTACCAGCGCGAACATACAAAGGCATTCGGTCGAGCGGAGCGTCAGCGATAATTACCTGACTGCCCTTGACCGAGTCTCCCGTCCAGAAGTTATACCAGGCGGCTGACTCGGGCAGATAAATGCTACGACTTGTGGCGTTCGCTTCGAGGACTGGGTTCACGAGGATGGCTGGCCCAAACATGAACTGGTTTCCGATATTCCAGACCTCAGGGTCGGCGCGCCAATCCATGACCAGCGGACGCTGGATGGTGTAGTCCTCGCTGCTGACCTTCCACGCGAGCGAATAGATGTAGGGCACCAGACGGTAGCGCAGTCTGTCGTATGTGACCAGCGTCGGTTCGACTTTGTTGTACGTCCAGATTTCGTTTTCAGGGCGATGACCGTGACTGCGGAAGATGGGGCAGAACACGCCGAACTCAAACCAACGCGCGTAGAGTTCCTGATAGTCGGCGATCTGGGTTTTGCCCTCGTACGCGGGCCAGTAGCCCCCGATATCCGTGGTCCAGTATGGATACCCGGACAACGCAAAATTCAGCCCGGCAGGCACCTGGTGGCTGAGTCCCCAGTAAGTGCTGTACACGTCGCCCGACCAAACCGTCGCCCCAACGCGCTGTTGTCCCAGAAAAGCCGAACGTGTCAGCAGGAAGACCCGCTTCTGATCCGTGGCTGCTTTCCAGTGGTCCTGAACGCCAAGGGTGTGCATGAGCGGAAAAACATTGGTGTATTCCGCCCCGTTGCCGATGGCCAGTTGTTTGCTGCGAAGGATCGCATCGCCGAAATGCGGCCAGTATTCCTCAGGCTCCGCGCTGTCCAGCCAAAACGCATCCCAGCCCTGCGACAACAGTTTACTGACCAGGTGATTCCAGTAAATATCCCGAGCTCCTGGATTCGTCGCGTCGTAGACGTGCGCACCCGGAACGAGATCGTGCTGGTCGTCCAGTACTTTGTAAGTTTCGGAGTTGGGGTCCAGAAGACCCCACACTGAGATCATCGCGTGCACATGTTCCTGATGCAACGTGTCGAGGTCCTTCGCGACATCGTGATAGTTGGCGTTGAAGACGGGATCGCCTTCCGTCTTCCACCAGAACCAGTCCTGAACCATCGCGTCCAGAGGAATGTGCTTACCCCGGTAGCGTTTCGCGATCTTCTGGATCTCATCCAGGGAGACATATCGATCTTTAGACTGGAAGTATCCGAAGGCCCACTTTGGAAGCATGGGAGCATGACCGGTCATGCTTCGGTATTGATGGATGATATTGTCCATCTCCGGTCCGTAGATGACGTAGTAGTCCACGGCCTCGCCGGCGATCGAGCTGAATTTCAGTTCCAGCGGGAAGCGGTTATCGACATAGGTCAGCGCCGCCGTGTTCCACAGGATTGCGTAACCCTTGCTGGAGACGAGAAGGGGAATCGCGACGTCGGTGTTGTCCTGTCCCAGCTCAATGGTTGCCCCGCGGTAATTGAACATCCCGCTTTGGTGCTGCCCCAGTCCGTAGAACGCCTCGGTTGCGTCGGGCGCGAAGCGGTCGGTCGTTTGCCAGGTGTGTTCTCCGTTCAGCTCAACTGGTTCGTAGGTACGCGGTACGCCGTTACCTTCATGGAGGAGCGCCATGCCTCCAGCCTGAAGGAAGCTGATATTGCCTCGAGTGAGGGAAAAATCCACTCGTAGCGTCCCCGTTGTCAGCGTCGCCAACTTATCGTTTGTGGCGAACTGGAAAGGCGCTCCGGGGCACGATTGCCGCGCGTCAAGCATCCAGGGGTGGGGATGGTTGCCCCTTTCCGGTCCATCAGGAGTCGCAACGACGTGAATCACGGAGTCGCTGCAAACGGTGATGTCGACGACTTCGTGCCCCACCGCAGCGTGCAAGCCATTCGGCGACTGAACGGCCGTAATGGTCGGCTGATCAGGTATCGACTGACCGGGCATCTGTCCCAAGGCAGTCCAGCTCAGGAGAGACGCCGCAAGAGCGGCGCTGCACAGCATGGAGATCCACGCGCCTCGGAACGGTTTCCTCATTTCGCATGGATGCGTAATTGCTTCAGTTTTCATTGGCCGCCCCACGTCCTCAACCATGACTCGAGAGACAGACGAACGCTGTTGACATCAGAACGCATAGCCTGCTGCCTGTCTACAAGTAGGGGAGAGACGATGTAAAGCACGCGTCGTTTCTCCCTCTCACGGAGGCACTACAACCCTAGAAACTGGCTCGCAGGTGGAACTGAAGATAGCGAGGCGGCAACTGATTCTGGGAGTGTCCGAAAGCGCTGGCTGAGCTGTTGAGGTCAGAATTAACTCCGGTCAGGTTGACCCGGTTGAACAGATCCGTGACCTCGCCGCGAGCCTCGAACCTCATCTTCTCGCTGAAGAACCAGGGCACGTCGAAGAACTTCTCGAAGGTGAAGTCCAGATTGTTGTACCCGGGCCCGTCATACGTACCGCGCCCCAGATTTCCCTCCTGTCCCAGCGGAGGGGCGGGAAAGGCGGATGCGCCCGCCGCGCCAAAGATACCTTGCAGGAACTTCTTGTTGCTGACACCGCTCAGGCGCCGTCCAAAGCTCGGGGCGTTGGGAATGTCGTAGTTGGTGCCATCGGCGTTATAGTCTCCACCTGTGTTGCCGATGACGTTGCCGCCGGAATCGAATACCGGGGCGAAGGGCGCACTGGTGGTGACCGTGAAGGGCAGGCCCGAGGCCATGACCCAGACGCCGCTGAACTGCCAGCCGCCGAGGGTATTGCGTTCGAAGGCATTGCCATAATGGTTGGGCACGATCCAGTCGCCGTCGGCGGTGAACTGCTGATGGATACTGAAGTCGGACCGGCCGCGTTGATACTTCAGATTCTGCCAGTCAACCACGCCCGTAGTGGTTGTGATGGCTCCCCCGTCAAGCGAGTCGGACTGGCTCACTTCATCTAGTGTCTTTCCCAGGGTATAGATCCCGCGCAGGGCGAAGCCATGTGCAAGGCGGCGAGTTGCAACAGCAGAGCCATAATTGCCGACGGAATTACTGGTGGAGCTTGCGTAACTGACAGATCCAAAGTATGGACTTAGCCGCTGCAGCGTGCCCTTGTTAACAATCAGGTCGCCGGCAAACCGGTTGATGCCATTGTCATTTTCGACGGGCAAATGATGTGCTTCGGTTCCGGAGTAGTTGAGTTCCAGGACCAGATCGTTTTGTACCTGTTGCTGTACGCTCAGCGTCCATGCTTCGACCTGAGTTAGTTTGAAATCCGTGCTGTAGCCATTCACATTAGCGCGACTGCCGGGGACAGCGCCGAAGGAGTTGAGAGTGATGTTGCTGGTGTTTACAATCGGGCAGTTCTCGTTATAGCCGTTGGGAGGGGAACACAGCTGGAACGCAGGCATGGGCTGGCCGGATTTGACGTTGATCGATGGGGAGTAATAGTTCGGCAAGTTCGCCGAGATGAGGTCGGTGACGTGCAGGTAGGGCGGCTGATCGGAAAACAATCCGGCGCCGGCGCGAACAGCCGTTCTCCCGTTCCCACGTACATCCCAGGAAAACCCAAGCCGGGGGTTGAAAGCCCAGAGGTTGTGATCGAGTACATGTGTTGTCCCGGTCAAAACGGCCTTGCCGGTGGCAACCTGGCTGTCGAGCGTCGATCCCGAGCCCAGGATGAAGTTGGTTTCCGTCGGGGTCTCGATGTCGAAATAGTTATTCATCTCGTCATAGCGAACGCCGGCGTTGAACGTGAGCCGAGGCTTGACCTTCCAGGCATCCTGCAAGTAATACGCCTGGTAGAAGGCGCGATAGCGGCGGTCATAAGGTCCTTCCTGGTGAGTGGTGAGGCTGACCGGTGTTGCATTTTCACTGGTGGCTTCACTTTGCACGAAATCCAGCAGATTCTGGAAATTGTAGGTCGGGCGATCGAAGGCACTGCTCTGGTTGTCGATTTCGCGAATGTCGAACATCTCGGTGCCGAACTTAAGAGTGTGCGTCCTGAGGGTCGCAGTCATCACATCGTGCCATCCATACGTGGACTGAATGAAGTTACCTGCGCCCCAGTTGGAGAATCCATTCAGCGAACTGACATTGATATAGGGAATTTCTTCGAGAGCTGACGGCAGGTCGGCACCCTGTGGCCGAATCAGATCCGCGCCCGCTTCGTTGAGAAGAGTTGGCTTAAAGGTGTGGGTCCAGTTGAGATTGACGAAGTCGGAGGAGTTCGCCTGCGGAATGTTGAGCGCCGGACGTCCGATATTGCTCAGGCCGGTATCGTAGGTACGCATCGCGTCGACGTAAATGCGGTCGGACTTCGTCAGGTAGTCGTCGACGCGGAAGCTCCATTGATAGCCGTTCTTGGGCGCAGTAAAGCTGATATTCGAGGTACCCACGGCATTCAGGCTGCCGGGGATGCCGGCAGGGGGCGCGTAATAACCAGGCACTGACGATTCCAGCTGGCTAACAGTCAGGTAGCCGGACGAGGGGAAGTTGAGGGGTGGTGCTTCGAGAAGAACCTGAGCTCCCAGGCTATTGGGCAGGTTCGCCTTGGCCCAGTTATCGAAATCCTGCGTCTCAAACGTGCCCTGGTAGGACGTTGTTTGGCCGGAACGAAGCACGTCGATTGCGCCAAACCAGAAGAGCTTGTTCTTGAGAGCCGGGCCGCCGATAGTGGCGCCGACCTGATTCCGCGTGAAAGGCGAAACCGTCGTCTGAAATTCGGTGCGGGCGCTCAGCGAATTGTTGAGGAAATAATAGTCGAAGGTTCCATGGATGTCATTGGTCCCCGAGCGAGTGTAGACATCGACGATGGCGCCGCCGTTTCTTCCCTTTTGAGCGTCGAAGGAGTTGGTTTCGATATTGATGGACTGCACGATTTCCGGATTGGGAGAGATAGAACTTGCCCCGCCGCGGGACGGCGTGTTGGTGAAGGCGCCGTCGATCATGTAGCCGTTTTCTTCCTGACGAAGGCCGGCAGCGTTGATGTTGATCGAATATTCGTTGGTGTAGTTGTCACCAGAGGTGACGGCGGTGCCAGTTACCCCAGGCGTAATGGAGGCCAACGCATAGACGTTCTGACCCGGCAAGGGCACCTGTTCGACCGTGGCTTCGCCGATGACGGCTCCGGTATCGGGAGTGGTCAGATCCACCGATTCAGCCGTGGCTGAAACGGTTACGTTGGTGGATACCGCGCCCACTTTCAGCACCGGCGTCACTTCGCGGATCTCGCCCGCCTGCAGATCCAGCCCCGTCTGCCGCCACGTCTCAAATCCATTTGCCTGGATCTCGACCGTGTAGTTCGAGGCTCCGATGCTATCGATCCGAAAGTAGCCTTCCTGGTTCGTGGTGGTGGTCTTGCTGATCCCAAGGCGCGTGTCGGTGACCGTCACTTTGGCTCCGGCCACCACGGCGCCCGACGTATCGTGGGCTGTGCCCACAATGCCGCTGGAGTACTGGGCCAGGGCGGCCGCACAACTCATCCCGAGGAACGTCAGCAGGAGCACTAGTCTTTTCACGGTGTCTCTCATCCGTAAACCTCCGAAAATCGGTTTCCCATGCGTTGCGGTCGCGCCTTTCCCGTGAAGGCGCGGGATGTGGGGAATCGTTTACATCGCGGGTTCGACTCCACCTTTCGATGGACCCCGATGCCGCGGCAAACCCTACTGACCGGTTCGGGCAACATTCAAGTAATGGACGGTTAAATACGGTGGGGCTCCCTGGGCGGTTCCTCCGGCAAGCCTCCGGTATATTGCTGGTGGATAAGGAGATGAACGTCGTACCAGATGTCTCCGACATTCCAGCCTGCGCTACCGTGCCAAGGATTGTGGATTTTGCTATAGTTCCCAGCGGAGGCCGGGTGGCTTTATGGGAATTCCTGGCAAAGACCCCGTTGCTCTGGCTCCGCACCCCCATTCAGCCCCGGAATCCGGCGCGGCGAAGGCGGTGATCCTCGGCGAGCTGGAGAAGATCCTCGACAGTCCCCCTTTCCGCGGGAGCTCCCGGCGCAAGGAGTTTCTGTCCTACGTCGTCCACCACAGCCTGGAAGGACACCATGAGCAGCTGAAAGAGCGAATTATCGGCGCCGAGGTCTTTCACCGCGACGCCGACTATGCCACCGGGGACGATCCTGTGGTCCGGGTTCAGGCGGGCGAAGTCCGGCGCCGGCTGGAGCAGTATTACTACACCGCTCAGCCCGATCTGCCAGTTCGGATTGAGATTCCCCTGGGCTCCTACTGCCCGGCGTTTCACTGGAACCCAGGTCATGCGCCTGCGGAGAGTCACGCCACGCATCAGCCGGCGGTTCACCATCCACATCCTGCTGCGGTGGCCTTTCCTGAATTGCAGGCATACGAGGTGGTGCGACCGGCGCGTCGAAACAAACGTGCCTGGCTCGTGGGCATCGCCTGCCTGACCCTCGTTCTGGCGATCGTCGCCACCTTGCTCGGACTCCGCGCACACAAACACCCGATGTCCCCGCTTGAGGTCTTTTGGTCGCCCGTATTCCAGTCTTCGCAGCCGGTCATCATCTGCCTGGCAAAACCTGTGGTTTACCGGCCCTCTGACGAGATTTATGAGCACTACACGCGCAACCATCCCGGCACGTTCCAAACCGAAGCCGAACGGGACAATGAAGTCCTTCCGCTGGACCCGTCGGAGCGGATTACCTGGGGAGACATGCAGATTTATCCCGGCTACGGCGTTGCCAGCGGGGATGCGTATGCCGCGGTGCAGATTTCGAATCTGCTCGTCCGCATGGGCAAGCCCAGCCAGGTCAGAATTGGCAACAGCTATTCCTTCGAAGATCTCCGCACTTCGCCCGCAGTGGTGCTTGGCGCGTTCAATAACCGCTGGACCATGCAAATGACTTCGAATCTCCACTTCGTCCTTCTGTATCAGCAGGGAGTGCAGGAACAAATCCGCGGCGGCCGGCTATGGTCTTCGCAGTACGATCCGAAAAAAGGCTACACAGCGGATTACGGCGTCATAACGCGCCTGCTGAATGCGAAAACCGGGCAGTTTCTTATCTCCGCCGCCGGTATCGGCTCGCCTGGCACGCAGGCGGCCGGAGAACTCATCTCCAATCCCGCGTATCTCGAGGAAATGCTGCGGACCGCGCCACCGGACTGGAGTCGCAAGAACATGCAGGTTGTCGTGCAAACCAGCGTCATCGATGCCATTCCTGGGCCTCCTCACGTAGTCGCAAGCTACTTTTGGTAGATCCCGCGAGAAAACGTCTGCGGAGAGAACGGGAGCAGCTATGATGGGACCTTAGTCCCCATCATGCGTACCGGACGGCGCGATTTTCTCCATCTTTCCCTGGCAGCATTCGCTGGCACAATTGCGAAGCGCTCCGCCGCACAACGGCAGCAGACCGGCGGCATGGGAGGGCGGGTCGCCTCCGTGCAGGCGAAGCCGAAGCAGTCGGGTCGCCCTTTTGACGCACACTTTGTCGATGTCGCCGCTGCGGCCGGACTCGTCGCCCCCGTCGTTTATGGTGGCGTCGATCGCAAGGAGTTCATCATCGAGGCCAATGGTTGCGGCTGCGCTTTCCTCGACTACGATAACGACGGCTGGCTCGACATTTTTCTTCTGAGCGGCACACGTCTTGAAGGTGGTCCGTCCGGCGCCACGAATCGACTCTACAAAAACAATCGTGACGGCACCTTCACCGAGGTTACAAAGCAGGCCGGACTGGAAGATGTTGGCTGGGCAAACGCCGTCTGCGTCGGCGACTACAACAATGACGGCCACGACGACTTATTCTGCACTTACTTCGGCCAGAACAAGCTTTACCGCAACATGGGTGACGGCACCTTTAAGGATGTGACTCGAGAAGCGGGACTCATCGACGTTGAAACCCGATGGGGAGCCGGCTGTTCGTTCGTCGATTACGACCGAGACGGGCATCTCGACCTGTTTGTCTCCAATTACCTCAAATTCGATTTCGACCACGTGCCCCGACCCGGATCGGGCGTGAACTGCAACTGGAAAGGCATCCCTGTCAACTGCGGTCCGCGCGGACTGCCCTTCGGCCGCCACTCCCTCTATCGCAACAACGGTGATGGCACCTTCATCGATGTTACGAAGGATGCGGGCCTCGCCCAGCCGTGGCCCAGCTATGGCATGACGGTGGTCGCCGCGGATTTCGACGAAGACGGCTGGCCGGACATCTATGTCGCCTGTGACTCAACCCCGAGCCTCCTGTTCATGAACCAGCACGACGGCACATTTAAGGAGGAAGGCATCCAGCGCGGCGTGGCCCTGAGCAACGACGGAGGCGAGGAAGCCGGAATGGGCGTGGGCATTGGCGACTACGCCCTCGATGGCCACCTCGACATCTTCAAAACCCATTTCGCCGAAGATACCGACGTTCTTTATCACAACGACGGCACGGGCAACTTCGACGATCGTACGCTTGCCGCAAAACTTGGCGTCGAAGTGCGATTCGCCAGTTGGGGAGCCGGGATCTTCGACCTCGACAACGACGGCTGGCCGGACATTTTTTTCGTTACGGGCAGCGTCTATCCCGAAGTCGAGAAGCTCCTCCCCGAGAATCCCAACAAGTCTCCGCGCATTCTCTTTCGCAATCTGGCGAACGGCACGTTTGAGGAGATCGCCGATGCGGGCCCTGGGGTAACAACGCCGCACTCCAGTCGCGGCTGCGCCTTCGGTGATTTTGACAACGACGGCGACCTCGACATTCTGATCCTGAATATGAACGAGCCGCCCACTCTGTTGCGCAACGACCTGCGGGGAACGCATCACTGGCTGAAAGTGAGGCTGGTCGGCACAAAATCCAATCGCAGCGCCATCGGTGCCCGTGTGCTCGCTCACTATGCTGGCCGCACACAGGCGCAGGAGGTGCTCAGCCAGTCGAGCTATTACTCTTGCAATGATTTTCGCCTCCACTTTGGCCTCGGCCAGGTCACCACGGCGGATCTCACTATTCGGTGGCCCAGCGGCGCCACCGAGGAATACCGCAATGTCGGTTGCGACAAGCTCATCACCATTCAGGAAGCCCACGGGATGATCCCCAACCGAGGCTGGAGCCGCAGTTAGATGATCTTTCGCTCGGTCGTCATTTTCGCGCTCGCTTCTTCTTTGGCTCTCCGTGCACCGGCGCAGTCGTCTGTCGATTCCATTCAGGCGCTCATCCGCTCTCACAACTACGACCAGGCCCTTGCCCTTACCAAACAAACCCTGCGCACGTCGCCCCGCGACTTTCGTATCTGGACTCTTCGGGGGATTGCTCTTTCTCTTTCGGGAAAGACCGCCGATGCTTCCAGGTCGTTTGAGACGGCGCTGAGTTTTTCCCCCGATTATCCCGCGGCGCTTCGCGGAGAAGCGCAGATTCTCTATCAATCGAATGACAAGCGCGCCATTCCGCTGATCGAAAGAATCCTGAAGGCCGATCCCGGCGACCAGATCGCCCATGAAATGCTGGCCACTCTCGACGAACGCCAGGGCAACTGCCAGGAGGCGGATGAACAATTCCTCCTCAGCGCCGACGCCGTCAAAACCCATCCCGATTCCCTTGGAGCCTGGGGCAACTGCCTCATGCAGACCCATCAGCCGGAGAAGGCCATTCCTGTCTTTCAAAATCTCGTGTCACTGTTGCCCGGAAAAAGCTGGCCTCAATATGATCTGGCCATCGCGCAGCTTGAAGCGAAACAAAGCGACACCGCCGTGAAGACCATCGAGCCGCTGCTCGCCACGAATCCTCAGGATCCGGATCTGTTGAGCCTGGCGGCGGACGCTTACGAGGCTACCGGCGACACGCCGAAGGCGGTTGCGCTACTGCGGCAAGCCATCGTTCTGAGTCCTTCGAACCCGAGCTATTATGTTGCCTTCGCTTCGCTGTGCCTGACCCATGAGTCTTTTCAGGTCGGTGTGGATATGCTCGACGTTGGCCTGTATCACATCCCCAATGATCCCTCACTCTACATCTCGCGGGGCCTCCTGTATGCCCAATTGGCGCAGTTCGACAAAGCCGAGGCCGACTTCAGGACAGCCGAACGTCTCGACTCCGCGCAGAGCATCAGCTCCTATGCCATCGACATCGCGGAGTTACAGCGCAACAAGACAGGCACAGCTCTGTCTGACATTCGCGCGCAACTCAAGCTCCACCCGCGCAGCCCGTTATTGAATTACCTGCTCGCGAAAATGCTCTGGAGCGAAGGCGCAGCGCAAGTCTCGCCCGAGGCTATGCGATCCGCTCAACTCGCTGCGCGCCTCAAGCCCGATATGGTAGAGGCAAGAAACCTTCTTGCCAACCTCTACATCGCTTCGGGCCAGTACAACCTGGCGATCGAGCAGTGCCGTATCGCCATGCACGACGACCCCTCCGATCAGACTGCCATTTACCACCTGATCGTTGCGCTGCGCCATACTCCGGGCGACGAGGCACACGCCGAGATTTCGACGCTGGTCAAACGGCTCGCCGAGCTGCAACAATCCTCATTGCAAAAGGAAACCGACAGAAAGCGCTTTAGTCTTGTGGAACAAAAGAGTTCGCCAACGCACTAGTACCGAGACCATATGATG